>JBGPPC010000108.1:0-11913 GCA_041488355.1 Gammaproteobacteria bacterium
AGATACGGCACCGTTAGGGTGTTTGGACTTACGTACCGGGCCGAGGGCCCGTGGCGATCAGGACGCGCGCAGGAACGCGTTCAGTGCGTGTCAGGCTTCTGGCGCATCTTCGTCATCTCCGGTCGATGAACTCGGCAGACGGATGTTGCGCGCCGGCACCACCGTCGAGACGGCGTGTTTGTACACCATCTGACTCACCGAGTTGCGCAGCAGAATCACAAATTGGTCGAACGATTCGATCTGGCCTTGCAGCTTGATGCCGTTCACCAGATAAATCGAGACTGGCACATGTTCTTTGCGCAACGCGTTCAGGAACGGGTCTTGTAAAAGTTGCCCTTTGGCGCTCATGCGGCCTCCTTCTTTTATATTTTGGTCTCGGGTGAACCACTGTACTTGAATTTGTCAACTGTTGCCATAGCCGAAGT
The DNA here is from genome assembly GCA_041488355.1 of Gammaproteobacteria bacterium. Taxonomy (GTDB): domain Bacteria; phylum Pseudomonadota; class Gammaproteobacteria; order Burkholderiales; family SHXO01; genus SHXO01. The sequence continues at coordinate 426 of JBGPPC010000108.1, forward strand.
GATAGCGCGCGCGTTTGAAAACGTCACTTACGCTTGGCGTAGGGGTTGGAGCTGACCTTGAGTTGGATGCGAACTGGAGTGCCCTTCAGGTCGAAGGCTTCGACGAAGAACCGCTCCAAATAACGCCGATAGCTGTCCGGGAGGCTGTCGAGCTGGTTGCCGTGGATGACGATGACGGGAGGATTCATGCCGCCTTGATGGGCGTAGCGCAACTTGGGACGGAACATTCCGTGACGAGGCGGCGCCTGGCGCGCCGTCGCGGCGATCAGGGCCCGGGTGAGCTTGGGTGTCGGCAGCTTGGCCATGGCGGCGGCATAGGCCAAATCTATCGATTTGATAAGTTCGCCCAAACCTTTTCCCTCGCGAGCAGAAATGTAATGCACCGGGGCGAAGCTCAGGAACCCGAGCTTGCGCTCGAATTCACGCTTGATCTGGTCGCGGCGGGCTCGCTCCACGCCGTCCCACTTGTTCACCGCTACCACGACAGCGCGCCCGGCCTCCAGGATGAAGCCGCCGATGTGCGCATCCTGCTCGGAGATGTCCTGCTGGGCATCCAGTACCAGGATCACCACATTGGCATCCTCGATGGACTGCAAAGTCTTGATGATGGAAAATTTCTCCGCGGTCTCTTCGACCCGCGCCCGCCGCCGCAGGCCGGCGGTGTCGATCAAGGTGTAGGAATTGCCGCCGCGCTGGAAGTCCACGTAGATGCTATCGCGTGTGGTCCCGGGCTGGTCAAAGGCAATGACGCGCTCCTCGCCGATGATGGCGTTGACCAGCGTGGACTTGCCAGCATTCGGGCGTCCTACGACCGCAATGCGCGGCGTGCGCTTGGACTCCTCCTCCGGAAATGCGTCGGGGTCCGGCAACGTGAAGCGCTCCAGCACCAGATCCATGAGCTCGCGCACCCCGTCGCCGTGCGCGGCAGAGATTGGGTACGGTCGCCCGAGGCCGAGCTCGTGGAAATCGGCAGCCGCAGCTTCATCTTCCAACCCTTCGCTTTTGTTGACGACCAGAAACAAGGGCCGCCCAGTCTTGCGGAGCTGAATAGCAATCTCTCGGTCCGGCGCGGTCAGGCCGGCCCTGCCGTCGACCATCAGAAGCACCGCGTCGGCTTCGTCCACCGCTTGCAATGTCTGCCGGGCCATCTCATGGAAGATGGCGTCAGCTGCGTCGGGCTGCAGACCGCCGGTATCCACGACAAGGTAGGGTGTGGGGCCGAGCCGGCCGTGACCGTAGTGGCGGTCTCGCGTGAGCCCCGGGATGTCGGCCACCAGGGCGTCGCGGCTGCGCGTCAAACGATTGAACAGCGTTGACTTGCCGACATTCGGTCGGCCGACCAAGGCAATGGTGGGTTTCATCCGCGGGAGACGCGCGCCGGCTACGTTTGCGGCGCGCTGAGTGCTGAGGTGCCGGGCGCTAAAGCGTCTTCACCGAGACCACATAAAGCCCGCCGTCGCGCGTCTGCACCAGCAGGTTGGAGCCAAGGCGGACGGGGGGCGCTTGGATGCCGCTCCCGTCGGTAGATAAGCGCACCGCAAAGGCACCGGTGTCCCGGTCCAGGAAATGAACATAGCCCTCGAAGTCCCCCAGCGCCAGGTAGAGCCCGACTTCAAGCGGCGCGCTCAGCTGGCGCGCGAACAGCTTATCCTGCTTCCAAACCGTGGCTCCGGTGTTCTTGTCCATCGCGAAGACCGAGCTGCGCGCATCGCTCATGTACACGGTGATGGGATCCACCTCGACTGCGACGTACGCCGAGGCGTCTCGACTCCATATCAGAGTGCCGCGTGCGAAGTCGTAGCATCCGACACGCCCCTGGAATGTCACAGCGCAGGCCTGGTCCCCGCCAACCGTGGGGGCCGCGGCGATGTCGGTGATGCGCTCCAGTTCGTTGGCGCCTTTGGGTTGGGCTAGCGTGGCTTCCCACAGGACGCTGCCGTTGGTGAGGTTCAGGGCCACGACCCGACCGGCAGACAGGCCGGCCAGCACTGTGCCGCGCTGAATGATTACCCCGGAGTCCGAGCGCAGCAGCAACGGCGGCAGGGTGAACCGATACTCCCACTGCTGCTTGCCGTCCTTCGCATCCAGCGCAAAGATCTTGCCGTCCCCACTACGCACGACCACAACCCCTTGAGCGGCGCGTGGCGCCATCAGCACCTCACTGGTGACCTGACTCTTCCACATCAACTTGCCCTTGAGGTCATAGGCCAGCACCGCGCCCTTCTTGGTAGCCACGACCACCAATCCGGCATCCGCGCCTACCCCTCCGGACAGGAGCTCCTTGGTATTGATGCGCCATACCCGTTTGCCGCGAGCGGCGTCGAAGCGTGCCAATCGACCGTCTGCCCCCGCGGCATACACTGCGCCTTCATATACCGCCGGGGTGAAGATGTAGTTGTCGGCTTCGCCAACAGACGCGCGCCAAACGACTTTTGCTTTTGCGGTGGGTTTGAACTTGACCAGCTCGGCCGGCTTGACCGCCGGGGATCCACCGCAGCCCGAAACCGCCAACATCACCAGCGCCGCCGCTGCGACCGGGACGCAATGGAGCCGTAATGCCCGGCAGGTAGGGAATACGCTCATTGATCGTTACCCAGCCCGTCGAGCTTGACCTGAACGATCTGACGATAGGTGCCCTGCGGCGGCAACTTCTCAAGCGCGGCTTTGTAGGCTGCTTTGGCGTCTCCGGTCTTGCCTTGTGCCACGTAGATATCGCCTTTCTGGTCCTCGAACAGTCCGGTGTACGCCTCCGGGTGCCCGGCGCCCAACAGCTTGAGTGCATCGTCGTACTTCTTCTCATCCAACAGCACCGCGGCCAGTCGCAAGCGCGCGGTAGCCGCAATACCCTCGTCCTTGGCGTGTTCGATGGCCCATCGTAACTGCACGGCCGCCGCCGCGGTATCGCCGGCATCGAAGTTGGCCTTGGCGCCGGCCAGCGCAGCCATCGGCCCATAGGCGGTGCCACCGAAGTTGTCCATGAGTTGCCCGGAGACGTCACGAATCTGCTTGAGATCGTTGGCCAGCATCGCCTTTTCCAGTGCGCCGTACAACTGTGACGCCTGCTCGGACTGAGTACGCTTGTACCATTGCCAGCCGGCGGCGGCGCCGGCGCCTATGCAAGCGGCAACCGCCACCGCGATCACCATCTGACCGTACTGCTTCCACCAGGCCTTGAGCTCGTCTATCTTCTCCTGCTCTTCCAGATCGTACATAGCGGTTCCGTTGTTATAGTTCCATGGGTGCGGCGCTGCGCACATCCCGAATCAGACCAATCGCATCCTGCACCGGAAGCGAAACTTGATCGCGGAGCTCGCGCAGCGGTTTGACCACGACGCGTTGCGAGGCGACTTCATCGTCCCCGATGATCACGGCGAAGCGGGCCATGCTTGCGTCAGCTTTCTTCATCTGCGCTTTGAAGCTGCCGCCGCCGCAATGGAACACCACGCTAAGGCCGGCTGCGCGCAGTTGCTGCGCAACGCGCCACGCCATGCGATCGGCTTCGACGCCACTGTGCACCAGATACACGTGCGGCGGCGGTTCGTGCGGCTGCACGCGAGACTCCGCCATGAGTGTCAACAGCCGCTCGACACCCATGGCGAAGCCGCACGCGGGCGCCGGCTTGCCACCCAGCTGGGCGAACAATCCATCGTAGCGGCCCCCTGCGCATACCGCCGCCTGTGCACCCAGCCGGTCAGTTACCCACTCGAAGACCGTGTAATTGTAATAGTCGAGACCGCGCACCAGCGCGGTGTTGATTTCGAACTCGACATTCAGTTCCCGCAAGATCGTCTGCAGCCCCTCGAAGTGCCGGAGCGAATCCTCGTCCAGATCGTCATACAGCTGGGGTGCGCCTTGAATCAAGGCTTGCATCGCCGGGCTTTTGCTATCCAGCACACGCAGCGGGTTCGTGCTCAGGCGGCGCCGGCTGTCCGCGTCCAGGGTGTCGAGATTGCGCGCCAGATATTTCACCAGCCGCTCCCGGTAGCGGGCACGCGCCTCCGGGCTCCCGAGGCTATTGATCTGCAGTTGGATCCGGTCCAGACCCAGACGGCTCCACAATTCGCCACACATCACGATGTGCTCGGCGTCCACGTCCGGACCTGGGAACCCGAGCGCCTCCGCCCCGACCTGATGGAACTGCCGGTAACGCCCCTTCTGGGGTCTCTCGTGCCGGAACATAGGGCCAGCGTAGTAAAGCCGCTGCGGTCCGTTGTAGAGCAGATGGTGCTCCAGGGCCGCACGCACACACGAAGCAGTTCCCTCCGGCCGCAGCGAGACGCTCTCCCCATTCAGGTCGGTGAAGGTGTACATCTCCTTCTCGACGATATCCGTAACCTCGCCGATCGAGCGCACGAACAGCTCCGTCTTCTCCACCAGCGGCATGCGGATCGGTCGATAACTGTACGCCTTCAGCCAGGCGCGCACGGTGCTCTCGAACAAATCCCAAAGCGGCGCCTGCTCCGGAAGGATGTCGCTCATCCCTCGGATCGATTGAATGGTTTCGCTCATGTTGCAGTCGTAGGTGAGTCGGCTGGATGCGCTGCCGCGTTCAGCCGACGCTGGGTGTCGCCTCGCGTTGCGCGACCGGCGGCCGCGGAAAGTCGCCGTAGCGTCGACGCACGTAGTCGGCGACGATTTGCTGGAACTCTTCGGCGATGCTCTGCCCCTTCAGAGTGACCGTTTTGATCCCGTCAACGTAGACCGGCGCCACCGGGCTCTCGCCCGAGCCCGGCAGGCTGATGCCGATGTTGGCCTGCTTGCTCTCGCCCGGACCATTGACGACGCAGCCCATCACGGCCACGGTCATCGATGCTATGCCCGGATATTGCCCGCGCCACACCGGCATCTGCTCGCGCAGCCAGCTCTGGATGCTGTCAGCCAGCGTCTGGAAGGTCGTGCTGGTGGTACGCCCGCAGCCCGGGCAGGCCACCACCATCGGCGCAAAGGAACGCAGGCCCATCGTCTGCAGCATCTCCTGCGCGACTACGACTTCGCGGGTACGATCGCCTCCGGGCTCCGGCGTGAGCGACACGCGGATGGTGTCCCCAATCCCCTCCTGCAACAGCACAGCCATCGCCGCGGTCGACGCGACGATGCCCTTGCTGCCCATGCCGGCCTCCGTCAGGCCCAGATGCAGCGGATAATCGCAGCCCGCCGATAGGTCACGGTAGACGGCGATCAGGTCCTGCACACCGCTGACTTTGCATGACAATACGATGCGGTCACCGGGCAGGCCCAATGCTTCAGCGCGCTGCGCACTTTGAAGCGCGGAACTGACCAGCGCTTCGCGCATTACGCCCCGCGCGTCCAACGGTTGCGCGCGCCGGCCATTTTCATCCATCAAGCGCGCGAGCAGCTCCTGGTCCAGGCTGCCCCAATTGACGCCTATGCGCACCGGCTTGTTGAATCGACATGCGGCATCGATCATCACCGCAAACTGCTCGTCGCGTTTCAGTCCGCGGCCGACATTGCCAGGATTTATGCGGTACTTGTCCAACGCCTGGGCGCAGTCGGGAAACTGCGTGAGCAGACGATGGCCATTGAAGTGGAAGTCACCCACCAGGGGCACTGTGACACCCTGCGCAAGCAGGCGCTCCTTGATCCGCGCGACCTGGGCCGCAGCCTCGGGGCTGTTTACGGTAATGCGCACCAACTCCGAGCCTGCCTGCGCCAGCTGCGCAACCTGACGCGTCGTGGCATCGGCGTCCGCCGTATCCGTGTTAGTCATCGACTGGACCACGATCGGCGCGCCCGCGCCTACGATCACGTCACCGACTAAAGTCCGGCGCGTGACGCGGCGCGCGAGCTCGGTTTCGGCAGTGGGAGACATCGACGACGCGCTACTCGAGAGTGACGCGCGCCACGTCGACGCGTGTGTGTGGACCGAGATCGATGGATTTGCCCCGGTACAGCAGCTTGACGGCGTGGGCGTTGCCCACCACCACTACGAACGGCGGCTGTCCCCGGATCAGGCGCTCGGTGCCGGGCGCATTGAGCCGTGAAAAGATTGTATCCCCGCTGCCATCCCTGACCTCCACCCAGGATTCGTCCTCGAAGACCATCCGAATCTGGCTCGCCCCGCTGCCTGATACTAGAACTCGAGGCTTGGCGGGCACGGGCTCCTCAGCCGCTGCGCCGCCCGCCTGGGGCGAATCTTCAGTCGCACCGCGAGATGAAGTCGATTCGGAGGCGACCTGCGATTCGCTCGGCTCTGCAGTGACAGCGGCGGGGCTGGCCGCTGCAGCAGCCGTATTCTCGGGTGCGGGCACGGCGGAGACCGGCTCCGCTGGCGCCATCGCCGCGGCAGGAGGTTGCGACACCGCAGCTGACGGGGGTTCGGCCGGACGCAGCGCGGGGGCCGCTGGCGCAAGCGGCCGCTCCCCCGGCTGTGACTCCCGCTGATCCTTGGACGCGTTGGAAGCGAGCAGGAACAGCACGACCACTGCAAGGACTCCGAACGCGCCCCACGTCAGGATTCGGTGCCGTCCCTCCTGGTTGGGCGAGGCCATTGGCATCTGGGACGGCGCCGGTTCGTTGACTCGCACGGGCGCAATCGATTCGCCGGCGGCCTCCAGTAGGCGTTCCGGGTCCAAACGCAGCAATTTGGCGTAGTTGCGCAGGAAACCGCGCACGAATACCGAACCTGAGAAGCCGCCGTACTCATCGCGCTCGAGAGCCTCGACCTGCCGGACCGATAGCTTGAGCTGGCGCGCGATGTCGCCCAGACTCAGCCCTTGACTGCGCCGTTCGGTGAGCAGCGCTGCGCCGGGACTGCGCGGCGAACGCGGCTGCTCTGATCCGCCGCCCTCGAGTCCGGGCTCGGTGTCGGGCCCGGTCATTCGAAACGGCCTTCGAGGTAGGCTTTGGTCTCGGGCGCTGACGGGTAGCGGCGACGCAGTTGCATCCCATAGTTGGCCAACGCGGTCCGGTCCCCCAGTTTGCGCTCGACACGCGCGCCCAGCCACAGTGCTTCCGGACCGGGGTTCTCAGTCACCGAGAAATAACGGCTTATATACTGCTTGGCACCAGCGACGTCGTCGCGCAAATAGTCGATTTCGGCCAAACTGTACAAGGCCTGGGGCTGCTTGGGGTTGAGCTTCAGCGCCTGGATGAAATACCCCTCCGCAGTTTTGGTGTCGCCTGCCTTGCGCGCACACAACCCGGCGTTCTTGTATGCGATCTCAGGTGTCGGATACAGCGGATTCTTGAGAGCGGCCAAGAGCTGCTGAATGCCGTCCTTCTCGCGCCCGCGCTGGCACAGAAACATGCCATAGTTATTCTTGGCTTCGGAGCTGGACGGATCGAGTCGTATCGCCTGGCGGAAATTCTTCTCGGCCTTGCTGTCCTCTTTCAACTCCATGTACACGAGGCCCAACGCGTTGTAAGCCGGTGCATAAGTCTTGTCCGCCGCTACGGCCGTGTTCAATTCCTCGAGGGCGACGCCGAGCTGGGCGTTTTCGAAGTAACTGACGCCAAGCTCGGTGTGGATCTTGGCCCGCTCCAGCGGCGAGCTGCTGACAGCCTGCGGCTCAGGGCGCGGTTGTTCCAGGGGAGTCTGGGTTTTCTGCGATGAGCAGGCCGCGAGGACTAACAGAGTGGCAGCCAATGCAATTCGCCTCATGCAGACTCCTGCACTTCCCGGCGGACCCGGCGCCGCGTGCGGTCGATCACTTGTCCCGCCAGTTGGCCACAGGCACCATCGATGTCCTCTCCCCGCGTCTTGCGCACGGTGGCGATCAGGCCGGCGGCCATCAGCGTCTCCTGGAAGGCGCGGATTTGCGCCGACCCCGAACGGCGATAGCCGGAGTTTGGAAACGGGTTGAACGGGATCAGGTTGAACTTGCACGGCACGTCGCGCGTGAGCGCGACGAGTTGGCGCGCATGCTCGACGCGATCGTTGATCCCATCCAGCATGACATACTCGAAGGTGATGAAGTCGCGTGGCGCACCATCGCGCTTCCATTTGTGCGCCAGCGGCGCCGGAATGCTGCTGGTTGTCGTCGCTTCCTCCCTCGGCTCATCGTCCGCGGCCGCCGCGTCCACGGGCATGCCGTCCACATAGCGGCAGCAGGCTTCCATCAACTCTCGCAGGGGATACTTGCGGTTGATCGGGACCAATACGTCGCGCAACTCGTCGCTCGGCGCATGCAGCGAGACCGCAAGGGCCACCGGACATGCGGCGCGCAGGCGGTCGATGTTCGGCACGATTCCCGAAGTGCTGACTGTGACGCGCCGGCGCGAAAGGCCGTATGCGTGGTCGTCGAGCATGATGTACAGCGCCGATACGACGGCGTCGAAATTGGCCAGCGGCTCTCCCATGCCCATCATGACCACGTTGCTGATGATCCGTTCCCGGCTCGAATTGGTTTTCGACCGCCCATCGTTCAGAACCTTATTGGCCAACCAGAGTTGTCCGATGATCTCGCCGGTGGTCAGATTGCGGTTAAACCCCTGGCGTCCGGTGGAGCAAAAGGAGCATTCGAGCGCGCAGCCCACTTGGCTGGAGATGCACAGCGTCCCACGACTCACCTCGGGGATGAATACCGTCTCGATGCCGTTACCGCTCCCGACCGAGAGCAGCCATTTGCGGGTGCCGTCTGTGGCGGTCGATTCGGAAATGAGCTCGGGCGGCTGGATCACCGCCATCTGAGCCAGCCGCGCGCGCAGGGCCGCGGCGAGGTCAGTCATACGCGCGAAGTCGGACTCTCGCAACTGATGCATCCAGCGCAGGAGTTGCCGGGCGCGAAACGGCTTTTCGCCGATGCTCGCGAACAGTTCGCTCAGGCTGCGCAGGTCGTAGTCGAGGAGGTTTACGGGCATCAGGCGGCGTCAGCGCGAATGGATGTCCACCGCAGGGAAGAAGTAGGCGATCTCGGTCGCCGCCGTGGCGGGCCCATCGGAGCCGTGCACCGCGTTGGCGTCGATGCTGTCTGCGAAATCGGCACGGATGGTGCCCCGCGCCGCTTTCTTCGGATCGGTCGCGCCCATCAGGTCGCGGTTCCTCTGAATCGCCGCGTCGCCCTCCAGCACCTGCACGATGACCGGACCGGAGGTCATGAACTTGACCAGGTCGCGGAAGAAGGGCCGCTCGCGATGCACGGCATAGAAGCCCTCGGCCTGCGCCTGAGACAGGTGCATCATACGCGCCGCCACGATGTTGAGCCCCGCGGCCTCGAAGCGCGCATAAATCTGCCCGATGACGTTCTTGGCTACCGCATCCGGCTTGATGATCGACAGGGTTCGTTCAACCGCCACGTTCGCGCTCTCCTACGAGTTTCTTTTTCGAGACAATTCATAAGGATAGCATGAACAAAACATACGCACCAGAGCTCCGATCGCAGGCGCTCTCGAGTGCCCCTAGCAGCACCCCAACGGGCCCGTGCTCCGCGCCGGTCACGACAGCGCGCTGGCGCCCGCCGCGACCGCAGGAGCATTCTCCATTCGTCCAAAGAATGCTACGTTGCGCGCTCGAGCCAAGAGGGTGAAAGGTGCGATCAAAATCAGCATCGGCCTCTTCGACTCCGGGCAGAGAGCTGCGAACTGCCATAACCATGGGGAAGGAGAAGGACACATGAAGCGAACGCGGTCCGTGATCTTGGGGTGCCTGGCCCTAGCCCTGAGCAACGTCGGGCTCGCGCAGCAGCCCATCGTCATCCAGTTCAGCCACGTCGTCACACCCGACACGCCCAAGGGTAAGGCCGCCGACTACTTCAAGAAGCTCGTCGAGGAGCGTACCAAGGGGAAGGTCAAAGTCGAGGTATATCCCAACAGCCAGCTGTACAAGGACAAAGAAGAACTCGAGATGTTGCAGTTGGGATCGGTTCAGATGTTGGCGCCGTCGCTGGCCAAATTCGGGCCGCTCGGGGCCCGCGAATTCGAGGCATTCGACCTGCCCTACCTGTTCACCAGCTATGAGGAGTTGCACAAGGTCACCGAGGGACCGATCGGCGCGACCCTACTCAGGAAGCTCGACGCCAAGGGCATCGTCGGCCTCGCCTACTGGGACAATGGCTTCAAAGCCATGACCGCCAATAAGCCGCTGCACAAGCCGGAGGACATGAAGGGGCTGAAGGTGCGCATTCAGTCGTCGAAGGTGCTCGAGGCTCAAATGCGCGCGCTGGGCGCGATTCCCCAGGTGATGGCCTTTTCTGAGGTGTATCAGGCGCTGCAGACCGGCGTAGTCGACGGCACCGAGAACACTGCTTCGAACATTTACACGCAGAAGATGTACGAAGTGCAGAAGTTCCTCACCCTTTCAGACCACGGGTATGTCGGTTACGCGGTTATCGTCAACAAGAAATTCTGGGATGGCTTGCCGCCAGACATCCGGGCCCAACTGGAGGGCGCGATGCGGGATGCGACCAGTTACGGCAACCATATCGCCAAACAGGAAAATGACATCGCGCTGGAAGCGATACGAAAATCAGGCAAGACCCAAATCATCACCCTGACGCCGCAGGAGAAGCACGCCTGGAAGAAAGCGCTGCTCCCGGTGCACACTCAGATGGCAGACCGGATCGGCAAGGATCTGATCGAGGCTATTTATAAGGCGACTGGCTTCGACCCCAATCGGGACTGATATGCCCACGTCGCAGCGTGGCGTGTCTGCCGCCGCGTACCTCAGCACGCGGCAGACGCACCAGACCGCACCCTCGAGGCGTCCCTAGTGCTCAGAATCCTCGATCGGCTCGAGGAGTGGCTGATCGCCTTCTTGATGGGGGGCGCCACGATCGTGATCTTCGTCGCGGTCGTCCACCGCTACGCCTCGGCGCTGCCCGTCCCCGTCGTGCAGGATTGGCTGCTCAAGGTCAATCTGAGCTGGGCCCAGGAGCTGTGCATCTACATGTTTATCTGGATGGCCAAGTTTGGCGCCGCTTACGGCGTACGGACCGGCATCCACGTCGGCGTGGATGTGCTCGTCAATCAGCTTCCCAGCCGGCACCGGGTGAAGGTCATCGTGTTCGGGCTGCTAGCGGGTGCGCTGTTCACCGGAGTCGTGGGTACGCTGGGTGCCGAGTTCGTCTGGGACATCGCACACACGCAGCAGGTCTCCGCCGACTTGGAGATCCCGATGTGGATCGTCTACCTGGCTATTCCGTGCGGCTCCTATCTGATGTGCTTCCGCTTCCTGCAGGTGACTTGGGCCTTTTTGCATACCGGCGAACTGCCGCATTACGACATCGCCAAAGTCGAGGGGTTGGACGAAGCTGCTCCCGACAACCTGCATCCGGCCGACCTGAAGCACGGCGCCAAACCGTGAGCACCTACCTCATCTTCGGGTTGTTGATCGCGCTGATGCTGACCGGCATGCCGATCTCGATTGCGCTCGGTCTTACGGTCTTGACGTTCCTGTTCACAATGACCGACGTGCCGATCCAGTCGGTCGCCCTGAAGCTGTTCACCGGCATCGAGAAGTTCGAGATCATGGCAATCCCGTTCTTCATTCTCGCGGGCAATTTCCTTACGCACGGCGGGGTCGCGCGCCGCA
>JBGPPC010000109.1:0-11889 GCA_041488355.1 Gammaproteobacteria bacterium
ACCTCGATCTAGTGCTTCCCGATGCTGATGGCTACGCGATTGCGCGAAGCATTCGAAGCAGTCCGTGGGGCCGCGACGTAACTCTGGTCGCCGTGACAGGAGTGGGGCAGGAAGAAGAGAGGAGTAAATCCATCGAAGCTGGCTTCGACAGGCACCTCATGAAACCGGTGCAATTCTCCGAGTTAGAGGAGCTGGTAGACGTCCGTACCTTCCTCCGGTCTATGGGACGGGCATAACGTCCTTATGAGCAGGTAACGGCGGGTTGTGAGACCCCTGATTCCGGCTGTCTGTAAATCTGCGATTGCTCACAAAAAGCCCGTTTCCAGGCCCAAAACCGCCTGAAATGAGGCGAATTCGCCCGGAAATCGCCTGTTTCGATCTCAGCCCACCAGTCGTTCCCGGGTGGCTGGCCGAGGTACGCATGCAAGTCAGGCAGGTGATGCGCGCGTGATGCGCGGGACAGGAGAAGGTAACTGTCCGAGGCATCGAACCCGCGGACAGCGGTCGACGATCTTGGTTGACCTATCGGCTTCCAGCAATTGCTCGCAGAGCGTCCAGCTCGAATATCTCGATGCAGTCACGCTCCTGCCTGAGGATGTCGCTTCGAGTCCACTCGCGGAGCTGCTTGTTCACGCTCTCCCGTGTTGCGCCGACAAGGTCGCCCAACTCCTGCTGCGACAACCTCAAGTCGATCCGGACAGCAGCGCCGCTTGCGACCCCATGGTTCTTTGCGAGCCAAAGCAGTTGCTTCGCCAGCCTGGCCGGCACGTCGAGGAAGGAGCGATCTTCGATGCGCGTGGTGAGTTCCCGGACGCGGCCGGCGAGCACGTTGAGTAGCTTTACGGCGATCGACGGCGAAGCGGTGAGCAGATCGTTGAACGCCGTCTTGTTCACCACCGCCATCTCGCATTCTTCCAGGGTGGTAACGGTTGCAGAGCGCGGCTGGCCGTCGAGGATCGCGATCTCCCCGAAGACTTCGCCGGGGCCCATGACGTTGATCGCGGCATGAGACCCGTCAGCGCCGGGCGCGCCGACTTTCGCGCGACCGCGCAGGAGCACGAAGAACTCGGTGGCAAGATCGCCTTTCTCGACGATTGCCTCCCTGGGCTTGTAGATCTTTGTCTGCGCGAGCCCTGACAGATGCTCGAGCTCTTCTTGAGAGAGTCCCTGGAAGATCCAGACCCTCCCGAGTGCGTCGGTCAGAGCGGAGCGCATGGCCGTCGCTCCCGAAGTGTGACCCAGTTCATAGGACGGCGGACACGTGCGCCGTATATTGCAACAATGAGACTACTTTTCCTCGGATCGGGCTCCGCCTACACCGTCGGCGAAGATAATTTCCAATCCAACATGCTGCTCGTGAGCGATGCCGGGCAGCGCCTGTTGATCGACTGCGGCACCGACATCCGCTGGTCCCTGCCGAAGCAGGGCCTGTCTTACCTCGACATCACCGACATATACATCAGCCATCTGCACTCGGATCATGCCGGCGGGCTGGAGTCGATCGGCTTTCAGAGGAAGTTCGATCCGCGTTGCTCCCTTCCGCGGCTCTACGTCGAAGCATCGCTTGCGGGGCCGCTCTGGGAGAACAGCCTCCGCGGCGGTATGGGGGTAATCTCCGAGGCCGAGACGACTCTGGAAACCTTCTTTGACGTGCGCCCGGTGTCGATCCACAAGCCGTTCGAGTGGGACGGCGCCCGCCTTGAGCCAGTGCCAATGATCCACGTTTCCAGCCCACGCGCGAGCGCCCATAGCTACGGCCTGGTCATCGAGTCCGGCAAACGTCGAAGCTTTATTACCACAGACACTCAATATACGCCGGATCACCTCGCCGGTTACTACGCGAGCGCCGATCTGATCTTCCATGACTGCGAAACATCCAAGTCGAAGACCGGCATACACGCGCACTACGACGACCTGGTGCTGCTACCCGCCGCCGTGCGCGCCAAGACCTGGCTGTATGGATATCAACCCGGTCATCTTCCGGATGCCGTGGCCGATGGTTTCCTCGGCTTCGTTCGGACCGGCCAGTCATTCGACCTGAGCTCGGCGACTCACTGAAGCGATAGTCTGCGGCGGTCTCACACGGCCAGCTCGCCAAGAGTGAACTCGCTACACGCGGCATCTCCAATACGCTTGTACGTCGGCATCCGGTGGTTGTTCAAATCCTTCGGATCCCTGCAGCCGTCGGCACCTGCGCTTGGTCGGGCGCGGGACTAGGCCCCGGCTGCGCCAGCCGTGATACGAGTCCAAGCGAGATCGGGGTGACGCGTATGCCATGGAGTCGCCTGCTCGTAGGCGTAGGCTACCCGCAGCGCCATGTCCTCCGCGAAGGGCTTCGCATAGATCATGAGCCCAATCGGCAGGCCCTCCGACGTAAACCCGCAGGGCACGGATACGGCGCAGAGGTTGAGGATGTTTCCAAGGCCGGTGTTGCGATGGACCTTGAGGTTGTAGTCGAGATAGGTCTGGAAGCTCGCGTCGATCGCAGCCAGTGGCCGGGCAGGTGCCATGGTGGTCGGGACGATCAAAGCGTCTACATCTCGCAGCGTCCACTGGACCTGTTCGCGCAGTTCCGCGTACCGCCGCAGCAGGGCAAAATAATCGGGGGCGGAAAGCGTCCGTCCGGTGAGCATGCGTGGCCCGATCACCGGATCGAGCGCGTCGAGGTGTTTATCGAGGAGATCGCGGTTTACAGCACACGCCTCGGCGGGGATGAGAAGGGGCCGTTTCGCCTCGCCCCACGCCGCTTCCGCCTCGGGCACCGCGACACCCGCGACCTGCGCCCCCAGGGATCGGAAGACCTGACCAGCTTCGCGGACGGCCTTCTCAATCTCGCGGTCCACATCGTCGAAGAAGAGCGTCTCGCCGAACGCGATGCGCAGACCCTTGACGCCATCCTTGAGACCTCGCAATGCGTCCTGTGAGGCCACTCCGATCGTGGATTCGTCTCGCGTGTCGGCGCCCTGCAGCGCCTGATAGACGACCGCAGCATCCTCGACGGATCGGGTGATCGGCCCGACGCTGTCGAGCGTCCAGCACAACGGGTAAACCCCGGCACGACTGATTCGTCCCACCGTTGTCTTCAACCCCACGATCCCGCAGAGCGCCGCGGGCACGCGCACCGATCCCCCTGTATCGGTGCCCAGTGCCATGGGTGCAAAGCCTGCGGCCACCGCCACAGCACTGCCGCTGGAGGAGCCGCCAGGCGCGTGCGGCGTCGGATGCCAGGGGTTGTGCGGCGTGCCCTGATCGTGGTTGATCCCAGCGGCACCATACGCAAACTGGACCGTGTGGGTCTTCCCCAGCAGCGTCATCCCGGCAGACCCGAGCTTGCGGACGACCGTAGAGTCGTGCGCGACGACGTTGTCCGCCAGCAAGCGCGTGCCGGCGGTAGTCGGCACGCCCTTCACGTCGAAGAGATCCTTCGCGGCGTAAGGGATGCCGTGGAGGATTCCCAGATCCGCGCCGCTCTTTAATGCGCTCTCGGCCGCTTGGGCTTGAGCGAGAGCCCGTTCCGGCATGAGCCGGATAAACGAGCGCAGCCGCCCATCAAGCGAATCGATTCGGCCAAGCAGCTCCTCAGCACACGCCACCGGACTGAGGCTGCCGGCGCGCATGCGCGCCGACAAACTGGTGATTGACTCAAATGCAAGTGGCGCGTCGGCCATAGTCGCCCTTAAGATTGGGCTGAACCCTACCATGTAGCCTAGGAGGACTCAAGGCAGGCTCAAGAGGACGCTGGACTACAAGTTCAACCAGCTCTTCGACTCGAGCCCGGGTCGCGAACGCTCAAAGCCTGGACCGGTTGGTGACTAGCCCTGCACCACGGCTGCGCGCCCCTTTCTTTACGCACCTGCGGCCTCAAGCTCCTCGGAGTCCTGCGGCTGTCAGAACGCACACTCGGTCAGTGGTATCCGCCGCGGTCCGGGAATGCGTGACCAGAATCCCTGCAGCGTTGTTGTCTTTGATTTGGCTGCGCAGAAGATCCAGCACTTGGCGCGCACTATCGGGGTCAAGGTTGCCAGTCGGCTCGTCAGCCAGGACCAGTTTCGGACGGTGAGCGAGCGCCCGCGCAATCGCGACGCGTTGCAACTCGCCACCCGACAACTCACGCGGCATGCTGCCAGCGCGATCCCCGAGCCCGACAGCTTCCAGCATCTGCGTGGTTCGAGCTCTAACGTCATCCGTTGGCGCGTGCTGCAGGCGTAGCGGCAGCTCGACGTTCTGGCCAACAGAGAGATAAGGCAGGATGTGGAAGGCCTGGAATACGAATCCCATCCGCTCACCGCGCAAACGAGTCAGCGCATCGTCGTTGAGGCGCGCGAGGTCAACGCCGTCGACCTCGATGGTGCCGGCATCCGGTCGCTCGAGGCCTGCGATCAGATTCAAAAGCGTGGACTTGCCGATGCCCGACTCACCCATCACCGCAACGTATTCACCCGTTGCCAGCTCGAGGTCGACGCCGGTGAACACGATCCGCTTGCGCGGGCCGTCGTAGGCTTTGCTGACACCATGGATGGAAAGCACGCGCGAATCATACAAGCCCAGCCCCGCTACGGCGAAGCCCGGCTGATAACCAGAAGGCCGCGGTTGAGGCATTATGACGTCCACTTCGGAACCGAGTCTCGACGGAAGGATCGCCGCCATGAGCTTTTGCCGTACCGCTTGCCGCTTGACCCTGATCGTGCTCATCGCCTTCGCCATGGGCTCGGCGTGGGCGCAGAAGAAATACGACCCCGGTGCGACAGATGCCGAGATCAAGATCGGCCAAACCTTCCCCTATTCCGGGCCGACCTCGGTGTACAGCACCATAGCCAAGACCGAGGCCGCCTATTTTGCCAAAATCAATGCAGAAGGCGGCATCAAAGGCCGCAAGGTCAACTTCATCTCACTGGACGACGGCTACAGCCCGCCCAAGACGGTGGAGCAAACTCGCAAACTGGTGGAGCAGGAGGAGGTGCTGCTGATCTTCGGTTCGCTCGGAACCGCGACCAACACCGCTATCCACAAGTACATGAACGCGAAAAAGGTGCCGCACATTCTGCTCGCGACCGCCGCGCTCAAATGGGACGACCCCGTCAACTATCCATGGAGCATGGCTCTGGTACCGAATCAGCGCGCCGACGTGCCGGCCTTCGTCCGGCACCTGTCGAAAGTCAAGCCTGACGCCAAGGTGGCTGTGCTGTACCAGAACGACGACTTTGGTAGAGACTACCTCAGGATGCTGCGCAAAGAGCTGGGCGACCGCGCGAACAAGCTCATCGTAGCGGAAGTCTCGTACGAAGTAACCGACCCGACGGTCGACTCGCAGTTGATCGAGCTCAAGAACTCGGGCGCTGACGTGCTCTTCAGCTTCACCACTCCGAAGTTCGCGGCGATGTCCATCCGCAAGGTCTACGATCTCGGTTGGCGGCCGCTGCATTTCGTTCCCACCAACGCCTCATCCGTGGAGGCTGTCCTCAAACCCGCCGGGCTCGACAAAGCCGTGGGACTGATGTCGGCCGCCTTCGTCAAGGACCCGTCCGAGCCCGACTGGAAGAACGACCCGGCGACGAAGGACTACATGGCCTTCATGCAGCGCTACTACCCGGAAGCGGACCCGCTGGATACGCAGAACGTGGTGGGCTATATCTCGGCTGAAGCGCTGGTACAAGTGCTGAAACAGAGCGGAGACGACTTGACGCGGGAGAACGTGATGCGACAAGCCGCCAACCTCAAGGACGTCGGGCTGCCGATGATGCTGCCCGGCATCAAGCTCAACACCAGTCCCACCGACTACACGCCGATCAAGCAGATGAATCTCAGGCGATTCGACGGAAAGACCTGGGTGCGGTTGCCCGAATAAGGGCGCCAGCCACGCCGCCTATCCAGCTCCGGCTGCGACCGGTCGGGTGCTTCTTGCGCGCAGACCCACGCTCAGCGCGCTGATGATCGCCAGCCCCTGCAGCAGAGCCACGCCCCCCAAGACGGCCGAGTAATGGCCGTGGTCCATCAGCGGGCCGAACACCAGTGGAGCGATGGCGAAGCCCACGTCGAGCCCCGAGTAAACGAACCCGTAGACTCGCCCGAATGCGTCTCTCCCGAACCCCGCGGTCGCAGCCTGCCGGACGAGCAGGTCGCGCGACGGCCCGGCGATGCCCACGCCCATCCCCAGCACAGCCATCAGGCCAATGACGGACCAGCCGGGCAGCACCCCCAGCGCGATGATCAGTGCGCACACGGCCGAAACCGTCAACGCCCCGGTGATTACGCGATCCTGCGAGTTGCCACGGGCGGCGAGAACGCCGCCCGCCACGATACCCACAGCGCCACCGAGGAGATAAGCAGTCAAGCATGACGTCGCGGCCGCGAGCGAAAGCCCGTAGAGCTTGTTCAGCAGCGTAGGCGAGAAGGTCTGGAGTACGCCCAGCGAGAGCGTGGTGATGAAGAAGAAGGTGAAGCACAGCCACACCGCCGGAGACCCCAGGAAGGCGAACGCCCCTCCGGCGCCAGGGAGAGGCCTTACGTGCGCCGTATGGGTCCTGACATCGTGAACATCGAGCAGCGCTCGCTGCCAGATCAACACTGCCAGCACGCTCGTCGCGAGCAGGCCGGCTCCGAATCCCGCCCAATGCCAGTTGGCCAACGCCGCAATCCCTGCCATGAAAACCGGGGCAGCAGCCCAGCCCAGATTTCCGCTCAAGCCGTGCGCAGAGAACGCGTAGCCCAAGCGCTGGGGCGAGACGCGCCGGTTGAGGATGGTGAAGTCGACCGGATGGAAGACGCTGTTGCCGAGCCCGGCAAGCCCCGCCGCCAGAGCCAGCATCGCGTAGCTGTCAGCCAGCGCGAGCGTAAACCCGGACAGTGCGAGGGACGTGACACCCAACAGCAAGACGCGCCGCGGGCCGAAGCGGTCGACAGCGAACCCGGCCAGCGCCTGCCCGGTCCCGGAAATGACGAAAAAGATGCTCATCAATGCGCCGACCTGGGTGAAGTTCAATGCGAAGTCGTGCATCAGCCATGGGAACAACGGCGGCAGCAGCAAGTGGAAGAAGTGCGACGTCCCGTGAGCGAACGCCACCACGCCGATAACGCGCGTGTCGCGCCGCGCCGCTGGATCTTGCAGGAAGGCGAACATGAAGTAATGCAGGAATGGATTGAAAACAGATACTACCCTGGGCGGGCGTGTCTGGTTTACGATATCGGGACGTTTACTATCTAGAAAATGCCGCCCCGCATCGACCCCCTCCCGCGCATCGCGCCGACGGTCAAGCACCCGGTTACGGTCAATGTGCGCACGCTACCCGCGAACGGTCATGTCCCCACTCATGCCCATGATTGGGCCCAGCTGGCGTGTACCCTGCGCGGAGCCGTCCGCCTGCGTGCAGCCCAGACCACGTGGATCGTCCCGCCCACTCGCGCAGTGTGGATCCCGCCGCGGGTCGAGCATGAGGTAAATCTGATAGGCGAGGTCGCACTGCGCACGGTGTACGTGGACGCCAGCGCGGCACCACGTGCACTCACGACCTGCGAGGTGATCGACGTATCCGGCCTGATGCGGGAGCTGATCGAAACCCTCGCGGCCGTGGACCGCAAGACGCAAACTCTGCGCTACGCCCTCCTCACCAGCCTGTTGTTGGAAGAGATGCGCATCGCGCCGACGCTGTCGCTGGACCTGCCACTGCCAAGGGACCGTCGCCTGCGCGCACTGTGCGAGGCGCTGTTGGAGGATCCCGGTGCGGGGTTTGGTCTGGAAGAATGGGCACAACGCGTGGGCGCGAGCCCGCGCACGTTGGCGCGCCTGTTCCGGGAGGAGTTGGGCATGACCTTCGGGCAGTGGCGCCAGCGCGTGCGGCTCGCGCAAGCCGCAGCACTGGTTTCCGCAGGTAGCTCGCTGGCCAGCGTGGCCGCGTCTCTTGGCTACGAGAGCGCCAGCGCCTTCTCGGCCATGTTCAAGCGCGCTCTTGGGCGCCCGCCGCGCGACTTCTTCGGGTCCGCCTGAGGGCGCGACTCAACCCCTTCCGCGCCTGAGCTGACCAGCGATCGTGGCAACGTGCCTGCCCTGGAACCGCGCGATCGCGAGCTCGTTCTCGCTGGGTTGCCGTGAGCCGTCGCCGCCGGTAATCGTCGATGCGCCGTAAGGAGTGCCGCCGGTGAGTTCGTCCATCTTCAGCAGCCTCTGCTCGGAATAGGGAACCCCGACGATGACCATGCCCTGGTGCAACAACGTGCTGTGAAAGCTCGTAATGGTGGTTTCCTGACCGCCATGTTGGCTCGCCGTGCTGGTGAAGACACTCCCGATCTTCCCGATGAGCCCGCCATTCATCCACAAGCCGCCGGTTTGATCGAGGAAATTTCGCATCTGGGCGCACATGTTCCCGAAACGGGTCGGCGCACCAAAAATGATGGCGTCAGCCTGTGTCAACTGGTCGGGTTTCGCCAATGGAATATGCGCGAATGCCGCGCGCGCGGCCTTGGCGCCGCTCTGCTGCAGGACTTCGTCGGAAGCGAGCTCGGGAACTTGGTACACCGACACCTCGGTATCCGGGACTTCACGCGCCCCTGCGGCGACGGCCTCGGTCATCTTGTAGATGTGACCATACATGCTGTAGAACACGACTTGCACTTTGGTTGCCATAACCGCTCCTTTGAGGACTGACTATGATCCGAAGACTGCACCATAACGCCTACCGCTGCCGCGATTCCGAGGAAACGCGCAGGTTCTACGAAGAATTCCTGGGACTGCCCCTGGCCGGCACACTCGAGATCAAGGAGACCAAGAGCGGGCGCAGGACGAAAACGCTCCACACTTTCTACGAGCTCGACGAACGAGAGTACTTGGCTTTTTTCGAGGCGCCGGACATGCCGTTCGAGTTCAAGCCACAACAAGACTTCGACCTGCACATCGCGCTCGAGGTGGACGAAGCGGCGCTCAATGACATGCTGGCGAAGGGTCGGGCGCGCGGAATCGAATCGCGCGGCATTTCGGACCACGGGTTCATTCATTCGATCTACTTCCGCGATCCGAACGGCTATGTGATCGAGCTGACCGCGAAGATGCCGAACCACGATACCGCGATGGATCCTGCGATCAACGGCGCGCGGGACAAGCTCGACAGATGGCAAGCCGAAAAGCGGCGGGCGGAGGCGAGGACCGATTGAACCGCGGCAGGGGTACTGCCGCGGCAGCCGTTTGGATGGCATCGTATCGGCCCGCCCGCCGCTTGAAAGTCACTCAACCAGTCGACTTCGATCGAGCGGGTGAGCGCTCAAATTAGCTGCCCCTCTCGAGGCTCAACGGTCCCGAGCCATACACGACGACATACAGCATGCCGCCCATGATGGCGAGGTTCTTCATGAATTGGACCTGTTGCATGTAGGCCTGATCAGGCGCGGCAGCCCAGAAAGCGTGGAAGAATATCGCGGCCAAAAAGGCAAACACGAACAGAGCTGCCGCGGCCCAACGCGCTTTCCAACCCAGGACCAGCAATATCCCACCGCCGAGCTCGATGACGATGGCGATCACAGCCAACAGCTGCGCTGCAGGCAGACCCGCGGATTGGATATAACCCACAGTTCCCGCGAAGCCCCCGAGCTTGCCCAACCCTGCCCATACGAAGATTGCCGCGAGAAAAATCCTTCCGACCAGCGGTCCGTATTGCTTGATGGCTCCCATTCTTACCCTCCCAGGTAACGATAGAACAGCGAGCGCGATCCCGCACTCGCGCGGTTGCGGCCGGGCGCCGGCCGCGGCGGCTACTATCGTCCTGCCAGCGCGCCCATCCGCCCGCTGGCATAGTCCTTCCGGGCTTGGACAATCTCCTCGGTCGTGCTCATGACAAACGGCCCCCAGCTCACCACCGCCTCGTCGATGGGCTCGCCCGCGAGCACGAGCACATCTGTGTCCGCGATCGCTGCCAGCTCGATGACCGACGCGCCGTTGCCAAACACAGCCATCTGGCGCTCGCGCAGAACCGCGTCCGATGCTCGAGCGCGACCGGTGATCACATAAGCGAGCGCGTTCCAAGCGCCCGGTACCTGTACTTCCGCAACGCCACCGGCGGCGAGCTTAACATGCATCACCAGCATCGGCGTGTGCGTCCGCGCAGGGCCTCGCACACCCTGAAAGTCTCCGGCGACAATCCGCGCGACGCCGGCGTCGAGGCTGACCTCGGGGATGCGATGAGAGGGGATGTCCTGGTAGCCGGGCGGGTTCATCTTGTCGCGCGCAGGCAGGTTTACCCACAGCTGGATGCCGTGCAGAGTCCCTCCGCGCCGCGCAAACTCCCGCTCGTGATATTCCGCATGCACGATCCCGCGCGCCGCCGTCATCCACTGCACGTCGCCAGGGCGCAGCACACCGTGGTTGCCCTGCGAATCTGATGCTCCATCGCGCCGTCGAACAGCAACGTGACGGTCTCGAACCCGCGGTGCGGGTGCGGGTTCAGTCCCCCGTTGCCGCCGGGAGCGACCACCGTCGGCCCGAAGTGGTCGATCATGAGGAAGGGGCTGACATAGTCCACCTCAGGTCCGGGAAGGGGCCGGTCGACGATCAGTCCGGGTGCAGGTTCGGCCTTGCGGCTCGTCGCGACGAGCGCGACTGGTCGAGACTCGAGTTGGGTTTCGATCATGGTTGTCTCCGACACCGTTACTTGCGTCCTGCCAGATCAAACAGCAGCACCTCCGCGCCCTTCCCGCCGGATAGACGCAGCTCGTCTTCGTCGCTGACCTTGGCGCCGTCGCCGGCCGACAGCGCGCTGCCATTGAGTTGCACGACGCCGCGCGCCACATGCACGTAGGCCTTCCGGCCCGGCGCAAGCGCATGGCTCGCGGCATCACCGTCATCGAGAACGGCGGCATACACCCGCGCGTCCTGATGGATCTTGACCGAGCCCTCTGCTGCGTCAGGCGAGGCGATCAAGCGCATGCGGCCCTGCTTCTGGTCGGTCGAGAAGTTCTTCTGCTCGTAGCTGGGCGCGATGCCTTGCTCATTGGGCTCGATCCAAATCTGCAGGAAGTGCACTTGATCCTGCGGCGAGGGATTGAACTCGCTGTGTAACACCCCGGTGCCCGCGCTCATCCTCTGCACGTCGCCGGGCCGGATCACGGAGCCCGTGCCCATGCTGTCCTTGTGTGCGAGCGCACCCTCCAGCACGTAGCTGATGATCTCCATGTCCCGATGGGGATGCGTTCCGAACCCCTTACCGGGCGCGACCCGATCCTCGTTGATGACGCGTAATGCCCCGTACCCCATCTCGTGCGGGTCGTAGTAGTCCGCGAACGAGAAGGTGTGATGGCTGTCGAGCCAACCGTGGTTGGCGTGACCCCTGTCCTGTGCTCTGCGTACGACGATCATGTTCTCCTCCAATTCCGGCCTGCATCATCCAATATGGATGAATCACACAAGTCAATATAGGTGCGGCGTACGGGGTTTACTAGCGGAACTTTTCGAGCGGATCGTTCTGAAATGCTGAACGACTTTGCAAAGCCTGATCGAATCGACCGAAGGGGACGGCAGAGGCGGCTAACAGAGCCGCGAATTGGCGAAGTCGATGACCGCCGAGGGGTTGAGGTAGGCGCAGAAAGCCAGCACTGTCAGCACGGCAGCAGCGACCGCCACCACCACCCACAGGGCGATTTCTCGCCACTCCGAAGGGCGGCCGCTCAACGGGATCATGCCGCCGCCTTCACTGTCATTAGTATGCGGAGGCCATTTGGGCACGGGCAGGCGTCATTCGCCTGGTCGCATCCCCGCGCGCACCCGCGCGGGGCTCATGCCGCCCCCGTCTTCATTGTCATCCAGCGGCCGAAAGACGCGCGAGGGCCGGCGGGCGACGCGCCTTGGCCGGCTCCACGGTCGCATCCCCACACGTGGGGCCCCTGCTCCGCGTTGCGCCGGCCCCTGCTCCG
>JBGPPC010000110.1:0-11826 GCA_041488355.1 Gammaproteobacteria bacterium
TGATCGAACGTCTGCATGCCGAGCTCACGCGATTTGCGCATGATCTCCTTCAACTCGTGTACCTCACCCTTGAAGATGAGGTCGGAGATGAGTGGCGTGTTGAGCATTATCTCGATCGCGGCAACGCGTCCCGGCCCGTCCCGTTTGGGAATCAGACGTTGCGAGATCATGGCTTTCAGGTTCAGCGACAGATCCATGAGCAGCTGAGCACGGCGCTCCTCAGGGAAGAAGTTGATCATACGATCAAGCGCCTGGTTGGAGCTGTTTGCGTGCAGCGTGCCCATGCAAAGGTGCCCGGTTTCGGCGAACGCGATGGCGTGGTCCATCGTACTGCGCTCGCGGATCTCACCGATCAGGATGACGTCGGGGGCCTGCCGTAGCGTGTTCTTCAGTGCCATTTCCCACGATTCCGTATCGACCCCCACTTCCCGTTGGGTGATCAGACAGTTCTTGTGCTCGTGCACGTACTCGATCGGGTCTTCGATGGTAATGATGTGGCCATAGCTGTTCTCGTTGCGGTAGCCCACCATGGCTGCCAGTGAGGTCGACTTGCCAGAACCCGTCGCGCCGACAACGATTACCAGGCCACGCTTCGTCATCACCACATCTTTCAACGTTTCGGGCAGCCCCAGGTCTTCGATCCGGGGAATGGTCGTTGTGATAGTACGCAACACGATGCCGACGCGCGCCTGTTGCACAAAGGCGTTGACGCGGAAGCGACCGATGCCGGGCGGGCTGATGGCGAAGTTGCACTCTTTGCTCGCTTCAAACTCCTGCGCCTGTTTGTCGTTCATGATGGCGCGGGCAAGTTCCATCGTATGGGTGGGCGTGAGGCTCTGGTTCGAGACGGGTGTCATCTTGCCGTCCACCTTGAAGGCAGGAGGGAAGCCGGCGGTGATAAACAGGTCGGACGCTTTCCTGCTGACCATCACGCGCAGGAGCTCGTGCACGAACTTGATTGCCTGGTCTCTTTCCATGTCCCCTTCCTTTCAAGCTTCCTGTCGATCAGCCGTGCGTGGCCTGTCAGCCCGGAAATAGGTCCTTGTTCGCCGCTTTCACGCGAGCCTCGGACGAGGCGACCGCGTTGCGGCGGACCAACTCCTGCAGGTTCTGGTCCAACGTCTGCATACCGTATTGCTGGCCGGTTTGGATGGCAGAGTACATCTGGGCCACCTTGTTCTCGCGGATCAAGTTGCGGATGGCGGGTGTACCAATCATGATCTCGTGGGCCGCGAGTCGACCGGTTCCATCCTTGGTCTTCAGCAAGGTCTGAGAGATCACCGCCCGCAGCGACTCCGACAGCATGGCGCGCGTCATTTCCTTCTCCGCTGCTGGGAACACGTCGATGATACGGTCGATGGTCTTGGCGGCGGAACTGGTATGCAGAGTGCCAAACACCAAGTGGCCTGTCTCGGCCGCCGTCAGCGCAAGCCGGATCGTCTCGAGGTCGCGCATCTCACCCACGAGAATGATGTCCGGGTCTTCGCGTAGCGCCGACCGCAGAGCGTTTGCAAAACTGAGCGTATGCGGTCCAACCTCGCGCTGGTTGATCAGGCACTTCTTGCTCTCGTGCACGAACTCGATCGGGTCCTCGACGGTGAGGATATGCCCGAACTCGTTCTCGTTGAGATGGTTGACCATCGCCGCCAGCGTAGTGGACTTGCCTGAGCCGGTCGGCCCCGTCACCAGCACGATCCCGCGCGGCTGGTCGGCGATCTCTTTGAAGATGGCGGGCGCCTTAAGCTCTTCGAGGTTGAGCACCTTGGAAGGGATGGTCCGCATAACCGCCCCGGCGCCGCGGTTCTGTACGAAGGCGTTGACGCGGAAGCGCGCCAGGTTCGGGATGGCAAAAGAGAAATCGCACTCGAGATTCTCCTCGTAGTGCTTGCGCTGCGCATCGCTCATAATGTCGTAGACCATGGCATGCACGTCCTTGTGTTCCATGGGCGGCAGATTGATGCGTCGGACGTCGCCATTTACGCGGATCATGGGCGGCAGACCCGAGGACAGATGGAGGTCGGAGGCCTTGTTCTTGACAACGAAGGCAAGCAGCTCGGAGATGTCCATATATGATTCCCGACAGTGACGGGCGACAGCGCCGCGGGTGCGGCGGACCCAAGTGACAGGCAAATCTTATGCCCATTTCCCGGTACGCACAGCGCTGGAGACGGTCCGCTCGCGTATTGCAGCCGCGGCTGAAGCCGCCGGTCGCGGTGCCGAAGGCGTCCGGTTGATTGCGGTCAGCAAGGCGTTTCCGCCGCAGGCCATCCGCATGGCTGCGATCTGTGGCCAGCGCGCCTTCGGCGAGAACTATGCCCAGGAAGCGGTGGAAAAGATTGCTTGGCTCGGGTCTTGGTTGAGCGAAGCGAGAAGCGAGCCGCTGACCCAGGGCGGAACTTCAGTCACGGACGCCCGGGCTGTCCCTGTGGAACAGGGTCAGCGCCTTGATTTGGAGTGGCACTTCATCGGACCGATCCAAAGCAATAAGACCAAGGTTCTCGCCGAACGTTTTCAGTGGGTGCAGAGTGTGGATCGGGCGAAAGTGGCCAAACGGCTTTCGGATCAACGTCCGCTGCAGCTTCCCCCGCTGCAGGTCTGTATCCAAGTAAACGTGAGCGGAGAGAGCTCCAAAAGCGGTTTGGACCCGTCTGCCTTGGTCGAGTTGGTGCAGCAGGTTGAAGTCTTGCCGCGCTTGCAATTGCGCGGTTTGATGACCGTCCCCGAGCCCAACACGGACGCCGATGTAGTGCGTCGCCAATTCCGGCTGTTGCGCGAGTTGCGCGACGATCTTGCGGTACGTGGCTTTGTGCTCGACACCTTGTCGATGGGAATGTCCGACGATCTCGACCTCGCGATTGCGGAAGGAGCAACCATGGTCCGCGTTGGTCGTGCGATCTTCGGTGATCGTCCTGGCAAGGACCAAGCGTCATAGCCGCAGCGCCTAACGCGCACTTGCGATGCAATCCCCTCCCGCTTCGAGTCTACCTGCCGCGCTATACTCCGACTTCTCGGTGGTCGAGCGCCTGGCGCGGACTCCGGCATTGCCAACTAATCGAGGAGAACGAAGCATGAACAGGATCCTGGCTCTGTGCCTGGCGGTCTGGTTGGCGTCGCCTTTGGTCGCGCACGCAGACAAACAACTCATCGCGCAGCAATCGATCGAGATGAGAAGCAGCCCGAAAGTAGTGTGGGACTTGGTCAGGAACTTCGACGGATTGGCCAAGTGGCACCCCGCGTTCAAGGATGATGTGATCAAGTCGGGCAAGAACAACGCCAAGGGCGCGATACGTACGCTCACGCTAAGCAGCGGCGAAAGCTTCGACGAGCAGCTGCTCAAGTTTGATGACAGCAAGATGTTCTTCCGCTACCGCATCATTGGCGACTCGCCATTTCCCATCACACATTACGTTTCCACCATGAGCGTCAAGAAGAGCAAAGGCGGAATGACGAAAGTGATCTGGCAGGGCAAATTCAACAACAAGGCGGACGGCGGAAAGACCGATGATGAGGTCGTCGAGATGATGAATGGTGCCTACAAAGCCGGGCTCGAGAATCTCAAGCAGCTGATAGAGTCTGGGCATACTTGAGCCGTTGTGCGATGTACAGTTTCTGGGTATGAATCCCTCGATGCCAAGGTTCCGGCGTCCGTGAAGATCGCGTTTATCGGTGGCGGGAACATGGCCAGCGCGCTCATCGGCGGGCTCCTGCAGAAGGGCTATGCAGCCCAGGATATCAGCGTGGTGGAAGTCGACCCGGGAGCGCGTGAACGATTGACCGCCCGATTCGGCGTGTCGAGCCATGCCGCCCCGGATGCCAAGACTGCGGGCAGCGACGTGGTGCTGGTGGCGGTAAAGCCGCAACAGCTGCGCACGGCTGCGGAGTCTCTGCTACCGTTGTTGAGATCGCAATTGGTGGTAACTATTGCCGCGGGTATCCGCAGCGCCGACCTGTCGCGCTGGCTGGGCGCCTATCGCCGTATCGTACGGGCCATGCCGAACACGCCGGCGCTGGTGTTGGCCGGCGTGTCGGTGTTGTATCCCATGCCCTCAGTCACACCCGAGGAACGCCATATGGCGGAAGGCATTCTCGGCGCGGTCGGGTCAACCCTGTGGGTCGAGCGCGAGGAGCTCATGGATGCGGTCACTGCGGTGTCCGGCAGCGGGCCAGCCTACGTGTTCTACTTTATCGAGGCGCTCGAGCAAGCGGGGCACGACCTCGGCCTCACCGCGGCAGATGCGCGCCGGCTGAGCCTAGAGACCTTTTTTGGAGCCGTTCAGCTTGCCCGCAACAGTGGCGAGCAGCCTGCTGTGCTGCGCGAGCGCGTCACGTCCAGGGGAGGCACCACCGAACGCGCGCTGCGCAGCATGGAGGCCGGCAGAGTGAAGCCGCTGATCATCGAGGCCGTCCGTCAGGCTGCCGACCGCTCTCGAGAACTCGGCGACGAGTTGGGACGGGACTGAGTCCTCGGTATGTTCGGCCAAGCGCTGCAGTTCCTTCTGGAGACCTTCCTCGGGCTGTTCGCGCTCGCCCTGCTGTTGCGATTCTTCCTGCAGTGGCTGCGAGCGCCGGTGCGTAATCCCCTCACGTATTTCCTGGCTGCCCTGACCGATTGGATCGTGGTCCCTGCCCGGCGCGTGATTCCGGGTCTCTGGGGACTGGATCTCGCCACATTGCTACTGGCCTGGGTCACGGAGGTGGTACTGATCCTCGCGGTCGACTGGCTAAACGGATTTGGTATCGGCTCGGCGGTAGGCGCCAGCTTACTGCTGATCGGCTTCCGGGCGCTGCTGCAGCTGATGAAGCGCTCCCTGTGGGTCTTGATAATCGCGGTCATCCTCCAGGCGCTGCTGAGCTGGGTCAGCGCATACAGCCCGGCGATGCCGATGCTCAATACCCTGGCGCGTCCATTCCTGCGCGTGTTTCAGAAGCGCGTTCCACCGGTTGGCAACGTCGACCTCTCGCCCTTTTTTGTTGTTGTTGTCTGTGTGCTGTTTCTGATGGTTATCGCCTGGCTGGAGTCGGCGGCACTCCACGCCAGCATCTGAAGGGTCCTGCGCCGTGCCTGGCTGGTACCGTTTGGAGCCCGATAGGAACGTTCTTTGCATCACGCTCCACGTTCTACCCAACGCCCGCAGTACCGAAGTCGCGGGTAGACATGGCGAGAGCCTTAAAGTGCGCGTCGCCGCGCCGGCTCTCGAAGGCCGAGCAAACGCGCTTCTTATTGAATTCTTGAGAAAAAACATGGATGTTCCAGCCCACCGGGTCACTATCACGCGGGGAACGCACGGGCGGAGAAAAATCGTCGAGATCGTTGCCCCCGGGGTCACCGCTCTACGCGTCATCGCGGATTGGGACAGGACATGAGCAACCAGCTGGAAAGTCAGATCGCCGGGTATCAGCGCTGGCGGGAGGACATCCGGGCCGGCATCGAGGCTTATCAGCAGTGGCTGGACCAGCATGGCCACGTAGACATCCAGCGCAGCCTTCGCATCTATGACCTGCTGGAGGGACTGCGCAACGACCGCCTAGTGCTCGCGTTTCTGGCCGAGTACTCGCGCGGCAAGACCGAACTCATCAACGCGATGTTCTTCGCGGACTTCAAGCAGCGCCTGTTGCCCTCGGATGTAGGGCGCACCACGATGTGCCCGACCGAGATCTTCTACGACGCGGCGGACGAGCCCTATGTGCGCCTGCTGCCGATCGAGACGCGGAAACGCGAGGACAGCATTGCCTCGCTCAAGCAGCACCCGATCGAGTGGGTCAAGATCAAGCTCAACCTCCACTCCCAGGAGGAGATGACTAAGGCCATGGCTAGTCTCGCCGAGACCAAGACGGTGCGGGTGGAAGAAGCATCCGCTCTCGGCCTGCTCGACCAGCAGGATTTTGTCACGACCACGGTAGTGACCAAAGGCAGCAGGGTCGAAATACCGGCCTGGCGCCATGCCATGATCAACTACCCGCACGCGCTGTTGCGTAGCGGACTGGTGATTCTGGACACACCCGGCCTGAACGCGCTGGGCACCGAGCCGGAGCTGACGCTCAAGATGATTCCGAGCGCTCACGCAATCCTGTTCCTGCTCGCCACCGACACAGGGGTTACGAAATCGGACCTGGAGATCTGGCAGCGTTACGTGCAGACCTATCAGACCCGACGCATCGCGGTGCTCAACAAGATCGATCTGCTATGGGATGATCTCAAAAGCCTGAGCGATATCGACGTTTCTATCGGTCGTCAGATCGACGAGACCTGTAGATTGTTGGAGCTGCCACGCGACCATGTGATCGCGCTGTCCGCGCAGAAGGCGCTGTTAGCGCGTATCCGTTCCGATCAGAGCATGCTCGACCGCAGTGGCATACGCGAGCTGGAGGGGCTTCTGGCCAACGAGATTGTGCCGGCCAAGCAGGAGATCCTGCGCACCGCAGTGGTCAAGGAAATGGGCGCGATGGTGGAGAGTTCGCTGCAAAGCGTGATGGCGCAGCTTACTTCTACCCAGGCCGAGCTCCAGGAACTATCCAAGCTATCGGGGAAGAATCGGGAGCTGGCCAAGACCATGCTGGCGCGGCTGGAGCGGGACCGCGCGGTCTATCTTCAGCACATGGAGAGCTTCAAGAACTCCTACGGCACGGTGCTCAAGCAGGGGCACGCGCTGATGGCCAACCTGGACGAGGAGCATATCGACGAGATCTTTGCCAAAAGCGCGAAGGACATTGAGGGCAGCTGGACTACGGCGGGCCTGTGGCGCAGCATGAACTCTCTGTTCGATTCCTTCACGCGCCAGGCCGACAAGATCTTGAGCTTTGCGTCCGAGACGCGCAGCTTCGTCGACAAGGTTTACCAGCAGTTTCGAGAGCAGTACGGGTTCGTCAACCTGACGCCGCCCGCGCTCAACCTCGAAAAGCACATTCTGACCATGAAGGGCCTCAAAGCCAACACCGAGCGCTTCTGCCGCGACCCGGTGAACGTCATGACCGAGAAACACTTCCTGGTGAAGAAGTTCTACAACGGTCTTGTGACTGAGGCGCGCGTACTGTTCCAGGCTCTGCGCAAGGATCTCGACAATTGGCTGAAGATCGCACTCACACCCATCTCCAACCAGCTCAAGGAGCACCAGATCCTGCTCGAGCGGCGCGTGGAAAATCTCAAAAAGCTGTCTGGTGACCTGTCCAGCCTGCAGGAGCGCCTGCATCAGCTCGAAACGCAGAAGATGGCGCTGGGCAAGCAAGTTGAGGATCTGCTGCGGATCAAGTATAAGGTGCTCGGCACAGCGGAGCGCCAGCGCGCCGCACGTGCCAAGGCGGCTTGAGTTGCTCAACCGCGCCGATTTACATCAGTACGATGTCGTACTGTTCCTGGTTGTAGATGTTCTCCACCTGCAGGGAGACGGGCTTGCCGATGAAGTCGCCGAGCATGGCCAGCGATTGCGATTCCTCGTCGAGGAACAAGTCGATTACCGCCTGCGACGCGAGGATGCGGAACTCACGCGCGTCGAACTGGCGCGCCTCGCGCACGATTTCACGCAGGATCTCGTAGCAAACGGTTTGCGCCGTCTTCACCTCGCCGCGCCCCTGGCACATGGGGCAGGGTTCGCACAGAGTATGGGCTAGGCTTTCTCGCGTGCGCTTGCGTGTCATTTCCACCAGACCCAGCGATGAGAACCCGCTGATGGTTAAGCGGGTACGGTCGAACGATAGAGCCTTCTTGAATTCGGTCAGCACCGACTCGCGGTGGGTTTCGTTCTCCATGTCGATGAAGTCGACAATGATGATGCCGCCCAGGTTGCGCAGCTGCAGCTGACGCGCGATCACATGGGTCGCTTCGAGGTTGGTCTTGAAGATCGTGTCATCGAAGCTGCGCCCGCCAACGAAGCCGCCGGTGTTCACGTCGACTGTGGTAAGCGCTTCAGTTTGGTCGATGATGACGTAGCCTCCGGACTTCAAGGAGACCCTGCGGGCCAGCGCCCGTTCGATCTCCTCCTCGATGCCGTAGAGATCGAACAGCGGGCGCTCGCCCGAATACAACTGGAGACGCTCTAGAAAGTTGCGCGTGTAGTCCTGCGCGAAGGCATGCAGCTTGTGGAAGGTCTCACGGGAGTCGACCAGAATGCGGTCGGTGTCGTCGTTGGCAATATCGCGCAGCACGCGAAGACTCAGGTTCAGATCCTGGTACAACAGTGCCGGGGCGGTCACCATCTTTGCCTTTTCTTGGATGCCACCCCAGATCCGGCGCAGATACTCGATGTCGGAGAGCATCTCCTTGTCGGTTGCGGTCTCCGCCATCGTGCGGATGATGAAGCCACCGGTAGCTTCGGCAGGTAGCAGTTGCTGCAAGCGCTCGCGCAGGTGAGCGCGCTCGGCCTCGTCTTCGATGCGCTGAGAAATGCCGATATGGAACTCCTGTGGAAGGTAGACCAGGAGGCGCCCCGCGATACTGATCTGAGTAGACAGCCGTGCGCCCTTGGTCCCGATCGGGTCCTTGATCACCTGCACCAGCAGCTTCTCGCCCTCGTGCAACAGCCTCTCGATCGGCTTAGCCGGCTCCGCGTTCTGGCGCTGCTCCCAGATATCGGCTACGTGCAGGAACGCGGCACGATCCAGTCCGATCTGGATAAATGCGGACTGCATGCCGGGCAGCACGCGGCTGACCACGCCCAGGTAGATGTTGCCCACCAGGCCGCGCCCGGTGGTGCGCTCTACGTGTAGCTCCTGCGCCACACCCTGCTGGATGACAGCGACCCGCGTCTCCTGCGGGGTGACGTTGATTAGGATCTCCTCGTTCATCGCCGAGCGGGCTAGTCATACGGCCGGGTAGCCGAACTTCACCAGCAGCTGGCTTGTTTCGTACAGGGGCAGGCCCATGACCCCTGAGTAACTACCGGCGATGGTACGCACGAACACGGCCGCTCGCCCCTGGATCGCGTAGCCGCCGGCCTTGTCCTGGGGTTCGCCACTGGTGACGTATTGCCGGATCTCCTGCTCCTCGAGGTCACGGAACTGGACGTCGGTGGTCGACAAGGAAACTTCGATCTGATTGTCGAACTTGACGGCTACTGCACTGTGCACCTGATGGGTTTTGCCGGAAAGCTGCCGTAGAAAGGCCATCGCCTGTTCCCTGTCCGCCGGCTTGCCCAAGATGTGTGTGTCGAGTGCGACAGTGGTGTCTGCGGAAAGCACGGGAAAACGCATCAACCGGCGCTGCCCGAGCCGCGCCCAGCCAGCCTCGGCTTTGGCCTGTGCAATACGCACTACGTAGTCGCGAGGAACCTCGTCGGGAAGGGGTGTTTCGTCGAAATCGGCCGCGCGCTGTGGGCCCTCGCGCAACAGCAGTACCTCGAAGCTTACGCCGATCTGTTTGAGCAGTTCGCGCCGGCGTGAGCTGCGAGAAGCCAGGTAGATGTGACGAGCGACCGGGTGCACGGCTATTCTCGATGGTAAGGATGATGGTGAAGAAGCGAAACGCCGCGGTACAGCTGCTCGACAAGCAACACACGCACCAGCTGGTGCGGCAGCGTCAGTGCGGACAGCGACAGGATCAGCTCAGCGCTCTGCTTCAGACCTTGGTCGAGGCCGTCGGCACCGCCGATCACGAAAGCCACATCGTCCCCCTCCCGTCTGAACGCCTCGAGCCGACGGGCGAACTGGCCCGTGGTGAAGGACCTCCCCGCCTCGTCCAGCGCCACCACGGTACACCCCGTTGGTAGTGCCGCGCGGATGCGGATAGCCTCAGCCGCCACCATCCTCGCGAGCGAGGCCGGGCTGGGTGCCTTGGCGGGACGCCGCTCGGGGCGCACTTCGACGAGCTGAATGGGCATCTCGCGCGGCATGCGCCGGACGTAGTCGTCGAAGCCCGCGCTCACCCACGCCGGCGTCCGGTGTCCGACGCAGCATACGATGAGTTTCATGCCCAGCTCGGAAACAGCCCGCCTGAGGCGCGTTGGAGACTGCCGACGCAGGGGCCTAAGGGCGGACCGAGCCGCGTCCGTCGCCGGCGAGAATGTCGGTGACGCGGCGCAACTGCGAGACGCGTCGTGTCCCATTCTCGCCCCAGAGCTGCTCGAGGTTGTAATATTCGCGGATCGCAGGCTGCATGATGTGGACGATCACGCTACCCATGTCCACCAGCACCCACTCTCCGGCCTGCTCTCCCTCGCTGCCCAGGACCTTCCCTCCGCCGGCTCTGATCTTGTCCTCGACGTTGCGGGCCAGAGCTTTGGTCTGTCGCGTCGATTCAGCGCTTGCTACGATCATATAGTCGAACATAGGCGTCAACTTGCGAGTATCCAGCACCACGATCTCGCGAGCCTTGATCTCTTCAAGCGCCTCCACCACGCATTGCTTAATCTCCTCAGCCTGCATCCAGGTCCTTATACAGTGAACTGCGGTGAATATAATCGAGAACGGAGTCAGGAATCAAATAGCGTGGGCTGCGCAGAGCTCGAATCGCCGAACGGATGGCGGTAGCCGAGATGTCGAGCGGCGTGACCGGTTGCAGCCAGATCAAGCCAGCGGCTGCCTCGTGAAGCTGTGATGCCGCCGTCGCGGTTCGGGTTTCGAATTGACGCGCCAACGGGCCGGGCATCCGGGCGGGCTCTACGGCGAAGCCGGGGCGATGTGCAACAATGATGTGGGCCAGCTCGAACAGCCGCTCCCAGCGCGACCAGGTGGTTAGGCCCAAAAACGCGTCGACGCCCATTAAGAGGCACAGCGCGCGCTCCGCACCCAGCTCCGTCCGCAGCTCCAGCAAAGTGTCGACTGTGTAGCTCGGGCCTGGGCGACGGCACTCTCGATCGTCGACCAGGAACCGCGCGTTGTCCGCGCATGCCAGCTGAGCCATCTGTAGACGGTGGGCAGCGGTCACACGCGGTGTGGCGCGGTGCGGGGGAATGCTAGCGGGGACGAAGCGGACCTGAAACAACCCCAGTGCATCTGCGAGCTCTTCCGCCAACCGCAGGTGCGCAAGATGAATCGGGTCGAAAGTGCCGCCGAGGATCCCGACAGGGGCGGGCGAAGTCACCAAGCGGAACA
This sequence comes from Gammaproteobacteria bacterium, assembly GCA_041488355.1. Taxonomy (GTDB): domain Bacteria; phylum Pseudomonadota; class Gammaproteobacteria; order Burkholderiales; family SHXO01; genus SHXO01. The sequence continues at coordinate 11,023 of JBGPPC010000110.1, forward strand.
ACCGGGTGCGTTAGCGGGGAGCCGGGAGCGGCGGCTAGTGAGTACCCGGCGAGAACTGCAGAGACGCCCTTGCAACGTCACAGACTTGACGTCCCGCAGTTTTCAGTGCTTCGTTCACTGCATTCACGCTTCATAACACGAGTCTGCGGATATCGCTCAGCACGCCGTTGAGGTACGTGATGAAGCGCGCCCCCTCGGCGCCGTCGACGACTCGGTGATCGTAGGAAAGTGAAAGCGGCAGCATCAGTCGCGGCACGAACTGCCCGTCCTTCCAGACTGGTTTCATGACCGAGCGCGATACGCCGAGGATCGCCACTTCGGGCGCATTGATGATGGGGGTGAAGTTGAGGCCGCCGATGCCGCCCAGGCTCGAGATCGAGAAGCATCCACCCTGCATATCGGTAGGCGAGAGCTTGCCGTCGCGGGCCTTGGCGCTGACGTCTCCCAATTCCTTCGCGAGCTGTATCACACCTTTCTTGTCGGAATCGCGGATCACCGGCACGACTAGGCCGTTTGGGGTATCTACCGCGACACCGATGTTGAAGTATTGTTTCAGTACCAAATTCTCGCCATCGGGCGACAACGAGGCGTTGAACTGCGGATGGCGCTTGAGCGCCGCGACCGCCGCCTTGATCAGGAAGGCCAGCAGGGTGACCCGAATGCCCTGCTTCTGGACCTCATCGGACATCTGCCTGCGGAACGCCTCGAGTTCGGTGATGTCCGTTTCGTCGTTCTGCGTGACGTGCGGAATCGTCACCCAGTTGCGGTGCAGATTGGCACCCGAGATCTTCTTAATGCGCGACA
>JBGPPC010000111.1:0-11815 GCA_041488355.1 Gammaproteobacteria bacterium
CGCGCCCGGCCCAGAGGCTCCGGCCCCAGAGCCGGAGGCGATCCAGGTAGAGGTACACCACGGGCGTCGTATACAGCGTCAGCAGCTGGCTCATGATCAGGCCGCCGACAATGGAGATGCCCAGAGGGCGGCGCAGCTCTGCTCCGTCGCCTGCTCCGATCGCGAGCGGGATGGCTCCGAGCAGAGCAGCCATGGTGGTCATCATGATCGGGCGAAAGCGCAGCACGCAGGCCTGATAGATGGCGTCCTCCGGCCGCAAGCCGCGATTACGCTCGGCGTCCAGCGCGAAGTCGATCATCATGATCGCGTTCTTCTTGACGATCCCGATGAGCAATATCACGCCGATGAGCGCGATGATGCTGAATTCGGTCCCGCAGATGAGCAGCGCCAGCAGGGCGCCTACGCCGGCCGAGGGCAGCGTAGAGAGGATGGTGATCGGATGCACATAGCTCTCGTACAGGATGCCGAGCACGATGTAGACCGTCAGCAGCGCCGCCAGAATCAGCCACGGCTGACTGTCCAGAGAGGACTGGAACGCGCGTGCAGTGCCCTGGAAGGAACCGTGGATCGAAGTCGGTACGCCGATGCGGTCTAGCGCATCGGCCACGGCGCGCGTCGCGTCCGAGAGCGACACACCGGGCGGCAGGTTGAACGAGATAGTCGATGCCGCGAACTGACCCTGATGGTTGACGGCCAGCGGCGTATTCGTGGGCCCGTAGGTGGCGAATGCCGATAGCGGGACCTGTGCACCCGAGCTGCTGCTGACGAAGACGTCCTTCAGGACTTCCGGGCTCTGCCAGTATTCCGGCGCCGCCTCCATGACGACCCGATACTGGTTGAGCGGGTTGTAGATGGTCGAGACCTGGCGCTGCCCGAACAGGTCGTTCAACGTCGCATCGATCAGGTTAGGCGTCACACCAAGGCGCGAGGCCGTGTCGCGATCGATCACCAGGGAGGTCTGCAGGCCTTTGTCCTGCTGGTCGGTGTTTACATCGACCAGCTCCGGCAGATCGCTCAGCGCGCGGCGGATGCGCGGCTCCCACGTGCGCAGCTCGCTCAGGTCGTCGGCCTGCAGCGTGAATTGATACAGAGCGTTGCTCTGCCGTCCGCCGATGCGGATGTCCTGCACGGCTTGCAGAAAGAGGTTGGCGCCCGGTTCTTTCGCGAGCTTCCCTCGCAGCCTGGCCATCACCAGGTCGATCGAGAGCTTCCGTTCGTTCAGGGGCTTGAGCGAGATGAACATCTGTCCTGTATTGCGCTGCCCGCCGCCGGTGAACCCGATCACGTTCTCCACCGCCGGATCCTGCCGCACGATGTCGATGAAGTCGGCGAGCTTTTTTTGCATGGCCTGAAAGGAGATGCTCTGGTCGGCCTGGATCGAGCCCGTCAGCCGCCCCGTGTCCTGCTGAGGGAAGAAGCCCTTGGGCACGATCATGTAGAGATAAACGTTCAGACAGATCGTGGCCAACAGCACCACGATCATCAACCATGCGTGCCGCAGCGCCCACCCGAGCGTCTTCTCGTACCTCCCGAGCATCGCTGCGAACCAGCGCTCGCTGGCCTGATACAAGCGGCCGCGCTTGCGCTCAGGCTCGCGCCGCAGCAGGCGCGCGCACATCATCGGTGTGGTGGTGAGCGATATCACCAGCGACACCAGAATCGCAACCGACAATGTCACCGCAAACTCGCGGAACAGCCTGCCCACGATACCGCCCATCAGCAGGATCGGAATGAACACCGCGATGAGCGACAGGCTCATCGACAGCACCGTGAAGCCGACCTCGCGCGCTCCCAGCAGGGCTGCCTTGGCAGGCGGTACGCCTTCTTCAATGTGGCGCGAGATGTTCTCGAGCACCACGATGGCGTCATCCACGACGAAACCCGTTGCGATGGTGAGCGCCATGAGCGACAGATTGTCCAAGCTGTACCCGCACAGGTACATGACCCCGAAAGTGCCCACCAGGGAGACGGGCACCGCGACGCTGGGGATCAGCGTCGCGCGCCCGTTGCGCAAGAACAGAAACACCACCATGATCACCAGCCCGATCGAGATCATCAACGTCTCTTCGACCCCGCGCAGGGATGCGCGGATGGTGGGCGTACGGTCCAGCGCGACCCATACGTCGATGGCGCTGGGTATCGACGCACGTAGCTGGGGCAGCAGCGCCTTTACCCGATCGACCGTGTCGATGATATTCGCCCCCGGCTGACGGTTGAGGACTACTAGCACGGATGGCCGTCCGTTGGCGGAGCCGGCGTTGCGCAGGTCTTGCACCGAGTCGGTCACCTCGGCCAGGTCGGACAGACGCACCGGCGTGCCGTCGCGGTAGGCAATGATCAACGGCAGATATTGGGCGGCGGTCTTGGCCTGATCGTTGGCGCCGATCTGCCAGTGCCGGTCGCCATCTTCGACGGCGCCCTTGGGGCGATTCGCATTGGTTGCTGCGATCGCGTTGCGCACCTGCTCGGTGCCGATTCCATACTTGTTGAGCGCGGTGGGATTCAACTCCACCCGCACCGCGGGCAGCGAGCTGCCGCCTACGCTCACCTGGCCCACACCCTCCACCTGGGCCAACTTCTGCGCCAGGATCGTGGAGGCCGCGTCGTACATCTGACCCCGGGTCATGCTGTCCGAGGTCAGCGCCAGGATGAGGATTGGCGCATCCGCCGGGTTCACCTTCCGGTACGTCGGGTTGCTCGGCAGCCCCGTGGGCAATAGACTCCGCGCGGCATTGATCGACGCCATCACGTCGCGCGCCGCGCCGTCGATGTCGCGGTTGAGGTCGAACTGGACCGTGATGCGCGTGGATCCCAGCGAGCTCGAGGAGGTCATCTCCGTAATGCCAGCGATGCGGCCCAGCGCGCGCTCCAGTGGAGTTGCCACCGTCGACGCCATGGTCTCGGGGCTCGCGCCGGGAAGAGAGGCTTGCACCGAGATGGTCGGAAAATCCACCTGCGGCAGCGGCGAGACCGGCAGCAGGTTGAACGAGACTGCGCCCGTCAGCGCGATGCCGAGCGTAAGCAGGCTGGTCGCGACCGGCCGTTCGATGAAGGGTGCCGAGAGGTTCATTTCAGTACAGCGACCCCTTCGCGCAGCAGAGATAAGGTCCCTCTCCCTTTACGGGAGAGGGTAGGGTGAGGGTCGGGAGAAGGGAAGCGAGGTGCGCAGATGCAAAGCTCACGGCCGCAGCTCTCCCGTTTCTTCGCGGTAGGTCCCGTTCGCTCCGCCGCGACGGAAGCGTTGCGCGAGGCTGTCGAAAGCAAGATAGATCACGGGCGTCGTAAACAGCGTGAGTACCTGGCTCACGAGCAAGCCACCCACCATCGTCAATCCTAGGGGGTGCCGCAGCTCGGAACCCACTCCGGTCCCGAGCATCAGAGGAAGCGCGCCCAGCAGCGCGGCCATGGTGGTCATCAGGATCGGGCGGAAGCGCAGCAGGCAGGCCCGGTGAATCGCCTCGCGCGGAGACTTGCCTTCCTTGCGTTCGGCGTCGAGCGCGAAGTCGATCATCATGATGGCGTTCTTCTTGACGATGCCGATCAGCAGGATGATGCCGATGATCGCGATGATGCCGAGGTCGGTGCGCGAGAGCATGAGCGCGAGCAGCGCACCCACCCCGGCCGAGGGCAGCGTGGATAGGATCGTGACCGGGTGGATGTAGCTCTCGTACAGCACGCCAAGCACGATGTACATCGTAATGATCGCAGCCAGGATCAGCAGCAGTGTATTGTTGAGCGAAGCCTGAAATGCGAGCGCCGCTCCCTGGAAGCCGGTCTGCAAGCTGGCGGGCATGCCGAGGTCCCGCTCTGCTGCGCGGATCGCATCCACCGCCGCGCCCAGAGAGGCGCCAGGCGCGATGTTGAAGGAAATGGTGGCAGCGGGAAACTGGCCGAGATGGTTGATAACCAGCGGCGTCGCCTGCTCGACGACGCGCGCCATGCTGCTCAGCCTGACCTGCGTCGCCGGCTGGGCCGTCGTGGCTTGAGTGGTTGCAGCGGGCTGCGTGTTCGGAGCCGGTTGCCCGATCACGGAAGATCCGACGTAGACGTCGTTAAGCGCGGAGGCCCCTTTCTGGAAGTCGGGCTTGACTTCCAGAACGACGCGATACTGGTTGGTCTGAGTGAAAATGGTGGAGACCAGGCGTTGGCCAAAAGCGTTGTAGAGCGCGTTGTCGATCGCCGCCGGTGTTACACCCAGCCGGCCCGCGGTGTCGCGGTCTATCTCCACATATGCCTGCAGGCCGTGGTCCTGCAGGTCGCTCGCGACGTCGGCGAGCTGTGGAATCTGCTGCAGCCGTTCGACCAGTCTGGGTACCCAGATGCTCAACTCGTCGGGATTGGCATCCTCGACGCTGAACTGGTATTGCGTGCGGCTCACCCGATCCTCGATGGTCAGGTCCTGCACCGGTTGCATGTAGAGCGAGATGCCCTCCACCTGCGCGAGCTTTTGCTGCAGGCGGCGGATCACGCCGGTCGCGCTGATGCGGCGTTCCGCGAGCGGCTTGAGGTTGATCAACATGCGGCCGCTGTTCAACGTCGCATTGATGCCGTCCACGCCAATGAACGATGACAGGCTCGCGACCGCCGGATCCTGGAGGACCACGTGCGCGAGCGCCTGCTGGCGCTGCGCCATGGCGGAGAAGGAAATGGACTGCGGCGCTTCGGAGATCCCCTGGATCACCCCCGTGTCCTGCACCGGGAAGAAGCCCTTGGGCACCAGGATGTACAGCAGCACGGTGAGCGCAAGGGTGCCGATGGCCACCAGCAACGTAGCGGCCTGGCGGTCCAGAACCCAGTCGAGCATGACGCCGTAGCGCGCAATCACGCTGTCGAAGAACGCGCCGGTGCGGCGATAGAACCAGCCCTGCTCGGCGACGGGGATGTGGCGCAGCAGCTTTGCGCACATCATCGGCGTCAGCGTGAGCGACACGAAGGCCGAGATCAGGATCGCCACCGCCAAAGTCACGGCGAACTCGCGGAACAGTCTCCCGACCACATCGCCCATGAACAGCAACGGGATGAGGACTGCGATCAGCGATACCGTGAGAGAGATGATGGTGAAGCCGATCTGCTCGGCGCCCTTGAGCGCGGCCTTCAGCGGCGTTTCGCCTGCCTCGATGTAACGCGCGATGTTCTCGATCATCACGATGGCGTCGTCGACCACGAAGCCGGTGGCGATGGTCAATGCCATCAGCGTGAGGTTATTGATGCTGAACCCGGCCAGGTACATCACGCCGAACGTTCCGACCAGAGACAGCGGCACAGCAACGCTTGGGATGAAGGTCGCAGACGGGCTGCGCAGGAACAGGAAGATCACCATCACCACCAGAGCAACCGACAAGCACAGCTCGAACTGCACGTCCCTTACAGAGGCGCGGATCGTCGTCGTGCGGTCGGTGAGCAGAACCACGTCCACCGCTCCCGGCAGAGTGGCTTGGAGCTGGGGGAGCAGTCGCTTGACCCGATCCACCACCTCGATCACATTGGCGCCCGGCTGGCGCTGGATATTGAGGATCACCGCGGGCGTGTCGTTGGCCCACGCCGCGAGCCGCACGTTCTCGGCGTCGTCGATGGCGTCAGCGACATCGCTGATGCGGATCGGGCTGCCATCCTTGTAAGCGATGATCAGCCGCTTGTATTCTTCGGCCGACTTGAGCTGGTCGTTGGCATCGATGGTGGACGCGCGGGTCGGGCCGTCGAAGCTCCCCTTGGCCTGGTTGACGTTGGCATTGCCGATGGCGGTACGCACGTCGTCGAGGCTCAGGCCGTAGGCGGCCAAGGCAGTAGGATTGGCGCGGATACGCACCGCCGGCCGCTGGCCGCCGCTGATGCTGACCAGGCCAACGCCGGGAAGCTGCGAGATCTTCTGAGCTAGCCGGGTGTCGATCAAATCCTGCACCTTCGGCAACGGCAGGGACTTCGAGGTGACCGCCAGCGCGAGAATCGGTGCATCCGCTGGGTTCACCTTGTTATAGATGGGCGGCATCGGGAGATCGGTGGGCAGCAAGTTCCCCGAGGCATTGATCGCCGCCTGCACCTCCTGCTCGGCGATGTCCAGAGTCAGGTTCAGGCTGAACTGCAGCGTAATCACCGAAGCGCCGCCGGAGCTGGTCGACGACATCTGGTTCAACCCCGGCATCTGACCGAACTGACGCTCGAGCGGCGCAGTGACGGACGAAGTCATCACCTCCGGACTCGCTCCCGGGTAAAGCGTCACTACTTCAATGGTCGGGTAATCGACCTCGGGTAAGGCGGACAGCGGCAGCAACCGATACGCGACGATGCCCGACAGCAGGATCGCGAGCATGAGCAGCGAGGTCGCAACCGGCCGCAGGATGAAGGGGCGCGAAGGATTCATGGCATGCCCGTCCTCAGTTGGTGGGCGGCGCGGTGGCGGCGCCGTCTCTGTGCCGCCTGCCGCCGCCGTGCTTCGGGCGCGTGCCATCCGCCGGAAGAGGCGTTGCGTCTTTTCCCGCGAGCTCCACCTTGGCACCGTCTCGCAGCTTGTCGAGGCCGTCCACGACCACTTGGTCGCCGGGAACGATTCCGCTGTCCACGGCAACGGACTCTCCTTCTATCGGACCGGGCTCGATCGGACGCATCGTGACAGTACTATCGGCCTGGATTGCGTAGACGAATGTCCCCTGCGCGCCTCGTTGAACCGCGGCGGTGGGGATGATCGTGACGTCGTGCCTGACCTCGAGCAGCATGCGCACGTTGACGAACTGATTGGGGAACAGGCGGTTCCCGTCGTTGGAAAACTGCGCTTTGAGCTTGACGGTGCCGGTGGCGAGATCGATTTGATTGTCGACGCTGACCAGCGAACCGGCGGCGAGCTTGGTCTTGCCAGTACGGTCATAGGCGTCGACTGTGAGTTTTTCGCCTGCTTGCAGCTTGCCCAACACCGCGGGAAGGTTGTCTTGCGCAATCGGGAAGACAACGGTGATCGGCTGCAGCTGCGTGATAACCGCCAGGCCGGTGGCGTCGCCGGCCTGGATGATGTTGCCCGGGTCCACCTGGCGCAGGCCCACGCGTCCGCCGATGGGCGCAGTGACGCGCGAGTAGGTCAATTGCAGCCTGGCATTGTCGATCTGGCCCTGGTCGATCTTGACCGTACCTTCGTATTGGCGCACCAGGGCGGCTTGCGTATCGACTTGCTGCTTCGCGATGGAGTCCTGCTCGAGCAGCGTGCGATAGCGCTCCAGGTCGACCTTCGCGTTCTCGAGCAGCGCCAGGTCGCGGGCCATCTGGCCCTGGGCCTGGGTAAGCATGGCCTGGTAGGGACGCGGATCGATTTCCACCAGCAGCTCTCCCGCCTTGACCACCTCGCCTTCGCGGAACAGCACCTTCATCAACTGCCCGTCGACGCGCGCCTTGACCGTGACTGTGCCAAGCGGCGTCACCGTGCCCAGGCCATTGAGATAGATGTTGATGTCACCAGTCCTCGCTGCTTCGGCGGCAACCGGAATGGGGCGGGACGCGGCGTTCGCGGCCGACTTACCGGAACGCCGAGGCGTGTCGTCCGACTTTGCGGAGAAGAAGAAGAAATAGACGCCTGCCGCGACGATACAGAGCATCAGCAGCCATAACCACTTCGCGCGCAGAAATGCGCGCGCACCCGCACGGCCGACCCTGAAGGTTCGAGCATCGCTTCCGTCGAGTCCTATTGTCGGCGTCCGGTTCATCGTTCGGCAATCAAGCCGTCGGCAGAGGCGTCCTGCCGTGCAGCGTGGATCGGCGTTGCACTCGTTGCGCGGGCTGGCCCTGGAGATCCGCAAACTCCGTCCAGAGGTGCCGTATTATCCACATCAATCCATGACCGCCGAGTAACGTATTGTGTATCTCGAACAGGCGGGGACGATACCGGCGACAGGGATCGCGCGCCCTTGCCGCATCCCGGCCCCGCGCAGACGCCCTCCGGCGAGCCTGGGGGAAGAGCGGCTCAATTGAGACTTGGATAAGCCCCGCGCCCGATAGCGCTACAATCCAGTTGTAGATCCTCACTGGAAGTGTCGCCATGTCTTTCCCGCTGCGAATCCTGATCGTCTTATTCCTGCTGCCTTTGTTCGCGTTCGCGCGTGAGCCCGACGCGGGAGTTGCCCCCGGCGGCCAGTTCACCTTCGCGTGGCCGCTCGGCGAGCACGCGCTGAAGCCTCGCGGCGCCAGCACACACGGCGCTCCCGTTGTGCTGGACACCGCGCCAGGAGAAGCGTGGAAGAGGCTGCGCGAGCCGGGACTCAGTGCATTCGAGCGCGATCGGCGCGCGATACTCGCCATGGCCGGCCCCTATCGCGTGAGTTTCGACTTCCTGGAGATCGTGCGCTTCGACCCCGGCCTCGAACCGGATGCACCCTATCAGAGCTGGGGCACCGAGTACGTATTCGTGAGCGAAGATCGCAGCAACTTCATCGCTCTGCAGCACGTTCTCGTGATGCGCATGCAGCTCGAGGATGGAACGGTAAGCGAGCCGATGGTCATGCGCCATTGGCGGCAGGAGTGGCGCTACGAGCCGGACAGCCTGCTCGCTTACGAAGGGGCGAATACCTGGGCAAGGCGCCCGCTGTCTGAAGATCAACGCCGCGGCGCGTGGGTGCAAAGCGTGTTTCAGGTCGACGATTCGCCGCGCTACGCTGCCCGCGGACGTTGGCAGCACAGCGACGGCGCCTCCACGTGGATCAGCGACGAAACCTGGCGGCCGTTGCCGAGACGCGAGTTCAGCGTGCGCAAGGACTACCAGGTGCTGGTGGGGACCAATCGACATACCATCACGCCAACTGGCTGGGTACAAGAGGAGAACAACCTCAAGCTCGCGCTGAACGAGAGTGGAAAAGCGCGTGAGAAGCTGCCGTACGTCGGGCGTGAATACGGCGTTGCGCGCTACGAGCGCATCAAGGATTACGACTTCACCGCCGGCGAGACCTACCTCGAGCGCACGGAGCCGTTCTGGGCTGAAGTGCGCGCCGCCTGGCGCGATATCGAACGGCGCGAGCCGCGCTTCACGCTTCGGGCACCGGTAGATCAAGCTCACCTGTTCATGGCGTTCTTCGAATACGCACAACAGCTCGCTGAGGGCGAAGCGTTCGACCGCGCCGCAGCCCGCGCCTTCATCGAGCGGACACTGCGCGAGACGTATCTCGTTGCCGAGGTCCCGAGCAAGTCCTGATCGTCGATGCGGCCTCAGTCGATGGTCTTCTTCACTGTGTTGGCCGTGCTGCTCGTCTACACGGGCTACAAGGCGGGCCAAATGTGGCCTGCGCGTCGGGTCATGGCGTGGGGCTTGGCAACTCTCTTCGTTGCTTTGACCATCGGTTGGTGGCTCTTGTACCGCTCGGATCCCAGCGTGCTGGGTTCCGACTGGTTTCGCGCCTTGGCCTGGTTCGGTTCTCTCTGTATGGGACTCTGGGCCACCTTCATTTTTTTGTCAGTGGCGACGGATATCCTGCGTCTTGCAGCTTGGGGCGTCCGGCGAATCGGGAACAGGGCTCGCGTCGATCCCGCGCGCCGAAGCTTCCTGTCGCGCTGGATTCCCGCCGGCGTTGTCTGGTCTTCCGCCGGGATCGCCGGGCTTGGATTCGCCGAAGCTGTGCGTGGCCCTCAAGTAAAGGAACTCCTGGTCCCTATACCCAATCTTCCCAGCGCGCTGCAAGGATTCACGATCGCGCAGATCAGCGATCTGCACGCGGGTCCTACGATTCAACGCGGGTATGTGGACGAGGTTGTCCGTCAGACCAATGCGCTCGAACCAGACCTGATCGTTGTGACCGGCGATATTGCCGACGGCTCCCCTGCCGTGATCGGAGAGTATCTGCAGCCTTTCGCCGATCTGAAGTCACGCCTCGGAATCTACTATGTCACCGGAAACCACGAGTACTATTGGGGCGTAGAGAGATGGCTGGAGAGCGTCAGAGGCTTGGGGCTCCTCCCTCTCCTCAACGAGAATCGCATCCTGACCGTCGATGACGCGAAAATTCTCCTCGCCGGCGTTACCGACTCCGCGGGAGGCAGCTTCCTTCCCAGCCACCGTTCCGACGCAACCAGGGCAAGGCGATCGACCGAGGAATGCCAGCTGCGGATCCTGCTCGCCCATCGGCCGAACAACTGGTCTGAGGCGGAGGCGCTGGGATTCGATCTTCAGCTGTCCGGCCACACGCACGGCGGACAATTTTTTCCCTGGAGCGTGTTCATGCCACTGGCGTACAAGTATTATCGCGGATTGAGCAGGCATGGACGCATGTGGATATTCGTAAGCTCGGGGACAGGATACTGGGGGCCGGCGCATCGGTTTGCAGTGCCTTCCGAGATCGCGTTGCTTCGACTAACTGCAGCTTAGTTCGGTGGAAACGCTCGACAACTTGTCGCGATGCATGGAAGCCCAAAGCGAGCCAAGAAGCGGTGCGCCTCAGTGGATCGGCGCCCGGGGCCGAAGCACTTCGCGAAAAGCGGGATCGTCCAGCGCCTGGTTCACCACGTCGCGCAGCGTCTTTTGCGTCAGCGCGCGAATCGCATCGACCGGTCGCGCCGATTCGACGGCTTGCACGGTATACGCACGGGATGCTTGGACGGCTTGAGCGGAATACGTATGCGTGAAAATCGCCTCCGGGGTTGACAATCGGCGCAGCTGCACTTCGATCTCGACATCGGTTTCCACGTGCACATACTGGATTGAGCTGAGCTTGCGGATGACGCCAGAGATTTCAAACACCGCATCGGCGTCCGCGACGGGAAATTGGCGTGCCAGCAGCCCATCCCGAAACTGCGTCTGGACCAGAGTCGCAACCGACTCATCGACCACCAGCTTCTCGAGTGAATTGCCGAAGGTGCCGCGGATGCGCCCGATCCAATTCGGCTTGTATCCTCGCATGTCCACGAACGTTCCCACCATGAGCGTGGACGTTCCATCGGGGGCTGCCGTAACCTTGGGCGGCGCTTGGTACTTGAGGATCAGGTGCGTCGTCCAGCAACCACTCAGGATCATGGCGGCCAGGAGCGCTGCCAAGCAGGTCTTGCGCATGGAGCAGCTTCGTCGGCGATGTCGATGGGTTCGCAGTGCGCGCAGATCTTACGCCGATGCAGGCTCGAGCCCCGGCCGAGCGATCCACTAATCGCACGATAAACAAAACATGCCGATACGTCGAGGGCCCCGGATGAACTCCACGAGCAGAGGATGCGCTGGCGTGATCTCGCTCTTCGCCGCGGTGGTGATGTGTCTGCCCGCAAAAGCCGGCGCGCCGGCTGAGGAGTCCGCTGCCGGTACGCGCATGAGCGTGGAATATGGACGCGTGATAGGGCGCTTCGCCTATTTCTGGGCGTGGCCCATGACCAACCTGCATAACCGCAGGGCCGCGTTCAAGGATCTGCCTGAGCCCGGCCTGATGGGTGGCATCGTGCCCGTCGCGCCCAGCAACCAGCTCGCGATGCTGCGCGACTATATCGAACCTCAGGAGCGCCTTGTCGCATGTCCCAACCAGGACGTCGTCTACGGCTTCGGCATCCTCTCGCTGGAAGGTGAGCCGGTCGTGATTCAGGTCCCGGACTTCAAGGGCCGCTTCTGGGTGTATCAGATCGGGGATCAGCGTACTGACGGTTTTGCGAACCTGGGAGCGATGTACGCCAGCAGACCCGGGTTCTACCTCTTGGTTGGCCCCAACTGGAGGGGCTCTCAGCCGAAAGGCATCGTGAAAATTTTCCGCTCGCCGACGAACCTTGGCTACGTCATACCGCGCGTGTTCGTCAGCGACGACGCCACCGACAAGCAGGCGGCGCAACCGATGATCGATCAGATCCTGGCTTATCCGTTGAGCAAATACGACGGCAG
>JBGPPC010000112.1:0-11805 GCA_041488355.1 Gammaproteobacteria bacterium
CGAGGCGCCGTAACTATCGATCACCAGTGTCTGGCGCTTGAGCGCATCGAGCGCCATCTGCACCTCTTCCTCGCTGGCTTGCATCACCGGATCGCGGTTGGATTTCTGGTTGCAGCCGGCGACCAGCGCGTTCAGCGTGAGGGGATAGTAGTCGGGTGTGGTGAGCTGCTTTTCCGCAAGGACCGCGACAACGCGCGTTTCCAAGGGCGAGAGGGGTGCGACAGTGCTCATCTTGTGGGCTGGCTCAGTAGATCGCCCGGTCGCGATTGGCTGCCTTGTCGAGACCCTTGACGGTCTCCAGACCTATGACGCTTTTCAGAATCGTCCCGGAGAGGTCGGCCTCGGTCAGGTCTGCACCAGTGAGCTCGGCGCCGGTGAGATCGGCTCCCGACAAGTCGACGCGAAACAGATTCGCGCCGGTCAGATCAGCGCCCTTCAAGTTGGCGAAGAGGAGCAGCGATCGATTCAGGTCGGCGCCCGACAGATTCGCCCCGGACAAGTCGGCCCCAGTGAGGTTAGTGCGCATTTGGCCCATTCCCTGATTCTTGATGTTCACGCCCACGCGCGCCTTCGACAGGTTCGCACCGGAGAGGTTGGCGCCGTCGAGCTCGGCAATGATGCGGGCTCCGGACAGGTTTGCGCGCGCGAAGTTCGGGCGCCGCTTGACCTCGCCGCCCACGATTACGACCGACATCAACATCGCGTTGGACAGGTTGGCCCCGGTGAAATCGGTTCCCATCAACCATGCGCCGTTGAGATTGGCGTTCGCTAGATCCGCTCCGGACAGGTTGGAGAGTACCAGCTTGGTTCCGAACAGGCTGGCGCCGGAAAGATTCGCCTGCTGAAAGTCGATGCGGCTGAGATCCAGGTCCGAGAGATCCTTGCCGGCGAGTTGCGCGGGAGCGCTTGGTGTCGCCGAGGCGAGCGTTTCCCGAACTTGCTCGGCCGTCATGTCGGCGCCCCAGGAGCCGGAAGCTGCGAGCAGCAACGCACCTCCCCAGACCATGTACTGAATAGGCATGACAATCCTTAGATGAGTGCGCGCGAGAGGAGCTGAATACCGAGGTAGCCTGCGCCGAAGATTCCGGCGATGAACGCCGCCAGGCCGAGCAGTTCCCACGCGCGCAAACGCCGGTTGAAGCTGGCCCGAGGCCGCGTCGAGATGATGAAGGCTCGGCCGTCCTCCGGGGACTTGATTAGATTCACAGCGCGGTATTGGGCGATAGCGGCTTCTCCATCGGCTTGCGCCGTGTGCAACGCCTGCACGCGCATTTTCCAGTCCTCTTGAGTGTCGATGTGGCCATCGCGGTTGGTGTCGAACTGGGCCAGCAACGCATGCGGGTCCTCGCGCCATTGGAGCAGCTTGTTAGCTACCGCCTTCTCCAAATCGAAACTGGGCTCGCTCGAGGTAAATTCGCCCAGGATGTAAAGCTTGTCTCCGGCATAGATTCGATCCTCCACGTAGACCCTACCTTCGCCGTCGTTCAATGTGTGGCGGCGAACTGCCTCGACGTAGGCGTGGTACGGAAGAACGATCGCGTAGCCGGTTTCGTCGCGCACGCCGAAGGGCCCCTGCGTCCCGTCTGAGGCTGCCTCCGTCTCCATACCGCCGAGGCGGCGGTACCACAGGCAGGGCACGCCGTTCTGTGCGAAGAGTTCGCGGATTCCCTGGAGCCTGAACGCTTCGCCAAAGACTTCCACGTAACCCTGGGCTGCGCTTGCGATGCGGCTGGTCGGCGTGTCCGCAACGCCGCGCTGGCGCGAGAATCCATAGTAGAACCAGTACAGGCCTGCCGCGCCCAGACCACTGCACCACGCCATGCTTATGAGCAGATCCACCGCGCCTAGGTGCTCTCCATAGATCAACGCCGGGGCGACGAGCGGAACCACTAAGATACCTGGCATGCCGACGATCCACGCCCAAGCGATGCGGGGATCCACGCGTGGCGACGACGAGAAGTCTTCCAGAGACACTTGGCGAAGATCCGTGGCCGGGGCAGGCGATTCGGTCGTCGAAGTATACGCGGGGCCGTCGTGAGAAACTTGCGCAACGCCCACGTCCCGGTCGTCGCCCGTTGTCTACTACAATGCTGGCGCGTGGATGAGGCGGGCTTGCACGGATCTTGCAGACGGCCAATCCGAGTGCGCACCGTGCGAGCCGGCGCGGCAGCACAAGCAAAGCAGAACTAGAGGGGTTTAGCTTGGAATCAAAAGGAAAGACAGCAACAGACCTGCCGCATTGTGACGGGACACAAGACGACGTGCGGCAGTCGGCGGGCGGTCCTTCGCGCTTTCCTCTTTCGCCCCGCGAGTTCCGGTCTGGGTCAAGGACCAAGACGATCGTGCGCGGCGCGGTCTTCGCCGCGTTGCTTCAGCTGTCCGCAACGGTTGCGGCCGATCCGACGGCTGAACCTCCGTACAGCACTCCTGTGCAACGTGTGGCCCGTATCTTGGAGCAGATCAAAGCTCGCTACGTCCGGCCGATCGACGACCAAAAACTGATCGCGGACGCCCTGTCGGGCGTGCTTAAAGGCCTCGACCCTCACTCCGCTTATCTCGATGCAGAGGCGTTCCGCGAACTGCAGCGCGATGCCCACGGCGAATACGGGGGTCTCGGAATCGAGTCCCGTATGGAATCCGGCTTCATGGAGGTCACTGCCGTGCTCGAGTCCACCCCGGCGTTTCGCGCGGGACTGCGGCCGGGCGATCGGATCACCAGAATCGGGGACGCGAGCGTCGCGGGGATGAGCCTGGAGCAAGTGATAGCCAAGGTGCGTGGCGACCCGGGGACGCGAGTCTCGTTGGCAGTGGTGCGCGACGGGCAGCCCGAGCCGAAGGTGATCACGTTGATGCGCGAAACCATTCAGGGCCGAAGCGTCGAGTCCGGTGTGATCGAGCCGGGCTACGCATACATCCGTCTGATCCAGTTTCAGGCCCATACCGGGGAAATGATGGCGAAGGGCGTCAGGCGCCTCCTCGGAGAGAGGGACGGCCGGATCGCCGGCATCGTCCTCGACCTGCGCGACAACCCTGGCGGGATGCTGAGTTCCGCCGTTGGGGTGGCCGCAGCGTTCCTGCCTCCCGATGCCCCGGTCGTTGTCACTGAGGGAACGGGAAGCGATTCCAACATGCGGCTGTACGCGCGAACAACGGATTATCTGGGCGACGACGACGCGGATTATCTGGAAGGACTCCCCGCCGCGGTGAAGACCTTGCCAGTGGTTGTGCTCGTGAACGGCGAGTCGGCCTCCGCGGCAGAGATCGTCGCCGGCGCCCTGCAGGACAACAAACGCGCCACCATCGTCGGTACGAAGACGTTTGGCAAGGGGTCGATTCAGACGGTGATACCGTTCGGCGACGGAACCGGGATGGAGCTCACCACCGCCTATTACTACACGCCGAGCGGGCGCAGGATCCAGGGGCAGGGGGTGATTCCGGACGTCGTTGTCGAGCCCCAGCCGATTGCTCAACGCGAAGGAGCGGCTGCGCTGCAGGCGGTCGCCGTCGAGCGTCAGAGGCCCGAGCCGCGCGCGGCAGCCGCAGCGGCCATCTGCGCATCGCGCAACGAAAGCGACACTGCCGCTCCGCGAGCCGACGGCAGCGCCGCGCATCCCCCGCAGATCGGGCTCTCCGGCGGAGACTGCCAGCTCGAGCAGGCGCTGCGCCTGCTGAGAAGTCAGACGTCGATCAGTCAGCGTTGATCGGCATTCGTCTGGTGGTAGCCCTGCGGAACGTGTCTGCGCTGCTCTGCCTGTCGTAGCCTCCCGACGCAAAAGCAGCCGTTGCGCTTGCGCGCGCGTCGCGTGAGAACTCCGGTGCGACGGCCACGCTTCGCAATATCAGACGCTTAGGCGTATCAACTTCGTTCTGTGCCGCGCTCGGCACGCGAAATGCAACAGTCCATCCCAAGTCCGGAACCAATTCATTCGGACCCTTGAGACGGGCGGTCGAGACCGTCCGTCATCAGCCGCAGCTCGAGCTCGAGGTCGCCCATTCGGACTCGCCTCGAAGCGAGCGGACAGTCGCGGCAACATCAACCCAACATTGGAAAGGAGACGCAATGAATAAGTTGATCACTACGTTGACGGCCGGTGCCCTAGCGTTGGCTCTGAGCGGATTCGCCTACGCGGCGGACGAGCCCCAGCCCAGCGCCCAGGGCCAGCCCAAGGCCGAGCAGAGCCAGCCGGTGCAGTCGAGCGACACGGCAAAGCGCGAGCAGGAGTACCTGACGGCTCTCAAGCGGTGCGAGTCGCTCGGTGGCGCTGACAAGCAGAAGTGCATCGAGGCGGCGAAGAAGAAGTACAGCGAGATGTAATCTCTGCTCAGAATCACACGTAGTCGAGTGGGGCGCAGCCGCACGGCTTGCGCCCTTCTTTATCGTCACACGCTGTTCATCTTCGCCCAGTCGACGATTTCGGCGTGCGTCGCGAACCACACGCTCTGCTTTGAGCGTGCATGCCGGATGATCTCCTCGAGGATCCAGATGCGCGAGCGGTAGCCGATCACGTGTGGATGCATCGTGAGCTGGAACACCCCACCCTCCTCGTAGGCGGCATCGAGCTCGCGCCGGAAGATGTCGAAGACGTCCGCGGGCGGCGTATAAGGCCGATGCGAGGCGAAGCGGTTCATCCAGAAGTAGACCGCGTCGTCCCGCACCCACTCTACCGGCAGTTCCACCACACCGGTCGGCTCGTCGTTCAGCAGCAGTTCGTAGCAGTCCTCGTCCGCAAACAGCGAGGAGTCGTAAGCGAGCCCCATCTCGCGCGCGATCTCGAGCGTGTCCGGGCTGAAGTCCCAGGACGGCGTACGCATACCCACTGGATGCACACCGGTAGTCTTCTCAAGCACATCGGATGAGCGCAGCATCAGGTCGCGCTCGACTGCAAAGGGCAGCGTCGAGTTCAGCTCGTGAATCCAGCCGTGGATGCCGATCTCGTGCCCCTGCGCGACGACTTGCCGCTGCTCGTCCGGGTACAGCAGGGCAGTGACGGCTGGAACATAAAAGCTCGCCCTGACGCCGTATCTTTCCAGCACTTTCAGGATGCGCGGCACACCTACGCGGTGACCGTACTGGCCCCAGCTCAGACGGCCGATGGATTTGCCGCCGTCGCGCAGCTCGTTCGTTTCGTGGTCTGAATCGAAGGACAGCGCCACAGCACAGCGCGCGCCGTCTTTCCAGGTGCGCGGCCTAAGGCTGCGACCGGCGCGAACTCGAGCGACGATCTTGCGCCATTGCTCCTCCGGCCATTGCCATGGTTCGGGTAGCTGGGCGTCCATTCTTTTCCTCCAGGCGCAATGCCTCGGCTCCACTGCCCCGCTTGCGTGAAGCCCGGCAACGACGGCATAGTAGCTGTTTTGCGAGGCGACACAGGAGATGGCCATGACCGTAGAAGCGCACGCCGAGGAGGCGACAGTCCAATCCGGGACACCATACGCTCGCCGGGCCCGTTATCACACCTCGGAGAACCCGTTTACTTTCGAGTGGCCGCCGGTACAGGCGCGGCAGTTCCTGGCTGAGCGCGACCGGGCGTTCGCCCCAGCGACGCCGACCGGCGAAATTGCACTCGACGCCTCGCGGGAGTTAGGAACTCGCTATCCGGCCACCACGCCGACGCTGTTGGTGCGCTATCTGAAGATTCGCGCCGGCGAGCGGCTCCGCACCAGTCTCGCGGCTGGCGGCGAGATCTACTACGTGATGGCAGGCGCGGGGGAGAGCCGCAACGGGAACGATTCCATCGCATGGGGAACCGGCGACGTCTACTCTTTCCCGGGCGGAAGCGAGACGGTGCACCGTGCCGGCCGCGAGGATTGCCTTCTGTTCGTGGCCACCGATGAACCGCTGCTGGCCTTCGAGCGGTTGCGTCCTCCAGCGCCCGGGGACGGGGTGGCCGAGACGGTTCATTGGCCGGCGCATGAGATCGAGCAGCGCTTCGAAGGCGTGTGGCAGCGCCCGACATCCGAGAAGGCCACGGGCCGTTCCGTGATGTTCTCGACGCTGGCGCTCGCGCCGAGCTACATGACGATCCCCACGATCAACGTCGCCATCAACACGTTGGAGCCGGGATGCGACCAGCGCCCCCACAGGCATAACGGCGTGGCCGTCACGCTAGCGATCCAAGGGGAGGGCATCCACTCGATGATCGACGGCCAGCGTGTGGATTGGTCGAACGGCGCCGCGCAGATCACCCCGGCGGCGGCCCTGCATTCACATCACAACCGCGGCACCAAACGCATGCGCTCGCTGGTAATTCAGGACGAGGGCCTGCATCACTACACGCGCACGCCGGGGTTCAGCTTCGATTGAGTGCCCGGGTTGGCTCGTAGGCGGGGCGCGGCGTGGCCGAATTAGGGTAATGCGGTCCTGGATTCTCGCTGCGCTTCATTCAGGCTACCGTCGGCGGAGAGTAGCCCGGGTGGAGCAACGCGCAACCCGGGACCGAGGTGCGCGTCCTTTCGCGCCGCAGCATCGTTCGCCGGTGCACCATCGGCATGCATGCCCGCTCTTAGCTGTGCAGTAACGGTGCGCTCGTTCTAGAGCTCGCCATCCGATTCCCCATCGCTCGGGGCCGCGAGATCGGGGAACGCCCCGCATCTTCCGTGACTTGCATCGCCTACGCGGTAGGCCCGACAGGCGTGTACTGCGCCCGCACGCTTCTTGCGATACCAGAGGCCAGCCTGCCGCGGCTGCGAACAAGAGGAACGTGATGGATATGCTTGTTGCGGGCGCACCGAACGCAATAACCCCAGACGACGAACGCACGGCCTTCAGCAAGGAGGCGCTCAAGCGTGCGTTCCTAGACAAGCTCTTCTACATGCAGGGCAAGTTTCCAGCCCTGGCTACTAAGCGCGACTACTACCTGGCACTCGCCTACGTCGTGCGCGACCGGCTGCTGCAGCGCTGGGTCAGCACCGCCGCCGCGTATACCCGGCAGTGCTCACGCACCGTGGCGTATCTGTCGGCGGAGTTTCTGATCGGACCGCATCTTGGCAACAACCTGGTCAACCTCGGCATCTACGGGGAAGCGAAGCAGGCGGTCGCCGAACTGGGATTAAACTTCGACGAGCTGTTGCAGCAGGAGGAGGAACCAGGACTCGGCAACGGTGGCTTGGGGCGGCTGGCTGCATGCTTTCTCGATTCCATGGCCACGCTGCAGATCCCCACGATGGGCTACGGCATCCGCTACGAGTTCGGTATCTTCGAGCAAGAGATCGTCGATGGCTGGCAGGTCGAGCGCACAGACAAGTGGCTGCGCTTCGGTACACCCTGGGACGTTCCGCGCCCGGAGTGGGCGGTGGAAGTAAAGCTGGGCGGCCGGACCGAGGGCCGGACCGACGAGCACGGACGCTACCGCGTGCGCTGGATCCCGGAGCGCGTGGTGATCGGCATCCCGTACGACACGCCCATTCTCGGCTATCACAACAACACCGCGAATACGTTGCGGCTATGGCGCGCCGAAGCGCCCGAGTCCTTCGACTTCGCCGTCTTCAACCGGGGCGACTACTACGGAGCGGTGAACAAGAAGATAGTCTCCGAGAATCTGACCAAGGTCCTTTATCCCAACGACGAGGCGATCCAGGGCAAGGAGCTCAGGCTGGAGCAGCAGTTCTTTTTCGTATCGTGCTCGCTGCAGGACATGCTGCGCGTCATGCGCGGGCAGAAGATTCCGGTGGAGCGCTTCGACGAGAAGCTCGCAGTCCAGCTCAACGACACGCATCCCGCTGTCGCCGTCGCCGAGCTCATGCGCCTGCTGGTGGACGAAGAGGCCATGAGCTGGGACCAGGCCTGGGATATCACGCGCCGCACGTTCGGCTATACCAACCATACGCTGTTGCCCGAGGCGCTGGAGCAGTGGCCGCTTGCCATGTTCGCTAAGCTGCTGCCGCGCCACCTGGAGATCATCCACGAGATCAACGCTCGATTTCCGGTCGCCGCGCGTATCAAGTTTTGGGGAGATGACGGCCGCATTGCGCGGCTTTCGCTCATCGACGAGCGCGGCGAACGCTACGTGCGCATGGCCAACCTCGCGTGCGTCGGCAGCCACGCGATCAACGGCGTGGCCGAGCTGCACTCGGAGCTGCTCAGCAAGACGTGCTGCAGGACTTCCACGCATTGTGGCCGGAGAAATTCGGCAACAAGACCAACGGGGTCACTCCGCGGCGCTGGATGGCGCTGAGCAACCCCAGGCTGGCCGCGCTGATCTCCGACGCGATCGGTGCGGACTGGGTGACCGATCTCGACCAGCTCATGCGGCTCGAGCCGTTGGCCGATGACGTCGGGTTTCGGGAGAGCTGGCGTGAGGTCAAGCGGGCGAACAAGGCCGAGTTCGCGGCGTTCGTGCGGCAGCGCGCGGGCGTCGCAGTAGACCCCGAGTCGCTGTTCGACGTGCAGGTCAAGCGCATCCACGAGTACAAGCGCCAACACTTGAATATCTTGAACGTGATTACCCAGTACGTCCGTCTGAAGTCCGGTGCGGACCGGGGCGGCCCGCCGCGCACCTTCGTCTTCGGCGGCAAGGCGGCGCCGGGTTACTACATGGCCAAGCTCATCATCCGGCTGATCAACGCCGTGGGGGAGACGATCGAGCGCGATCCTCAGGCGCGCGAGCTGCTGCGGGTGGTTTTTCTACCGAACTACAACGTGAGCAGCGGACAGCGCGTTTATCCGGCGGCCGATCTTTCGGAGCAGATCTCCACCGCAGGCAAGGAGGCCTCGGGCACCGGGAACATGAAGTTCTCCCTCAACGGCGCGCTCACCATCGGGACTCTGGATGGGGCCAACATCGAGATCCGTGAGGAAGTAGGGGCGGATAACTTCTTCCTGTTCGGACTCACGACCGAGGAGGTCGCTGCCGTAAAATCGAAGGGCTACCGCCCGTTGGACTACTACGTCGCCGACCCCGAGCTGCGCGAAGCGATCGATCTGATCCGCTCCGGGTTCTTCTCTCGCGGCGACGCTACGTTGTTCCGCCCGCTGGTCGACAACCTGCTGCTGAGCGATCCGTACCTGGTGCTGGCCGACTTTCGGTCCTACGCCATGTGCCAGAAGCAGGTGAGCGACGCGTACGGCGCCCCCGAGAAATGGACGCGCATGTCGATCCTCAACACGGCGCGCTGCGGCAAGTTCTCCTCCGACCGCACCATCCGCGAGTACTGCCGCGACATCTGGCACGTCGAACCCGTCCACATCCGTTTGCTCTCCGGGGACGAGGTCAAGGCCGGCTTCCTGCAGTAGGCTGGCCCTTCGTACGCTTGAGCTCTCCGCGCATCGCGTCGAGCGCGGTTGACCGGTGGCCCTGGCGCCAGACCAGCAACGTCCTGGCTTTCGCAACGCGAGCCGGTAGCGGGTAGATCGCCACTTCGCCTTTCATTGCGATCGCACTGATGACGGAGCGCGGAACGATCGCGATGCCGGCGCCAGCGGCCACGCACGCGACGATCGCGTGATAAGAGCTGAACTCCATCACGCGCTCTGGAACCACGTCGGCTCGAGCCAGCCACTCCTCCAGGCGCCGGCGGTATGTGCATCCGGTCGTGAATGCGATCACCGTCTTGCGGCCAATATCTGTTGGCGCCTTGATCCTCTGGAAGCTCGTGGGTGCGATGAGGACCAGTTGCTCCTGGAACGCGAGCTGGGAGTCGAGGTTCTTGGTGGCGAACGGCTCAGCAACGAACGCTGCCTCGACCTCGTAGTTGAGCACCTTGGCGACTAAGGCACCGGTTGTCCCCGTCACCAGCTCGAGACCGACTTGCGGGTATGCCAGGTGATAGCGCGACAGGATCGGTGGCAGCCGGCTCGCCGCCGTACTCTCCAGCGTACCGAGCTTGCGCGTGCCGCGCGGCACGCCACCTTTGACCATCGCCTGCGCTTCGGAGGACAGCCGCAGCAGTTGATCGGCGTAGGCGAGCAATGTCCGTCCTTCTGGAGACAGAACGAGCTTGCGGCTCTGACGCAGGAACAGCGGTGTGCCGAGCATCGCTTCCAGCTGCTTCACGCGCGTGGTTACATTCGATTGCACGCGATGCAGCTTCGCCGCTGCCTTCGTAATCCCGCCTTCTTCGGCCACCGCCTTGAAGATTTGTAGCGCGGCCAGATCCAGGTCTCTCATGATGTATCTCGATTCGAGAAGGTCACATTCAGTATTATTCATTTTTAAAGATGGGCAGGTCAACCTAGACTGGTGCTGCCGTATCAATCAAGCGCTGGGTTCCCATGAACCCAGCGCAAGATCATGTGCCCTCTCCCTCCCCCGCCTGCGGGGGAGGGAATCCAGTGTGTAGACCAACCAAGCGCGCGCTCCCTCCTCCGCTTGCGGGGGAGGGTTGGGGCGGGGGCTGCTCGAATGTCCGGACCAAAGGAGAGAGATGTCTGACAGAAGTACATCGGCCGTCGCAGTCGCGCGCGCAGGACTGATCGCGCTGGCGGTCGCGATGGGCATCGGCCGCTTCGCGTTCACTCCGGTGCTGCCCATGATGCAAGTCGACCACGGGCTGTCCGTAACGGCCGGCGCCTGGCTGGCGTCCGCGAATTATCTCGGATACCTCGTCGGCGCTTTGGCCGCCATGCGGATGCACACGCAAGCCACCAGTGCCATTCGGCTCGCGCTCGTGGCAATCGGGGTAGTTACCATCGCGATGGGCGTCACGAGCGGGCTCGCGCTTTGGCTTCTCCTGCGTGCGGTTGCCGGCGTCGCGAGCGCCTGGGTGTTGATCCACGCGTCGGCGTGGAGCCTGGAACGGTTGGCGGCGGCGCGTCGCCCCCGGTTGAGCGGCATCGTGTTCGCGGGAGTCGGCGCGGGCATCGCGGCTGCGGGTGGGATCTGCGTTGTGCTGATGCATGCGAAAGCCAGTTCAGCGCAAGCCTGGATGGTCCTTGGTCTGCTGTCGCTCGCGCTTACTGGCGCTGTCTGGCGCACCTTCACACCGGAACCGGACGCGGCGAGGAAAGTGGCACCGCTCGCACGCGCCGCGTTAAATTGGGATCGCGAATCGCTACGGCTCGTGCTCTGCTATGGGGTATTCGGGTTCGGCTACATCATTCCCGCCACTTTTCTTCCAGTCATGGCGCGCCAGGCCATCCACGATCCGCTGGTCTTTGGCTGGTCCTGGCCGATCTTCGGAGTGGCCGCGCTGGTATCGACGCTCGTGGCCGCGGCCCTTCCACAGTCGCTGGGCAACCGCCGGCTCTGGATTGGCAGTCAGCTTCTGATGGCAATCGGCGTGGCGCTCCCGGTTGTCTGGCCCGGTATCCTTGGAATCATGCTCGCGGCGCTGCTGGTGGGCGGAACTTTTATGGTCACGACCATGGTAGCGATAAGAGAAGGCCGGGAGGTCGGCGGTCCAAATGCAACCGCGCTCATCGCGGCGATGACGGCTGCCTTCGCGATCGGGCAGATCGTTGGCCCGCTCAGTGCGAGTTACCTTGAGCGCGGCGGAAATTTTTCCACAGCGCTTTTGATCGCAAGCGCTCTGCTGACGGTCAGCGCCTATCTGCTTCGGCGACCGCGCGCCGCACGGCTCTAAGGAAAACCCTCAGCGCGCCGGCGAGAACGCGCGCCTCAGCGCTGCCGCCGCCTCCGCGATTGCCGTATGTCCAGCGTCGATCGCCCCGGCCATGCTCACGAATCCGTGCACCATGCCTTCGTAGCAGTTGTAGGTGACCGGAACGCCCGCGGCCGCGAGGCGATCGGCGTAAGCCTTGCCTTCGTCGACCAACGGATCGTGCCCCGCGGCGATGAGCAGCGCCGGCGGAAGACGCGACACGTCCTGCGCCTTGAGCGGCGATGCACGCCAGTCGGCGGCGTCTTC
>JBGPPC010000113.1:0-11799 GCA_041488355.1 Gammaproteobacteria bacterium
CAGATACTCAACAACAATGAGCTGCTGACGGCTGATCCAACCGGCGAGGAGGAAGACGACAAACGCGACGGGCGAAGGTTTGGGCCTCACCTGCAAAGTCTAGCGTGGCGCGTTCGGCCTTGCTCGGCAGCCTCGCGTTCCCGTCGACTGAATAAGTGGACACTACGGGTCAGCGACCGATTTGCGTTGCAAGTCCCTGTCTGAATTGGTAGGCCACCCGAGACTCGAACTCGGAACCAACGGATTAAGAGTCCGCTGCTCTACCAGTTGAGCTAGTGACCCCCTGGAAGGAGCGCGAATTATAACTGAGGCCCCAATCGCTGGGCACCCCCGCAGGCGCGGCATCGGCATCGCACCAGCGCCTGACGGCGCCAGCCACGCAACCTCTGGGCTGAAACATACGCGAAGTCCGAACGTGCCAGCATATTCATCCCCGTTTCTCGTTACCCCAACGGAGGCAGGCATGGGACTTCTCGATCAGATTACGGGCGCGCTCGTCAGCAAGCTGGCGGCTCTGGGCAGAGCAATCAGTTGATGCAACTCGCGCTGAACCTAATCAACAGCCATCCCGGCGGGTTGCAGGGGTTGGTTCAGCAGTTTGCGCAGTCCGGGTTGGGTCAGCAGGCGCAATCGTGGGTGAGTAACGGTCAGAACCTGCCGATTTCGGCGGAGCAGATCACGCAGGTGCTCGGCTCGGGCAAGCTGCAAGAAATCGCGAAACAACTTGGCATGGAACACGCCGATGCCGCCGGCGGGCTGGCGGGTTTATTACCCCAGGTGGTTAATCACCTGACGCCCAACGGTGCGGTTCAGGACGATCTCGTGCAGCAGGAGCCTGCTCAAAGGTAAGCTGCTGGGGTGAGGGTTTGACGGGAGTCCGGGACGCGAGCCGCCAAAGCACTGTTTGCGCTCGGCCCGTTTACAACACCTTACAGCAGGACCAGCCGCTCGCCGCGTGCTTCGATCCTGCGCCGAGCGTAGACGACTGCTGCTGCGGTCATGAGCGGGAGCAGGAAAAGCGCATCTCTGAAGCCCGCGCCGCCGACCCCGACGTAGAAGTTCCACAGTGGGGCGCCGGATTCCAGCGTCCTGGATAGAGCGTAGCCGACGTCTACCATCCAGAGGGAAAGAAAGGTGAGCGCGTAAGCCAGGGCCGGCGCTACGTACACCCGCTTGAACAACAGGATGATGCACGCCACGGAGAAGGCGCTGTAGATATAGAGTTGATGCGCCTCGGAGGTCAAGTCCCAGCGCGCGGAGTAGAAACTGATGGCGAGCGCCAGGAGCCACAGCAACTGCAGACGGCGGGAGAGCTTCCCCGCTCGCGCATAGAACGCCAGGATAGCGAGGGAGACAACGCCGGGAAGTAGAACTGCAATCCGCGTCTCAGGAAACGACAAATAGTCCGTCAGCGTCTGATACGCCGGGTTGCTAAACAACTGGTCCAGCATCGGAGGGTGGCCTCCAGTTCTTGTAGAGCGGTCTCCGCCGACAATCTTAACGCAGTGGCGTAGCGCAGGCTATCCCTGGATCAGATGCTAGCCGCGGGCCAGGTGCCGCCCGGGTTCAGGCCGCGTGGCCGCCCAGATAGGCCGCCCGCACTTCCTCGTTGTCCAGCAGCTGGGATGTCGTCCCTTCGACGGTCATGCTGCCGGTCTCGAGCACGTAGCCCCGAGCCGCCACCGATAGCGCCATGTTGGCGTTTTGCTCCACCAGCAGGATGGTGGTGCCGCGGGCGTGAATCTCGCGGATGGTGGCGAAGAGCTGTTGAACGATCACAGGCGCCAGACCCAGAGACGGCTCGTCGAGCAGAAGCAGCTTGGGCTTGGCCATGAGGCCGCGCGCCACAGCCAGCATCTGCTGTTGTCCGCCCGATAGCGTCCAGCCGAGCGAATCCGCGAAGCGCTTGATGTCGGGAAAGATCCCGAACATCTCCTCGACCCCCTCGGCCATCGCCTGCTTCGACAGGTGCCCGCGGGCGGTTGAGCCGAGCATGATGTTCTCTTTCACCGTCAGCCCGGGGAAGATGCGCCGGCCCTCGGGTACGTGGGATATGCCCATACGCACGATCTGTTCGGGCGCGAGCGTGTCGATGCGCTGGCCCTCGAACCAGATCTCGCCGCTGGTTGGTTTGATCAAGCCCGAAATGGTTCGCAGCGTCGTACTCTTGCCGGCGCCGTTGGCGCCCAGCAGCGTGACGACCTCGCCTTTGTCCACGTGCAGGCTTACGCCGCGCAGCGCCTCGACGCTGCCGTAGGCGCTGGAGATGTGCTTAAGCTCGAGCAGGGGCATTGGTCGGTCCTTCGCCGAGATACGCGGCGATCACGTCTGGATGCCGCAGCACCTCCTGCGGCGTGCCTTCCGCGATCTTCTTGCCGAAGTTGAGCACGGTGATCTTGTCCGACACCTTCTCCACCAGCCCCATGTCGTGATCGATCAGGAACAGGGTGAGCCCGTGGCCGCGAAGCCGCTTGAGCAAGCCCACCAATTCCTGTTTCTCGGCCTGATTCAATCCGGCGCCCGGCTCGTCGAGCAGGAGCAGCTTCGGATGCGCGGCCAGCGCGCGGGCAATCTCTACCAGCCGTTGATAGCCGTAAGGAAGGTTGCGCACGATCATGTGCGCGCGATCGAGGATGCCGACGAAATCCAGCGCCGAAAGGGCGCGCGTGACCAGCGCTTCGCGCCCAGCCTCCATCGGATTGTTGTCGCGTTGCCCGCCTACCATCACGTTCTCCAGCGCGCTCATGGTCGGGAACAGGCGGATATTCTGGAACGTGCGGCCCATGCCCAGTCCGGCGCGCTCGTGCGGCTTCATCTGCGTCACGTCGATGCCGTCCAGGAAGATCCTGCCCGCGGTCGGCCGATAGATGCCATTGACGACGTTGAGCGACGTGGTCTTGCCCGAGCCGTTCGGCCCGATCAGCGCGTGCACTGTGCCGGGCGCAACTTCGACGTCGATCCCGTCCACCGCTCTCAGCCCGCCGAAGTGTTTCTGCAGATTCTCCAGCTTAAGCACCGGGCGCTCACCTGGAGCTTTGATGTCGAAGTTCAGCGCAGGGGCGGCGCCAATCACCGGCGCGATCGGCTTGCGAATCCGCTGGAACGTATTGCGCAGCAGGCCCCAGATGCCCTCCGCCAGGAACACCATGATCAGGATCACGCCTAGGCCGTAGACGGCGAGGTACAGGCTCTTGAGGAACCGCAGCCACTCCGGTAGCAGCACGATGAGCACAGTTCCCAGCGCTGCACCAAACGGCGACTGCGCTCCGCCCAGCAAAACCGCGGTGAGGAATTCGATCGAGCGCAGGAAACTGAAGTTGTCCGGGCTGATGTAGCTGAACCCCGCGGCGTAGAAGGAACCGCCGATACCGCCCAGCACCGCGCTGATGGTGAAGGCGATGACTTTGGTGCGCAGCGTATGCACGCCGATGGTTTCGGCGGCTAACTCGTTGTCGCGCACTGCGCGCATCGCCCGGCCGAGCCGGGTTTTGGGCAGCCACCACACGAACCAGATCAGCAGGTACAGCACCCCCGCCGAGAACAGGAGATAGGCGCGCTTGTCGGTCAAGTGCAAACCGAACAAGGCTGGTGGCTCGATGCCGGGGATACCGTCCGGCCCCCTGGTGACGTCGATCCAGTTCGTCAGCACCAGGTCGAAGATCTGCTGGAAGCTGATGGTGATCATGGCGAGGTAATGCCCGCCGAGCCGCAGCGTGGTCAGCCCGAGCACCAGCCCTGCGATTGCCGCGGCGCCCAGGCCGAGCACGAAAGAAACCCAGAAATGCAAGCCCCAGACCACCGTCCCCAAGCCGACCGCGTACGCGCCGATGCCGAAGAAGGCCGCCTGCGCCAGGTTGATCTGGCCCGCGTAACCCAGCACCACAACCATGCCCAGCACCGCCATGGTGTAGCTGACCGAGTTCATGAAGATGTTCAGCACGTAATCGCTGACGTGCAGAACATAAGGGACCAGCGGGAATGCGATGGCGAGAATTGCCAGTACGATCAGGCTGGGGATGTTGTTCTGGGCGCGCGCCAGCGCAACCGGCTTTGCCGCGGCGTCGCTCATGCCTTTTCGGAGACTTTTTCGCCGAAGATGCCCTGGGGCCGGAACAGCAGCACCAGGAACAGGGCGAGGAACGCGTAGGCGTCCTTGTAGGGCACCGAGATGTAGTAGGCCGCGAAGCTCTCGATCACGCCGATGATGATGCCGCCCACGATGGCACCGGCGACGTCGCCGAAGCCGCCGATGATGGTGGCGGCGAAGGCCTTGAGTGCGATGGTGGAGCCCATTCCGATGGAGACGAACAGGATCGGCGCTACCAGCATTCCGGCTAGACCGCCCAGCACGGCGCTGTAGACGAAGGTGATGATGATCATGAGCGTCACCGGAATGCCCAGCAGACGTGCCATGTCCTTGTCTTGTGAAGTCGCCTGCAGCTTCTTGCCGATCAGCGTGTGCTCGAAGAAGAAGTACTGGAAGGCCACGGCCAGGATGGTGAACACGAGAATCACCAGGTATTGGCTGTCGAGGAATACGCCGCCGATCGTCACACCGTCGATGTTGAACAGCTTGTCCAAGGGCCGCGGCTGCGGGTTGAACAGGGCGAGCACCGTGTTCTGCAGGAAGATGGACGCACCCAGCGTGCTGATCAGCACGGGCAGGAACGAGCGGTTGCGCAGCGGATAGTAGACGCCGTAGTTGAAGGCGAGGCCAATGATCGCCATGACAACCGCTGCCAGCAAGATGGCGACGCCGTAAGGCACATGCACAGCGAAGCCCGGGATGTGTAGCTCGGGATTGCCCGGCATGCCGACCGTGAACAGGATCATGGCGTAGCCGCCGAGCATGGCGAAATCGCCCTGCGCGAAGTTCACCACGTTGGTGGCGCGGATGATGAGCACGAACCCGAGCGCTACCAGAGCGTAGATGCTGCCCAGGGCGAGACCCTGAAACAGCACCTGAAGATTATTCGCCAGCGCTTCCACGACGCCTTACCCTCCCTTTCCGGGCGCCTCGGCTGTGGGCTGCCCGGTCACCGCCGCGAGCCGCGTTACTTCTTCGGATTGTTGATGTGCTTGATAAAAGCGATCTGGCCGTTGTCGTTGCGCACGATGTTGTAGCCGCTCAGTCCATCGCCGTTCTCGTCGAAGCAGTAAGCTCCTTCGACACCTTTATAGCCGCAGGTGGCGAGGATCGCTTTGCGGATGGCTTCGGGGTTGGTGCCCTTAGCCTGGTTGATCGCCCTCGCGAGAATGTTCATCGCGTCGTAGGCCCAGCTCGAATACACGTCCGCTTCGAGGTTGTATTTGGCCTTGTACTTGTCGGCGTAGGCCTTGGCTTCCGGGCTCGCGCCGGGCGTGAAGTCGGCGATTCCGTAGACGCCGTAGAGCCCCGGACCGGCCAGGTTGCGCGCGGTTTCGGTGATCACCGACGGCGAGCCGATCCACGTCGTAGTGAGTCCCAGCTGCCGCAACTGCTTGGCGAAGATGCCCACGTCCGGAGAGTTGGTCATGTAGGACCCAATCACGTCGGCTCCCGCCTTCTTGATCGCGAGCACGATGGGTGTGAAGTCCTGCGAGTTGTTGGTGTAGCCCTGCACCAGCACTGGTGTTATGTCGTAGGCTTTTAGAGCTTGGACCAGCGCGTTCATCCCCCCGGTACCGAACGCATCGGTAGAGTGCACGATGGCCCATTTTTTCAGCTTCAGCGTATTGACGCCGAAGTCGGCGATCACGAGTGAGGAGAACGAATCGTTGGGCCGGCAACGAAACAGCCAGGGGTTGCCGGTATGCGTAAGGCTGGGATCGGTGCCGCCGAACATGGTCGGAATCCCGGCCTTGGCGACGCTCGGTGAGATGGCCTGAGTCTGCGTGCTGCGGATCGGGCCGATGACGGCAGGCACGCCTTCTCCGGCCAGCTTGGAATAAGCCAGCACGGTCCCAGGGTTGGTGCTCTGATTGTCCTCGAGCAATAGTTCCACCTGCTTGCCGAGGATGCCGCCCGCTTTGTTGATCTCTTCGAGCGCGAGACGCGCGCCGTTGACGGTGTACACCCCAGCTTCGGCGTTGGGCCCGGTGGTTTCGTTCACCAGCCCGATCTTGATGGTGTCGGCCGCGAGCGCGGGCACTGAAAGGACAGCGGCCGCGATCGAAGTCGCAAGGCAGCCGAGGAATAGTCTGCGCATCTTCTCCTCCCGAAAGGTTCTCGCTGCTCGCTCTACCGAGTTTTCGGTGGAGCTCCGGTCGGCTCGTCCGCGTAAGACACGCGGCCGCGCGGCGGGAGCGTTGGAACGAGTCCGACAAAAACGCCGCAGAGCAGCACCCGGTTCCGATTCACCGGCTCCCGGTGTCGCGTGCCCTCTTGCGGCGCGATTGCGGCTAATCCTATTCCCGCCGGCCCCTCGGCGTCAACGCTGCGGCGCGCGATTACTCCGTTGACAGCGGGTTGGATACTTCGATGAGATTCAGATCCGGGTCGCGGAAATAGACGGAGAGAATCGGCCCGGTGGCGCCCGTGCGCTGGACCGGGCCCTCGAGAATGCGCACGTCGCACGACTTGAGATGCGCGACCACCTCGGTGATCGGCGTGGCGGTGATCAAGCAGAAATCGGCAGAACCCGGCGTTGGCCGATCCGCTTTGGGATCGAATTCTTTGCCCGCTTGATGCAGGTTGAACTTCTGGTTGCCGAAGGCCAGCGCTCGACGGCCGCCCTCGAAGCTCAGGACTTTCATCCCGAGCACGCGCTGGTAAAAACCACAGCTCCCCTCGATGTCGCGCACGGTGAGGACGACGTGATCTATGCGGTCGATTTGCATGTTTGAAAGACGAGGGCCCGGCCAGTGCCGAGCCCTCGCCGAGACGCAGAAGCCCGAGATTACTTCAAGTCGTCCTTCACCGCATCCAGTCCGGCTTGTGCACACACGCCGTCGTGTTCCGCGGTGTCCCCGCTCACGCCAATGGCGCCGATGGGCTCGCCGCCCCCGGTCTTGATGGGCAGCCCGCCTTCGAAAGTGACAAGGCCGGGAACGAAAGCGATGCCCGGCACGGTCTTCGCAATTTCTCCCACCTGCTTGGTCGAGAACGGGAAGCTGGAAGAGGTGTTGGCCTTGAGTTGAGCGATCTTAATGCTGCCCAGGAAGGCGTCATCCTGGCGCAGGAAGTATTTCAGGTTCCCACCTGTGTCCACGATGGCGATGTTCATCTTCCAGCCCTCCGCCTTCGCTTTCTGCTCGCACGCGGCGGCCATCTTCTTCGCCGTTTCCAGAGAGAGGACGGTGCGCTTTTCCTGTGCCAGCGCAGATCCAGCTGCCAGGCTGAGCGCAACGCCGACGATGCACGACAGGGTCTTCATTTTCATCTTTGGTCTCCTTCGTTTTGGGTTGTTGAGGCGGGAGCAATCCCGCGCAACGGACCGCTAGTGTACCAACCAAAGATGTCGACAGCTTGGCAATCGACCGGGGAGAGCAACAACAGAACGCCTGGTGTTCGGGCGCTCGATTCTGGCTCGAGGCTGCCGCGCGGAGAGCGCGCTCAGCGGTCGGCTTCGGGTGCCGTTGTCTCGCGCTGCTCCAAGTCGGAGAAGTCCGCCTTCTCCGCCAGGCTGGTCGGCACGCGGTGCTTGATCAACAGCCCGAACAGCGTTAGTCCGTTGCGGCCGGGATACGTTTGCGTGCTCTCGCGGAAGTACCAGACCTCGCCGCCGCGTGCCTTGAGGGCCACCAGCTCCGGCTCGAGCAAAGGAAGCATGGTTCGCTCGCCGTTGACGAGAACCACGCCCGAGATCAGCACTGAGATCTTGAGCACCGGTCGGGCGGCGAAGGCCTGGCCGGCGGTCAGAGCGATAACGACGAAAACAGCCACTACGAAGCGAGGAATCATGGGTACCACCTCCAGTGGTTTGAAACCAGGCCGGTGATGTACTGCATGCCTCCGGCCGCCCTCTCCTCGCCCTTGCTTTGATGCGACGCAAGCGCCATGCCGACCGGCCGACCCCGCGCGGGAAGGGACGGCGAAAACCAACGACAACAATCGGTTGGCGCATGTCGGCCAACATGACGGCGCACCGATTCTTGCCATGGACGCCACAGCTTGCACCGGCAGTGTGCGGCACGGTGGTTTCGCGGCCCGAGGCATGATTGAACGATTTCCTGGCGCGACGGGCGCGATATGCGCGCTCAGCGGCCAGCGAGCTGTACCTTGTGCAGCACGGTCGGCAGCTCGCTGCCGTCGTCGAACTCCGCGCCAGCAGCCACGCCGGCGCGTGCGATCTCTTCTGCGTCGTCGCTGCGCTCGTACAGTGTGAACATGGCACCCGCCGCGAACGCGGCGCCCGAGCCGATGGCCCAGAAACGCGGAAAGGCCTCGACATCACGCGATGGTGTAACCCCGAAAATGCCACCGGGGCTGGCCAGCAATGCGCTCATGCGCGTGGTTTCGTATGCGTCGTCGGTCTCCGCTCGCGGGTTCATGTGATACTCCTCGCGTAGCGTTCGGTGCATCTGGCGCCACGTCTCGAAGATCTCCGCCGGGGTATCCAGCTTCACATTGTCGGGGTAGCGCGAAAAATAACTCTGCAGCACGGCGTTGTGTACTGCATAGCCAACGGTCCCGATGTAGGTGTCGCGGAACCGGAACGTCTTGTCGGGCGCCTCCGAGTAATGCGCTTTTTGCTTGAGCGATCCGATGGTCGCCAGAGTATCGCAGGCGATACACGCGATGCCGGCTTTGCGGACGACGACGATGGTGGACATGCGCGCTAACTCCTAGGATTTTGGTGTTGGTGGAACGGGACTCTCGGGCCACATCCCGATCCATTCCGCGGCCAGGGCGTCGTCGAAAAACAGCAACCATGCACGTCGCGTCTTCAAGCCACCCCGTTGCAGCACGTGGCGTATCGCCTCTGCGGCGGAACGCACATCGAGGAGGGCGAGATCGATATAGTTGTAGCGCCGCCCCGATCCGCCGCCGATCACGCAGCCCAGCCGCCCTGGGCGCAGCGCTTGGTTCAACGCATCTTCGAGCTTGATCCGCTTCCCCACCGCGGAGCGGCGCAGCGGACCGCCGCGATCGATCTTGAGGTAGCAAAACATCTCCCCGGAGCGCGAGAAACGTCCCGACCAGAACAGCTGGCTGCTATGGGCATTGCGCCAGAGGTCGGGCGCGCACGTGACCGCGGCCCCCAGGTCGTAGCGATGGAGGTAATCCTCCTGCTTCTTCGGGTTCAGGTCGATCTCAGTCCACGCCAGCGATTCGAGCCGATCCAGGAACGGCTGCGCCGGAATCCGTGAGCGTTGCTCGGCCCCGAGCATGATGAAGGCACGTCGCAAGGCTCCAGGTGGTAGCGGCTGCGCGACTTCCGCCACGGCGTCCAACACCCCGACCCAATCGGTCGAGAGGTCCTCGCCAAGCAGCGACTCCGCCGCGAGGAAGGCCTGCGTGCGCGCGAGGTCGCGTTGCTGGTCCAGGAAGGAGGGCAGGAACTGAAACGACAGGTCGATGCGGTTACACTCGCCCACCGTCAGCCCCACGCCGCTGAAGGCGGGTTCAGCCCCGGTCCTGTTCTTGATCGCCAACGTCATCTGCTCCACGCTCTCCGCTCGCCGGTGAGCGAAGAAAGACCACCCGGGCAGCGTTGGCGCGCGCGCCAGGATCTCGTCCACCAGCGGCCGTAAATGATGATCGGCCTCTGGCGTGATCGCCAGCCGGTGCCCGCCGGAGCCGCCTGGACCGAATTCCCACATCAACCGCGCATCGACGCGCTGCAGCGTCTGCTCCATCCACGCGACGAGGTCCCACTCGCCGTGACCATTGAACATTCGATCGAGGTCTTCGGCCTTCGCTGCGAACGCCTCCCACCACGCGTCGATCTGGGTGCTGACCATGGCGCGGCGCGCGTCCTCGTCTGGGCGCTCGCCGGGGATGAAGAACTTCCAACGCATCGGCGCTAGGCGTCAGCTGGCATGACGTGTGTGCAACCGTCTGACGCCAAGACAGACCGCGATCAGAACCAGCGCCGGCGCGCAGACCCATAGCATCTCGCTCGCCAGGACTCGCACGCCGCGCTCGGAGAAGAAACCATGCACGATCGGCGATACCTCGATCGGCGTGACTGGGAAGAAATAGCGAGCGGCGCTGAAAGGCGCGAAGAACGCGATACCCAGCCCGCCATTGGTGAACGCGTCAAGGATGCCGTGTGAGGCGGTTGCCGCGAACAAGAACAGCCAGATTCGCCACCGCATGCCGGTCCATTGGCTGGTGCGAAAAGCCAGGGCGGTCACTAGCGCGCTGAGCAGCAGCGCGAAGAGGATCGAGTGCGACAGCCCTCGATGCCCGAGCATGGACGAGTAGGGGATACCAAGCGCGAAGCCCACCGCGTCGACGTCGGGCAGCAGAGCGCAGACGACGCCGAGCAGCCACGGACGGGGGCCCGTGCCGCGAGGCAGTAAAGCCGTGCCCAGGGCCAGAGCCGCGACAGCATGGGTGAAGACGGAAGGCATGCGGTCCCTCGGGCAAATCAGAGCGGACCGGGGGTGCGCAGCGGGCGCATCTGCTCAAACAAGCCGTGTCCCAGCTAGGGGAGGCGAGCCAACGTTCGCGACATACCGCTGGTAGATCTCGGGCAACTGAGCGAGGAGGACATCCTTACCTAGCACGTCCGAGTCGTGCAACGCGCCGGCGATGACGTCTGCGGTGAGCGCGCTCTGCGCGTGCGCGGCCACCGGCGCGTAGCTGATGTGCCAGGGTTCTGGATACACACCACCGCGGTCCCGGTCATAAGGGCGGAAGAAGTCGAAGCGCTCGAGATTGTCGTTCAGCCAATCCGCGACGCGCTCGAACACGCCGCCAGGCAAATATTCCTCAGGCAGCAGCTTGACGCGGTAGCCTTCAGGCAAAGCTGCACGATCGTAGATGTCGATGTCGCTGCCCCAGTGATGGCGGCTGCCGCCGGGGACCGCAGACCAGACGAGGATCGCTTCGACGATCTCGGCCTCGCTCAGGCGCGCATGGTCGCGCTCATTTCCGTAGCGATCGTACAGCGGGCGCTCGCCGCGGAACTTGCGGTTCCAGATCTCGACCTGCGCCTGGAAATCGCGGAATGCGCTGAAGGGCATCAGGTCGAACCCTTCCTTTTTGGCGGCTGCGCGCAGCGACCGAAACGGTCCCACGACCTCTCGATGCAGCGCCACGCGCGGCTCTTCGAGTTGCTCTATGTGCGTGCGTACTTTCCCAGTCAGCTCAAGCTCGTTCATCGATCGAGGTGGAAGCGCGAGAAAAACCGCCACATCTCCATATTGGTGTCGATGATGTCGGTGCCAGGCCCCAGCGCCCACGTGAGATAGTCTATATCGCCGCCAGGCCAAACGTGCCCCGGGCCGGCGAGCTTCCACAACGTGACCTCGGTGCCGTCGTGGCACGGAGCATAGGTGATACGAGTTGCCGTGTGCTTTGCACTACGGCCCGCGCCATGCAGCGGCGGCTCCACCTTGGGTTGCGGCGCGCACCCGTCGAACTCGACCCAATGCGAGATGGTTTCCTCAACCGGAGGGTGCTGCACCCGGACGCTGGTGAGAGGAAACGGCGGGCCCAGCCCCCCGGCGTATAGCGCGCGCGGGTCGTCTACGCTGTGGATATGCAGAATCGATATCGGCCGACCTGCCTTGAATGGCAGGCAGACCATGGCGCCTGCCACCGGAGCAATCGCCGCGATCAAGTCGGGCGCTTCCACCGCGAGGCGATAGGTCATCATGGCGCCATTGGACAGTCCGGTTGCATAGACGCGCGCACGATCGATTGGG
>JBGPPC010000114.1:0-11661 GCA_041488355.1 Gammaproteobacteria bacterium
CTCGACAACGCACGCAAGATCGGCGAGATGCTCCAGGGCATGAAGGTTGGCCTGCCTGGTATGGACCTGGTCATTTTCCCCGAGTACAGCACGCACGGAATCATGTACGACTCCAAGGAGATGTACGAGACCGCCTCCAGCGTGCCTGGAGAGGAGACGGAAATCTTCGCCGCCGCCTGTCGCAAGGCCAACGTGTGGGGCGTGTTCTCACTCACCGGCGAGCGGCACGAAGAGCATCCCAAGAAAGCGCCCTACAACACGCTGATCCTGATGAACAACAAGGGCGAGATCGTGCAGAAGTACCGCAAGATCATGCCCTGGGTGCCGATCGAGGGCTGGTATCCCGGTAACTGCACGTATGTGTCGGACGGCCCCAAGGGCCTCAAGGTGAGTCTCATCATTTGCGACGACGGCAACTACCCCGAGATCTGGCGTGACTGCGCCATGCGGGGCGCGGAGCTGATCGTGCGCTGCCAGGGTTACATGTATCCAGCCAAGGATCAGCAGGTCATCATGGCCAAGGCGATGGCTTGGGCCAACAACGTGTACGTAGCGGTTGCCAACGCGGCTGGCTTCGACGGCGTTTACTCGTACTTCGGCCACTCCGCGATCATCGGCTTCGACGGTCGCACGCTGGGCGAGTGCGGTGAGGAAGACATGGGCATCCAGTACGCGGCGCTGTCCAAAGGCTTGATCCGCGACGCGCGCAAGAACATGCAGTCGGAAAACCACCTGTTCAAGCTCCTGCACCGCGGATACACGGGAAAGATCAACTCGCGCGAAGGCGACGAGGGCGTTGCGGCCTGCCCGTACGACTTCTACAAGAAGTGGATCACCGATCCGGAGGGCACCAAGAAGATGGTCGAGGCGATCACGCGTTCGACCGTGGGTACGGAAGAGTGCCCGATCCCAGGCATTCCGAACCAGAAGCAGCACGCCTGATCCGCGGCCGCGGGCACCGGCTGTCGGCTGGTGCCCGCCTGTCAATCCCAATCGCCGACTCTGACCAGTCGCCTTAGCCGGTGGTAGAGCTGCCCGTCGACGGCAGCGCCTCCCGCGGGACGCTGTCGCCTCGCGGATGCTCGAGCGTTGTGCGAAGGGCTGCGCCGGGCGTGGTATTCTGCAGGGAAATCTCTCCTCGGCGCCGAGCCGAAACTGCGCCGCAAATAGCCTCGCCGTCCCAACCCTGAAATCCGCATCATGGACCGCTACCTAACCGATGCTCTCGTCAGCCAGTACCTGATCCGCGAGCAGCCTTATTACCTGGCTACCGGCAGCGAGTTGTCGCTCTACGAGGCTGCCTACAGCGTGCGCATGCCCATGATGCTCAAAGGGCCGACTGGGTGCGGCAAGACGCGCTTCGTCGAGTACATGGCATGGAAGCTCGGCAAGCCTCTCGTCACCATCGCGTGCCACGAAGATATGACCGGCTCGGACCTGGTCGGCCGTCATCTGCTGGATGCCGGCGGAACGCAATGGCAGGATGGACCGCTCACGCTGGCCGTGCGTCACGGGGCCATCTGCTATCTGGACGAGATCGTCGAGGCGCGGCAGGACACCACCGTCGTGATTCATCCGCTCACCGACGCGCGCCGCATCCTGCCTCTGGAGAAAAAAGGCGAGCTGGTTCACGCGCATCCCAACTTCCAGCTCGTGATCTCGTACAACCCCGGCTATCAAAACATCATGAAGGACCTGAAGCAATCGACCAAGCAGCGCTTCGGTGCCCTCGATTTCGCGTGGCCGGAGCGCGAGCTCGAGATCGAAATCGTCGCGCACGAGTCGGGCGCGTCACCGGAGATCGCGGGCAAGCTCGTGAGCATCGGCGAGCGCTCGCGCAATCTCAAAGGCCACGGCCTGGAGGAAGGCATCTCCACGCGCATGCTGGTCTACGCCGGTCAGCTCATTTCGCGCGGCGTCCAGCCGCTGGCGGCTTGCAGCGTCGCCCTGGTGCGGCCCATCACGGACGATGAGGATATCCGCGACGCGCTCGAGGCTGCGGTCCACGCGTACTTTTAGGCGCAACGCCCTCGCATTCCTGCGTTGAGGGCTTCCTCCATGCAGATCACCACGGCCGAACTCGAATCGCTGACGCAAACCCTGCCCGACGACGCGCGACAACTCGTTGCGTCGGCGCTGCCGGAGGCGGTGCGGCGCCTGACTCCCGGCGCGGCGTGTGGCTGGATCGAAGGCGTGAAACTCATGCTCGACGCGGGCTCCGGTTTGGGGCCCGTGGTCACGTATCTGCGGACCGTGCCGGCCGTCGCATATGAGACGGGCGAACAGCATTTGCCCCAGATTGTCGGCGTGTGCCTATCGCTTCTGCGACACGCCGATCCGCGGACGGTAGACACCTTCCTCGATTCTCTGCCACAGGCAGCGCGGCGTCTGCGTCAGCGCGGTGCGCTGCACGGCTATCTCGATGTCGTCGATGAACTGGCCGGGTTGGCGCCCGGTGGTCTCGCATCCATGTTCGAGCGCCTGGGTCAGTTGCTCGACCAGGTGAGCGTGGATGGGCTGCGCCGCTGGGCGTTGCTGGGCGTGCAAGGACATACCCAGGATCTGTCGGCGCAGTCCGCATGGTTCCGTTTGGAGAGCCAGGATGCACGCGCTATCCTCCGCGCCGCAGGTGAAGGGGCGTTGTTCACCGACGTGGAACGGCGTTTAGGCTTCTACTTGCGCGCTTTGTGGGCGCGCCAACCGGAGCTGCGCGCCGCGAGTCCGGCACCGGACGGCAACAAGGGCAAGCGCGTTTCCATTGTAGATGGAACCATCCGCATGCCGCCGGCTTTCGAGGTATTTCCCGGACAGGACAGCGCAGCGCTCTACCGCGCCGCCGCGGCCCACGCGGCCGCACACCTGGTTTACTCGACGGAGCAGTTTCCGCGTCGCGCCCTGCGTCCGATCCAGGTGGCGCTCGTCTCATTGATCGAGGACGCGCGCGTGGAGTTCTTGGCAATGCAGGAGATGCCTGGTCTGCGCAAGCTGTGGCAGCCGTTCCATGTGGCGCTTCCCAGCTTCGCCATGACCGGCGTCTCCTTGATGGCGCGGCTGGCGCGCGCGCTGATGGACGACGCCTACGAGGACGACAATCCGTTCGTAACCAAAGGCAGGCGTATGTTCACCGAAGCGGGCGACAGACTGACCGCCCCCTCCGTCAGCCGGGACATCGGGAATCTGCTCGGGAACGATCTCGGACAGATGCGCGTGCAGTTCAACTTCAAGACGTACCTGGTCGAACCGATATACCGCGACGACAACATGTTCCTGTGGGATCTGGGCGATTCCCAGCCGCAGCGCAGCGATGATCAGGAGGTGATCGACCAGGCGGTGAACCTGGCTCCGAGCGAAGGCGGTGAACCCGCCGACATGGAAATGGAAAAGGGCGAAGGAGAGCTCACCGAGAGCGAGGCGCTACAGCTCGAAAGAGCCGGACCGCAGGATCAGGCCGCCATCGATGCCGCTCTGGCTCGGCGCTACAGCTATGACGAATGGGACTACGTGATCGGCATGGATCGGCCAGCCTGGTGCACGCTCCAGGAGAAAGTCGCAGCGAAGGGCGACCCGCGTGCCATTGAGGAAGTCCTGCGTCGTAACGAGGAGACCGTTAACCGCCTTACCAGCATGATCAAAGCCGTGCAGATCCAGCGGCCCCTGCGCCTCAAGAAACAACTGGAGGGCGACCGCTTGGACATCGACGCCTGTATCGGCGCCATGGTGGATATACGGTCAGGCCGCGTACCGGATCCGCGCGTGCAGCAGCGCTTAGTACGCAATAGCCGAGATCTCGATGCGCTGTTGCTGCTCGATCTCTCGCAGTCGACCAACGACTGGGTTGCAAGCGCGCAGTCCACTGTACTCAATCTCGCGAAGGAGGCAGCCGTTCTGGTGGCGCATGCCATGGACAAGCTGGGCGATAACTTCGCCATCCACGGTTTCGACTCCAACGGCCGCAGCGACGTGGAGTACTACCGGTTCAAAGAGTTCGATGAGCCCTACGGCGAAGATGCGCGGGCACGGCTCGCCGGGATGAAAGGGCAGCTCTCCACACGCATGGGTACGGCCCTACGGCACGCAGGGCATTTCCTGCGCAACCGTCGCGCCGCACAGAAACTCATTTTGCTGTTGACCGATGGTGAACCGCACGACATCGATGTGCATGACAAGCGGTACCTGATGTTCGACGCGAAGCGTGCCGTGGAAGACCAGCGCCGCTATGGCATCGCCACGTTCTGCTTGAGCCTGGATCACAAGGCCGACGAGTACGTCGCGCGCATCTTCGGCAGCCGCAACTACCTCGTACTGGACGAGCTCCGGCGGCTGCCCGAGAAGTTGCCGTCGCTCTATCTTCGCCTGACGACCTGATCTCCTGCGAGCCGTCAGCCGCTCGACGTCAATCGCGCCTCGCAGATCATGGAAGAGTTACGAAACTTGCCTGAGCATCGGTACAGCCCGGTCTCTGGCTAGAAACCGCTGGATCTCGTCTGCCGGCAGCGGCCTGCTGAAGTAGTAGCCCTGGGCTTCATCGCACTTGGCCCTCGTCAGGAAGGCGAGTTGCTCTGCAGTCTCCACGCCTTCAGCGATGATCTTCAGCTCGAGGCTGTGCCCCATCGCAATGATCGATTGTGCGATCGCAGCGTCATCGGGGTCGCTGGCGATGTCGCGCACGAAGGAGCGGTCGATCTTCAGCCGGTCTACCGGGAAGCGCTTCAGGTAACTCAGGCTCGAGTAGCCGGTGCCGAAATCGTCCATCGCCAGGTATATCCCGAGACCCTTCAGGTAGCGCAGAATGCCGATTGCGTGTTCGGGGTTGCGCATCAGCATGCTCTCGGTGATTTCCAGCTCGATCAGCCGCGGGTCCACGCCGGCCTCGGAGACGATACGCTCGATGCATCGGTCGAGGTCGGCTTGCTGCAGTTGGCGGCCAGACAGATTGACTGCCACGGGCATTCTCGGAGCAATGCCGTCCGCGCTCCAGGCCTTGATCTGCCGGCAGGCTTCGCCCAACACCCACTCACCGACCGGGACGATCAGACCGTTGTCCTCGAGAATCGGGACGAAATTGGCAGGTGAAACCAGGCCCAGGTCGGGATGAATCCATCGCAGCAGGGCTTCGACTCCAGTGATGGCTCCGCTGGCCAGGTCGATCTTGGGTTGATAGTGGAGCAAGAACTCGTCACGCTCCAGAGCCCGGCGCAGATGTCCCTCCAGGGACAGACGCTCGAGCGATCGGGCATTCATCTCCGACTTGTAGAATTGATAGTTGCCGCGACCGAGCTCCTTGGCGCGATACATCGCGGCGTCTGCGTACTTCAGCAGCGTGTCCGGATCCTCGCTGTCGCTTGGGAACAGGGTAATGCCTGCGCTGGCGTTGACGAACACCTCGCGGCCGTCCAAGGTGAAAGGCTGCCCCAGCGCACTCATCAGCTTCTGCGCTACCACATCGGCATCGGTTGCGGCAGACATGTCCGAGAGGACGACGGCAAATTCGTCTCCGCCCAGCCGGCCTACCGTATCGCCCGTGCGCAGAGCCTCCTGCAGTCGACGCGCGACCTGCTGCAATAATTGATCGCCCGCCGGATGTCCGAGCGTGTCGTTGATCAACTTGAAGTGGTCGAGATCGACGAAGATCACGGCTGCGGCACGCCCCGCATGACGAGAATGTGCAAGGGACTGCAGCAGGCGGTCGTGGAACAGGGTGCGGTTCGGAAGCTCCGTGAGCTTGTCGTAGTGGGCGAGGTGCAAAAGCTGCTGTTCGGCTTCCTTGCGCGCTGTGATGTCCTGCACCACTCCCGCGAGCCGCAACGGCCGCCCGGTTGCGTCGCGGACCACTTCTGCCCGCTCATGGACCCATCGCACCGCTCCGTCACGACGCACCAGCCGGTGATCCACTCGATACACGCCCTCGCCCGCAAGGGCTTGCTCTACGGCGAGGTTGACGATGTCACGGTCCTGCGGGTAGATCATGTCGAGGAACGTCCCGACTTTCCCGTCGAACGCCTCAGGCAGAATCCCGAAGATGGCGCAGGTCTGCGAAGACCAGCTCAAGCGGTCATCGTCGCCCAATCCGGACACCCAGGTGCCGATCTCGCCGACCGCCATGGCATGCTCGAGAAATGCCTGGCTTTCCACGAGACTGTCCTGGACCGACTTGACGGAGGTGATATCTCTGCTGATGCAGACCAGACCTGTCGTGTGGCCGTCGAGGTCCCGCAACGGCACCTTGGTGGTGAGGTTCCAACGACGGTGGCCTTGATCATCCACCAACGGTTCTTCGCGGCTCAGGATGGGCTGGCCGGTGGTCAGCACCTGGCGGTCGTCGGCGTCGTACAGCTCGGCGATTTCGGCTGGGAAAAAGTCGAACACGGTCTTTCCGGCCACCTCGGCTTCGGTTCGGGCACCCAACAGCTGGAGTTGTCGCGCATTGTTCAAGACGAATTGTCGCTGTTGGTTCTTGGTGTGCACGTAGTCCGGCAGATGGTCGATCAGCGCGCGCAGCAGATTGCGCTCGAGCTTGAGCGCCTCTTCCGTTTTCTTGGCGGCGGTGACATCGGTGCCCACACCGCGATAACCCTTGAAGCGCCCGCCCGCGTCAAACACCGGTTGCCCGCTTATCGCCAACCAACGCGGCGACCCGTCGCGATCCAGGCGACGATAGATGAAGTCCCGGAAGGGTTTGTGCGCGAGACACGTCGTCTTGTGCGCCTCCCAGTCGGCCGACCTCTTGTCCACACCAGGGTGATCCCAACGCGTGAGACCGCGGGTACTGAACCCCGCGTAACCGGATTTGGCGTCGGCCTCGTTCGACAGGAACGTGAAGACAAATTGC
The DNA here is from genome assembly GCA_041488355.1 of Gammaproteobacteria bacterium. Classification (GTDB taxonomy): domain Bacteria; phylum Pseudomonadota; class Gammaproteobacteria; order Burkholderiales; family SHXO01; genus SHXO01. The sequence goes on from JBGPPC010000114.1 coordinate 6,830, forward strand.
TCGTCCTGTTCCCAGTACCAGTCAACCGACAATTCGGTCAGGCCGCGAAAGCGCCCTTCGCTCTGGCGCAGCGCTTCTTCGGCGGCTCGACGTCTGGTCACATCGATCAGAAGGAGCACGACCAACTGACTTCTATCGGGAGCAATCAGCCGGCATTTGCGCACAAGCATCGACTGAGTCGCGCCGTCCAGGGTGTAGGGACGTTCGTACTCGACCATCTCGCCCTGCGCCAGTACCTGCGCGTCGGTCGCTTGATAGAACGCGGCGTCCTCGGCGTGGAAGAAATCGTAGTCGGTCTTCCCGAGAATCTGGGCCGGGCTGCGGCGGAAGAATGCGCAAAACGCGGCGTTGACGGCTATGAATCGATGTTGATCGTCCTTCACCAACACGGGACTGGGAATCGCATCGATGAGCGCTTCCAGGAAACGCCCCGCCTCTCCCCGTGTGACAGGCATGCTCAAGATATGCAGTCGCTCAGCCCGGTGCGGCTCGGGATGGCGTCTCTCGGAGACCTGGTCGGACTCGAGATCGTCTTGTTCTTCAATGGAATTGTCTTCTTTGGGCTGCATCACGGCAACGCTCAAAGTCGGGGTAAGTCCCTGATGGACCAAGGACCGTCTGCCGCATGCAAAGGCCGTGCTAGGACGCATGCATGCGATGACAAGCTGAGCACGCGGAAGATATGCGGAGCAGGTTTGCCCAGTGCCTGCGTCAGTTTCTTGAGGGGCGCCCAGAGTAGTGTTATGGTATTCGCGTCGGCAGGAGCGGGATAACGCCGTTCAATCCGGCGCAATCAGTTCCGCATCCGCCGCACCTGTTGTCCCTTTGCGGGCACATGCCACTTACTCAGCAGTCGCCAATATAGGCGACAGACGGGGCTTGGAAAAATGAGCGAACAAGGCGGGGCAGTTGCTGAAGTTTTACCAGCTGCTCTTCGATTCGCTCACGTAGGGTCTCGCCTTGGCGCAAGGGTCGTCGTGCCACTCCGGTGCGCTTGACATGACTCCACACCAGTTCATCTGGATTCAAGTCCGGTGCATAGCCGGGCAGGAAGTGCAGGGTCAAGCGCCCCTCCGTAGAGGCCACGTGCTTCTTCACCAAGGCTGTCTTGTGCGCCGGCAGACTGTCCAGGACCAGATGAACAGCCTTCTTGCGGCGATGCATAAGCTTGTGCAGCAGGTCGACGAACAGTTCGGCGTTCAGGCCGCCCTCGTAGATGCAGAACCAGAACGCTCCCTTGGCATTGACAGCAGACGCCGCACTGATGGATTGCCGCTGCCCAGGACGTTGGACGACCGGCGTGTAGCCACGAACCCCCCACGTCTTGCCATGAACCGTGTCGGCGCGAAATCCGGATTCATCCCAGAACAAAATTTCCGCGCCCTCGCTCTTCGCTTGCGTGGCAATGGCGGGGTAGGTCTCACGCTGCCACTTGTCGATGGCTTGCGGATCACGTTGGTAGGCGCGCTGCAACGGCTTCTGCGGGGTCAGTCCGAGCTTTGCCAAGAGCTCGCCCACCGCCGTCAGACCAAGGCCCACGCCAAAATTCTTCTGAATCAACTCGGCCACCACGGCACGGGTCCACAAACCGAAGTCCAGACCATACTGGCGCGGGTCACGACCATTGACCCAGCGCAACACCTGCTTCTCCTGCCCCGGCGTCAGGCTGCGCGGTCGTCCCGTCGCTTTGGTCGAGCGCAGCGCCTTGATGCCCACACCGGGTTGCAGCGCGGCCTTGAGCCACTTATAAATCGTCGTGCGATTGAACCCGTACGCCGCGATCACTTCCGATGCAGGCTCACCATCGCGAACCCGCTCGACCGCCATGCGCCGAATCGCCTCCAGCGTCTGATGATCAAACGCCCGTCCGTCTCGTTTCATGAAAGATGAGACTATCATGCATTCACAACGTTCCATATTTGTCGACTTACTTATCGACTAGTGAGTAATTGTCTGTGAAGGGGGTTTGCCATGGTCTTCGAAAAGCTCACGCTAAAGTCCGTCGACATCCGGCCTGTTCGTGTACCTCTCAAGCGTCCGGTCGTCTCCAAGGTAGGTGTCTTTGATCACTGGCCGCTCATCCTCATCGACCTGTACACGGACGAGGGAATCATCGGGAGGAGTTACCTCGAGCCTTATCTGAAGGACTCGGCGCGCTACATCGTCCCGGCGATTCACGATCTCGCAGCGGCCCGCAAAGGCCAGCCGATTCGCCCGTTCGATGATTTCCAGAGCGCGCGTAAGTCGTTGAACCTCGTAGGCTACGAAGGGGTGGCGATGATTGCAATTGCCGGCTTGGATATGGCCGCGTGGGACGCGTTGGCCAAGGCGGCGAACATGCCTCTCGCAGTGTTCCTTGGCGGCACCGCGGACCCCGTAGCAGCCTACAACAGCAACGGACTTTGGCTGAACGATGTTGGAACGCTCGCCCGGGAGGCCAGCGACTTAGTGGCGGAGGGAGGCTTCAAAGGACTCAAGCTCCGTCTCGGCCGCGAGCGGCTCGAGGAAGATCTCCGCGCCATTCGAGTCATTCGTGAGGCCGTGGGGTCGGACATCAAGCTCATGGTGGATTTCAACCAGGGATTGACCCTTGGCGACGCACTGCATCGCTGTCATGCGCTCGATGACCAGGGCCTGTATTGGTTCGAGGAACCCACTACGTACAACAATCTGAGCGGCTACGCACAGCTCGCACGCGAGCTGAAGACCCCGCTTCAGCTCGGTGAGAACTTCTACGGGCCTCGCGAGTTATTTCGAGCCATCGAAATGCGCGCCGGCGACTACGTCATGCCCGATCTGATGCGCATCGGAGGCGTATCCGGTTGGCTCAGAGCGGTCCCGATTGCAGCCGCTGCAGGCGTTGAAGTCTCCACGCATCTGTATCCTGAGGTCTCGGCGCATTTGATGCGGGTCACGGAGACCGCGCACTGGCTGGAATGGCAGGACTGGGCATACCCGATTCTCGCCGAGCCGTTCAAGCTCGCCGATAGTCGGCTTGCTATTCCAATGAAACCCGGCTGTGGCATCGAATGGAACGAGGATGCAGTCAAGCGGTTCAGCTACGACGTCTGACGAGAGAGCCGGCTTGCGGAAGCGCTGTTTCTGGCGCTTGAGCGTCGGGCCCGAACTTTTAAAAAAAACGGAGTGCGCATGACACAACCTTTCAAAGTGCTCTACATCGATCCCGCGATCGCGGGGAACACCGACCCGTCCCTGGTCGAGCAGCAGAGCCGCGCCGTCCGGCTGGCAGGGGGAACGCTGGTCCGCTACGAAGGGCACGACGCGTCGGCGCTTATTCAGGCGCTGCGTGACGTGGACGTCGCGATGGTCAAAGGCCATGGCTTCGATCCAGCCGCCTTTACACAAATGGGTTTGCACGGCCGCTGCAAGGGCCTCGTCTCTTTTGGCCACGGCTTCGACCATCTGGATCTGGACGCAGCAACGTCGAACGGCGTCATCCTGGCGAACACAGCGTCGTTCGGGACCGAGGAGGTGTCGAACCACACCATGATGCACTTCCTCGTCTGCTCCCGGAAGTTCGTGCTGCACGATAAGCTGGTCAGAAGCGGTGAATGGACCCGCAAGAAACTGGCGCCAATGGGCCATGTCGCCGGCCAGGTATTCGGCATCGTCGGCCTGGGCGACATCGGGCGCGCCGTGGCCCGCAAGGCGAAAGCCTTTGGCCTGCAGGTCATCGCCTATGACCCCTACGTCGCGTCCTGGGATGCGCTCGAACACGGCATAGAGATGAGCGAGTCGCTGGAGGACCTATGCCGACGCTCCGATTACATCAGCGTGCACATCTATCTCAACAAAGAGACGCGCCACCTGATCAGCCATCCTCAGTTCGCCGCAATGAAGCCCACCGCGTACCTGATCAACTGCGCGCGCGGCGGCGTCGTCGACGAGGCCGCGCTCATCGATGCCTTGCAGCGGAATCGGCTTGCGGGAGCCGGGCTCGACGTCTTCGAGAAAGAGCCCGTCGATCCCAATAACCCGCTGCTGAAGATGGACAACGTATCGCTGACCAACCACTACGCGAGCTACTCCGAAGTCGCGTGGGAGCGCGCCCAGACGCAGCTCGGCGAGGAAGCGGTTCGTATCGCCAACGGCATGTGGCCGATGTCGCTGATCAATCCCGACGTGCGCCACGTGATCCCGCCACGGACTGCCGCGCGGTCGTGGGAAGTCTACTCGCGGGAGCTGACGGTCGGACGGCATCGCTGAGGCTCGCAGGCCCATGAAGCGCGTCAACAAAGTCGTCGAGCTGCTTGAGCAGCGTCAGCCGGTGTACTTCGAGTTTGTCGACAGCGCCGACGCTGGCGAGTACGACGGAGGGCGGGCGTTGGCCCAGACTTGGGCGGACTACATCGCCTACGACATGGAGCACAGCGCCTTCGACGTGCGAGGGCTGGTGCAGTTCATGAATGGACTCGCGGACGGCGGCCCCACGAGGAGCGGGCACCGGACGCCCGCTGTGATCGTGACTCTCCCTGTCGAAGGTACAGACGAACAAGCAGTTCGTGCGAATGGCTGGATGATCAAGCAGGTGCTCGCCGCTGGCGTGCATGGTCTGCTTCTGTGTCACGCCGAAACGCCGGAAGCGGTGCGTGCGTTCGTGGAGGCAGCGCGCTACGCCTTTACTAAGAGCGTCGACTCAAATCTCGGTGCCGGGCGGCGCGGACACGGTGGTCAGGTCCGAGCTGCTGAGATCTGGGGGATCCCCGTCGACCAGTACTTCGCCCGCGCGGATCCCTGGCCGCTGAACCCGCGCGGCGAGCTGTTGCTCGGGATCAAGGTCGAGAACACGCGTGCGCTCGCCAATGTCGAGC
>JBGPPC010000115.1:0-11589 GCA_041488355.1 Gammaproteobacteria bacterium
CGACCAGCTTCCAGCTGTGCTGGAGTTGTGGTACCTCGCTCGGTTAACGCAGCAGACCGTGCGCGCCCGCGCCGGCGATTTCTGCGAGGGCTTGTCGGCGCAGCTGCTGCTGTGCGCTGGGCTGCCGTGGCGACGGCCGCCGAGCCGAGACCAAGACCGGGAGGGAGCGTGAGCGGGCGAGTCTGCCTGTACAGCAGCGAGACGCTGGGCCGCTACGGGTTTCCCGACGGCCATCCCTTGGGCGAGGACCGACAGGGCGCGTTCCTCAGAGAGGCCAAGGCGCGCGGTTTGGACAAAGACGTGTCGGTCGTGGCTGCGCCGCGCGCCGGTCGCGCCGAAATCGAGCGCTTCCACACCCATAGTTACGTTGACCGCGTATTGCACGCCGAGGCCCGCGGTACCGAGTTCCTCGACAACGGCGACACGCCGGTGTTCCCCGGCGTGTACGAAGCGGCCGCGAGCGTGGTCGGCGCTGGTCTCGACGGGCTGTCTCGCGTCATGACAGGCGAGTGTCGACGCACCTTCCAGCCTATCGGTGGCCTGCACCATGCGCGTCGCGACGCCGCTGCAGGCTTCTGCGTGTTCAACGACCTGGGTGTGGTGATCGAGACGCTCCGCACGCTGTACGCAGTGCGACGCGTGGCCTATGTCGACATCGACGTCCACCATGGCGATGGGGTGTTCTACGCTTACGAGGACGATCCGGACTTGATCTTTGCTGACATCCACGAGGACGGGCAGTTCCTGTACCCAGGTACCGGTCACGCGTACGAATCCGGAAGAGGCAAGGCTAGAGGTACCAAGCTCAACATCCCGCTTGCGCCTGGTGCGGGCGATCAGGCGTTCGCGGAGGCGTGGACGCGGGTAGTGGCGCACCTGCGGGCGTTCCAGCCTCAGTTCTTCGTGTTCCAGTGCGGCGCCGACGGGTTGGAGGGGGACCCGCTCGCCCATCTGCGCTATTCCCCACAGGTACATACGCAGGCCGCTCGCAGCCTGTGCCACCTGGCCAACGAATACGCGGCCGGGCGTCTTATGGTTTTTGGTGGTGGAGGTTATAACCGCGCCAATCTGGCTAGGGCCTGGTGCGCTGTCCTGCGCGAGCTGGTGAGTATCTGATCCGCCTGCGCTGACGCAGGCGTGGGCGCGTCGGGTCAACCCGTACCGGCGGCGTGTTGTTCCCGCTGCGGTACCGCGACACCACAGCTGCGCGGCACCGTGACGTAAAACACCGCTCCCGAGCCCGGCTGCGACTCGAAACCGATTTCGCCGGCCATGCGCTCGATCAGGGCCTTGGAGATGGACAGGCCCAGGCCGCTTCCGCTGCGGCGGCGCTGGTCCAAGCTGTCGGCCTGGGCGAAGCGCTGGAAGATGCGGTTGCGGAACTCGGGTGAGATCCCTGGTCCCCGATCTTTGACCAGGATGCGCACGTGGCTCTCGCTCGCCTCCGCCGCGACCACCACCGATTCTCCCGGCGGTGAGAACTTCGCCGCATTGGACAGCAGATTGGTCACCACCTGCAGCAGGCGGTCTCCATCCACCCACATGTAGACCTCGTGCGGCGCACTCTCAAGCACTAGTTTGATCCCGTATTTGAGCGCGTAGCCGCTGTTCAGATCGACCGCGCGCTCGAGGAACTCGTGCACGCCGACGGCTGCATGACGGAAGCCGTGCAACCCCTTTTCGACGCGTTCCAAATCCAGGATGCTGTCGACCAACCCCGACAGACGCGCGGCGTTTCGGTAGGCGATGTCGAGGAACCTGCGCGCCTCGGGCGGGATGGCCGCGGCGTGCTCGTCCAGGACTACGTCCAGTGCGCCTAGGATCGACGTGAGCGGCGTGCGCAGCTCGTGGCTAACGGTAGTGACGAACTCAGCTTGACGGCGCTCTACGTCTTTGCGGTCTGTGACGTCGGAACTGGTGCCGGTTACGCGCAGAGGCGATCCGCCTTCCGAGCGCTCCACCACGCGGGCATGTGTTTCGATCCACTTCCAATTGCCCGACGGGGTGCGGGTGCGGTACTCGATACGCAGAAATGGTCGGGCGCCAGACAGCGTTTCCTCCAATGCCGAGTCGAGCGCGTCGAGGTCATCGGCGTGCACCAGCGCACGCAGCTGTTCGATGGTGGTCACGGCCTGCGCCGCAGGACCGCCGATGATTCGACCCCACTGCTCGCTGACGTAGATCTCACCGGTGGGCACGTCCCAGTCGACCAGCGCGTCGCCGGATCCTTCCAGCGCCAGCTCCAAGCGTTCACGGCTACGCCGTAACGCAGCTTCGGCCAGACGCTCAGTGGTGACATCCTCGACTACCTGCACATACCCCAGCAGGTGGCTCCCGTCCAGGATTGGCGCCGCATGCAGGCGGCTCCAGATCACTGTGCCGTCCGCGTGCTCGTAGCGATGCTCGGAATTGAATGGGGCATGCGCACGCGCTGCCGCGTTCCAGGCGTCGATGACATCCTCGCGATCCTCCGGATGCAGCGCCTGGCTCCAGCCGGTGCCGATCAACTGATCGGGCGCGAGCCCAGCAAGCTTAAAAAAGTTGGCGTTGCTGAAGATGCAGTTGCCCTTGGCGTCGACAACAAACAGGCCAAGGGGCGAGGCCTCGCTGATCGCGCGCAGGCGCGCCTCGCTTTCGCGCAGTGCACGCATGCCCTTGCGCCGGTCCGTCACATCGCTCAGCGTGCCGGTGATGCCGTCGATCCGGCCGAGCGCATCCAAGGTTGGATACGCGAAGATTTCTACCCAGCAAGACAGCCCGTCGCTGCGGAGCAGGCGCGCCGGGTGACGTGAGGAGTAAATCTCGCCGCGCAGCAGGGACTGGAAAGCTTCGAGATGGCGTTCACGGTCCTCTGGATGGATGAAGTCAGCGATTGCCCGCGTCAGGGACGCCTCGATCGCATGTCCAGTCAGCCCGCTCCACTCGGGATCGAGCCGGATCCAGTTGCCGTAGGGGTCCGCCCGGTAGGCGATTTCGAGTTCGTCGACCTGTAACCCGGGACGGGGCAGCGGTTGCAGTATGGGATTGTTATCGTTCATGCGCCGTAGATCGGCATTGCCTCCATGCCGCAGCCGGTGCGTCGCCCAGCTTCATATGCGGGCGACTTGGCGGACATGGCTCGCGAGCCTGTTTATTAGTATAGGCCGATGCCGTGGGCGCATGCTGGCGGGCGAATGCAAGAGAGGTTCGTCCACAGCCACGAGGGACTAACGGAAGTTCGAGCCCCGGCCATCTGCACGCACGACACCGTATCCTCCGCGAACCGCGCAGGAGACTCAGAATCGCAGACGCAAGCCCACCCGAATCTCCGGCTTTAGACCCTCAACTCCGCGATCTTCCAATAACGCGTTGTAGTTGATGGCCCAGGACGGACTGAACCAATGCTCGCCGACGACTCCGACGTTGGTGCTCTCCACTGGCGTCATGCCGTAGAGGGGAACCGTTGTATCGAAAAAGCGGCCGATGGTATAGGAAAGGCCCACTGAGCTGCGCCCCGAATAGAAATAGCTGAACTGCAGCCGGTGGCTCGTGGCGATAGCCCCGCCCTCCGCGCGGCCTGACGACACGGTATAGGCACCGCGGTAGCGGTCCCAGAAGCGCTCGAAGGTCAGCATTCCGAGGTCGGCAGCGGTGTTCTGTCCAAGGCTCACGGGTGGCAGAGCGGTGAGGCCGAGGCCACCTCGTGCTCCCATGGCGTCGGGAAGCGGCACACCGATCTCACTATGCCGGATTCCGGCTTGCAGACCCCACCCGTTGCCGAATTGGGTGCCAAGCTGGCCCATCACCGAGCGCTCGGCTCCGCCCAGACTACCCGGCACGACGCTGGTCTCTACCAAGGACGAGAGCCGTTGCGACAGCGGATGCCAATAGCCCCCTACCGTTTCTGGCCCATTTGGGCCCAGGGGGTCGCCCGGCAGAGTGTAAGCATAGGCGGCACCTGCGTCCGTAGGGCGAGCCCCGCCTTCGAGACCGAGCCTGCGCCAATCCGGGAAGCTGCTGTCCGGACGGAGTGTCTCGAAACGGGTGTCACGCGCTGTTGCACGCCGCGCGCTGCTGTCGGAAGTCTGGGCTTGCAGGGAACTGAGGCAGAGGAGAAGTGCAACCGCCGCGGCGAGAGACACACAGCATTTCATGGGCACCTCCTTCCGGGGTTTGACCCCGGGCTCCGGGCCGGCGAGACGGCGCACCACTCAACAGCGCCGCCGCGAGATCCAAAGCGGTGTTCATGGTAGCGGAATTCCTCCCGACACGGATAGCGTTGACGAAAATTTTGCCACGCGCGCAAATTGTGCACCGGAATGATGCGCAGTGTTCGCTCGGTGCACCCGCTTCTGGCGGCAAGGCGTCGTCCCGATCCTATCGGCTATCCCTAAGCATGTGATCCAGAAATCAAAAATTGATGGCACGGCGGTTGCTGGCCGCAACTGCCGTCAAGGCAGGTCGGGCCTATGCCGACCACTGCGCGTTGGAGGGGCGTGCCGTATTCGCGGCGCGGGGCTAAGTGAACTTTGGCCAGATCATGAGGCAATTGGCGGGCGGACCGCCGGCTGCGGCGGACTTGTCCGAGGAGGACTCGTATGCCCTGTTTGGAGCCATGCTTGATGGCGGCGTGCCCGAGCTAGAACTCGGCGCAGTTCTCACTGCGCTGCGCGTGAAAGGCGAATCGGCAGTAGAGTTGCTCGGGTTTCATCGTGCGGTGACCCAGCGGCTATATCCTCTGCGGGCCCCCGCGAGCCGGCTCCGGCCGCTCGCCATCCCGGCCTATGGCGGTGCCCGCAGCGAACACAATCTGCTTCCGCTTCTCGGGCTGCTGCTGCGCCGGCTCGGGGTGCCGGTCCTGTTCCATGGCACCCTGGATGGGAGTGGCCGAGTCGCCTGCGTCTACATTCTGCGCGAGCTGGGCATTATGCCGAGCGCCACGCTGGCGCAAGCCCAGAAGGCCTTGGACGAGGACTTGTTGACCTACGTACCGATCGCTGCCCTCTGCCCGGGGCTCGCCAGCTTGCTGGCATTGCGTCATCGTTTGGGCGTGCGCAACACAGCGCACACGGTCGTGAAGCTGATCGAGCCCTTCGAGGGGGAGGGGGTGCGCTTGGCGAGCGCGAGCGCTAACGAGCAGCTGGAGCGGCTTGCCGCATTCTTTGCAGCGACTGGCTTGCGGGGTCTGCTGCTACGCAGCACCGAAGGTGAGCCCTTCGCCGACCCTCGGCGGCGGCCCAGGATCGAGTGGTTCGATCAGGGTGACCGATGCGTCCTATTCGACGAGGAGGCCGGTCCCGTGAAGCAGGTGGCAGGGCTTCCCGGCAGCATCGACGCGCATTCCACCGCTGCATGGACCCGCCAGGCGCTCGATGGGGGGGCACCCATCCCGCATCCCCTTGTCAACCAACTCGCCTCCTGTCTCTACGTGTGCGGATACACCGAAGATATGAACCAAGCAAAAGCGATTGCCGCGGTGGAGACCGGGAGTCTCGGGCCAGGTGGACGCCGTCGACCGCAGCACCACGCCTCTGCTCGCGCCGCGCCGCGCTGAGTGCAGAAATGCTAACGCTCCCGCACCGTACGGTTCTTGTTGCGGTATGACCACAATCGACACGCCTCGCGCTGACCTGCTCGCGATTCCGCTAGCCGGTTCACCGGCGTCAACCCGACACCTCGAGTTGCGGCTGGGAGCCGCAAGCCTGGGCGCGCCTGGAAAGGCTAACGAGGATTTCTATGCTGTGGCGGCGCCGTCCGCTGCCGACAGCGCCGGCCGGGGCGTGGTGCTGGCGGTTGCGGATGGCGTGAGTGCGAGTGGCTCGGGACGCGCGGCTGCTCAGTCTGCAGTGCACAGCGTGACCATCGACTACTATGCCACGCCGGCGCACTGGAGCGTGGGGCAGTCATTGGATCGGCTTCTGCGCGCCGCGAACGAGTGGCTCTGGGCTCAACACGGGCGCTGGCCCGATCACGACAGCGTGGTAGCCGCTGTCAGCTTGCTGGTCTTGCGCGACCAACGTTACTACCTTGCGCACGTGGGTGACACGCGGGTCTATCGCTTACGCGGGAGCCTTTTCCAGCAACTCACGACCGACCATACCTGGCAGCGCCGCGATATGCGTCATGTACTCAGGCGAGCGGTTGGGCTGGACAGTCATCTCGTCGTGGACTTCGCAGACGGCGATCTCGAGGATGGCGACACCTTTCTCATGGCTACGGACGGCGTGTGGGAGGTGCTGGGGGACGCGAGCATGACCGAGATCCTGCGCCATCGGCTGGAGGAGCCCGAAGCCGCGGCGGGCGCCCTCGTCGACGCCGCGCAGCGGCATCAGGCCGCATACATGGGTCGCAACGACGCTACGGCGCTCGTGCTCTGCATTCGTTTGGCAACTTGATTGGGGCGTATACCTGGGCGGGGCTGGCGCGCGTATATCTCAGTTTGGCGCCGCGCTCGATTCGCTCACTGCGGGCAGGACCTTCCAGCGCGAGGTCCTCTCCTGCTCTAGCCCGGTGGCATAGTTGATTGCGGCTGTCAACAGCTTGCCATTCAAGGCCGGTCTAGTATCCTGGAAGGGGGAGTCCACCCCTCAACCAAGGAGGAGCACGTGAAGAACCCGCTCGATTCGCTTTGGGGCACGATCATTTCGGGCCTGGTGTTGACCCTGATCCTGTACTGGATCGTCAAACTCGCTCTGGGGAGCTAGCCATGGACTGGGGCGCATTCATTCACTACGGACTCGTACGCTGGCTGCACATCCTGGCAGGCGTGATGTGGATTGGCCTGCTCTATTATTTCAACTTCGTGCAGGTTGCGGCGCTCAAAGCCGCACAGGGGGACAACACGGCGGCTGGCATTACCCGCCACGTTGCGCCGCGCGCTCTCTTGTTCTTTCGCTGGGCAGCCGTGGTGACGTGGCTGGCTGGCGCGACGATACTAAGCAGTCACTTCCTCGATGCTTTCCTGTTCCAGCAGAAGATCTATGTCCCCATTGGTATCGGGGCCTGGATTGGCACGATCATGTTGTTCAACGTATGGGTACTGATCTGGCCGAACCAGAAAAAGATTCTGGGACTGGTCCAGGCCACGGACGAAGAGAAAAACAAGGCGCGTCGCACGGCTTTCCTCGCCTCGCGCGCGAACACCGCGCTATCTCTGCCGATGCTGTTTTTCATGATCGCAAGCGGCGGCGTATTCCGCACCGCGTTCTTCGGGACGTAAAGCGATCCCGGTCGAACAAACGACGGCAATTCTAAATCTGCTTCGGCTTATTCCTGTGAGGGCGGCACGCGTTCCAGACCCTGGACGCGGTCGCCCGCTTTGATTCCGCGTTTCTTGAACCAGCCCTGATTCGTCTCCAGCGAGAACGCTGCGCTGGCGCGCGCGCCGTGAGCTTCCTCGGTCTGCGGCTGCATATCCTCGATGTTGATGATGCGGCCGCTGCGGTCGATAAATGCAACCGACAGCGGGATCAGCGTGTTCTTCATCCACATCGCATGCTTGCCCTCGGTTTCATAGACGAACAGCATGCCTTGGTTCTCGCCCAGAGCGTCCCGGAACATCAACCCGATGCGCCGCGCGTCCTCCGTATTCGCCACCTCGACGCGTACCAGGTGCCCCTTAATCTTGAGCGGGTAGGTAAGCAGCGGATCGGCCCGGATCCCACTTGGTGCTTGAAGCCCGAGTGCGCAGATGACTACGGCGGCTGCCAGTCGCAACTGATCGTCTCCATGCTGTGTCGTGGCCTGCGACGACGCTCGCAAGTATCCCAGCGGCGGGCCGAGAAATCCACTGGCGCGTTGGATTGGCGCGCACGTCGAGAACGCGCAGTGAGCCCGAAGATAAGCGACCCGACGCGCGGCTTGAAGCACCTGCCTTGACAATGCCGCACCTTTTCGCCTACCGTAAACGCTAGACGCAAAACATCGCCCCAAGACATCCGTGCGTGGAGTGGCTGGTGTCTTCGAGGCGAGCCTGTGGTGAGATGTGAGAACACTAGAGTCAGCCATGATGCTGAGGCTGCCCATAGCAACGCTGCAGCAATTTCCCGGACAGCAGACGCCTGTTGCGAGACAGGAGCCCGTCACACGCTGGCCGACTCCTCATACTAGTCTCGCGCGTTGCGGCTCGACGCTCAACCCCTGCTGGGGTGCGCCTGTATGCGGCCCGCAAACCCGGGGGACGTACCGCTGACGGTCTGACGGACGGTCGGGCGCGTTGCCCACGCAAGCAGATCTCAGGTCGAGGAGAGGCATGAACAAAGACAACAAAACCCCGTGTCACGACTGCCAGCGTCGAGCGGCCCAGCGCCGCACGGTGTTGAAGACCGTTCTTGGCTTGGGCGTGAGTTTGCCCTTTTTCGATGTGGTCAAGGCCGCGGCCAAGGATCCCGCGGCTACGCCGCCAACCGTGGGCGACCAGTTCGTCTTCGTGCTCGGGGACAAGAAAGGGGAAGTGATCAAAGTCGAGGATCTGGCCGTGGGAGGACCGCAGCAACTGGCGTATCCTATGGAACCCACGGGTGGCGTTGTGCGGGACGGTTCCCGCCTGAACCAGGTGCTGCTGATCCGCTTCGACCCGGCGCAGTTGACCCCTGAAGCGAAGGCCAACTCAGGTGAAGGCGTGGTTGCCTATTCGGCGATTTGTACCCACCAGGGCTGCGATGTGTCGCAGTGGAAGACCGATACCAACACGCTCTTGTGTGTTTGCCACGGTTCGGAATATGACCCGAAGGATCGCGCCAAGGTCACCTTCGGACCGGCGCCGCGGCGGCTCGCCATGCTGCCCGTCAAGGTCGAAGCCGGCGTCGTGATGGTCGCTAGCGCGTTCAAAGGCAAACCAGGTTTTATGGACTTGTGAGGCGGTTGTTGCTCAGACATGACTCACATGTGGTGTAGTAGCAAAGCAGTTCAACTTATAGACGGAGGAGATTTCCTGATGAAAACAATGAAAGGGCTCCCGATTTGCGCAGCTCTTTTGGGCGGCTTATTGCCCATCGCAGCCGCATACGGTGCCGGCTATACCGCGGTGACCGCTGCCCGACTCACAAACCCAGAACCAGAAAACTGGCTGATGACCCGCGGCAACTACCAAGGCTGGAGCTATAGCCCGCTGGACCAGATCAACGCCGGAAACGTCAAAAAGCTGGTACCGGTGTGGGCTTATTCCACTGGGGTGAACTCGGGTCACCAGTCGCCGCCGATCGTAAACAACGGCGTCATGTTTGTCAGCACACCCAGCGCCCAAGTCATTGCGCTAGATGCGAAGACCGGCACTCCGCTGTGGCGCTACAAGCGCGAACTGCCTGACGATTTCAGCGCACTGCACAACACGAATCGGGGCGTAGCGCTGTACGGCGACAAGGTCTATGTGATGGGTCTGGAGCCGGTGCTGGTTGCGCTCGACGCCAAGACCGGCAAGGTGGTCTGGGAAGCGACGTTGGAGGATTACCATCAAGGCTACTACAGCACGATGGCGCCTCTGATCGTCAAGGGCAAGGTCATGGCCGGCGTCTCGGGTGGCGAGTTTGGTGTGCGCGGCTTTGTCGCGGCGTTCGATGCCGAAACCGGCAGCCCGGTCTGGAAAACCTACACGGTGCCAGCTCCTGGCGAACCCGGCAGCAATACCTGGGAAACGCCCGACACCTGGAAGCGGGGTGGGGCTTCGACCTGGATGACCGGCAATTACGACCCCGACACTAACCTCACCTTCTGGGGCACGGGCAACGCATCGCCCTGGTTCGGCGATCAGCGTCCGGGCGACAACCTCTACACCTCGTCCACAGTGGCCATCGACCCCGACACGGGCGCGATCAAGAGCCACTTCCAGTACCACTGGAACGACTCCTGGGACTGGGACGAGATGAACGCCCCGATGGTCGTCGATTACAAGAAGGACGGCAAGACGGTGAAAGGCCTGCTGAAGCCCGCGCGTAACGGCTATCTGTACTGGCTGTCGCGCAGCTCCGACGGTATCGGTTTTGTCGGTGCGACGAACTACGTCAAGCAGGACGTGTTCAAGAGCATCGACCCGAAGACGGGACGGCCTACGTACAACGAAGACAAGAAGCCCGGCACCGGGAAGAAGGCGAGCTTCTGCCCGTCGCTGTGGGGCGGTAAGGACTGGCCGTTCGAGGCGTACAACCCGAAGACCGGCATGGTCTACATTCCGGCTAACGAAAACCACTGCGGCTTCCTGGAAGGCAAGGTGCAGGAATACGTTGCCGGAAAGTGGTGGACCGGGGTGGACATTCCCGATATCGGCTTCACTGTGGCCAAGGACGCGAAGTTCTTCGGCGACATCCAAGCCTGGGACGTCTCCGGCGGCAAGAAGGTGTGGGACTATAAGTTCGAGAAATCGATGGCTTGGGGCCCGATCCTGACGACAGGCGGTGGCTTGGTGTTCACGGGCGGGACAAATGACCGCAAGTTCCGCGCGTTCGACGCCAGCACCGGCAAGCTGCTGTGGCAGGTCGCTACGAACTCCGGCGTTACGGCTCCCCCGTCTTCATTCTCGGTGGACGGGAAGCAATACGTCGCGGTGGTATCCGGATGGGGTGTTGACCCGGCGTTCCAACAGGGTCTGCTCCATAACCTGATTCCGAGCTGGGATGCGGCCGTACCAGAGGGTGGTGTGATCTGGGTCTTCGCGCTATCGGAATGATGTTGTATTGAGGTACGGGTCAAGCGATTGGCCCGCTGTTTCATCTCACGGGCCGGCTGCTCGACAAGCAGCCGGCCCGCTTTATTGCTTGGACAACAAAATGGAATGGATCAAGTGTAGAAGCGCTATTTACCTGACGATCGGCCTGGCGGTTTTGTCTCTCGCGCCGCTCAGTGGCCTCGCTATCGCAACAGAAACCGAGGACGCCGTGACTGTCAGCGTCGAGGACGCCTCGGCGAAGGTCGGTGACAAGACGACCATTGTCGCGAAAGTCACCCCCAAAGAGGGCTATAAGCTCGCTGAGGATTATCGCAATCGCGTCAGCGCGCTGTCGGCGGCGGATAACGAGGTCGAATTCGAGAATAAAATGGTCCGTGGCCTGATGCAGGACGGGAGCTTGGTGTTCAAGATCCGGGTGACGCCAAAGAAGCCCGGGACCCACGCCATAAATGGAGTTTTGAGGTTTGGCTTCGTTAACAGCCTCGACGGCGACTACCATCTCGACATCAAATGGGCCCCGCTGATCGCGACGGTCACGGGGACGGAATAACCCCGCGCCTACTGGCCTGTTATTTGGTTCCCGTACTTCCGAAACCGCCCGCCCCGCGCTCGCTGTGCGCGAATTCCTCGACTGGATTGAAGCGGGCCTGGAGCACGGGAACGATCACCAGCTGCGCGATGCGTTCAAGCGGATTGAGCGTGAAGACTGCCCCGCCCCTGTTCCAGAGCGAAACGAAGATCTGCCCTTGGTAATCCGAGTCGATCAGACCCACCAGGTTTCCCAGCACGATCCCGTGCTTGTGCCCCAAGCCTGAGCGTGGGATCACGACAGCCGCGAGGCCGGAATCGGCGAGGTGTATGGCGATTCCGGTCGGCACCAGTTCGGTCTGGCCGGGCTTGAGTTCCAGGCCCCGGTCGATGCAGGCGCGAAGATCGAGGCCAGCGGACCC
>JBGPPC010000116.1:0-11511 GCA_041488355.1 Gammaproteobacteria bacterium
CCCGCAGCTACAGGATTCGTTAGTCTCAAGAATAAAAATCCTGTGCGAAATGGACATCGCCGAGCGGAGGGCCCCGCAGGATGGGAGACTCCTGGTTTCCTTCGGAGAAGAGAAGCGCGACCTGCGCGTTTCCACACTGCCAACGCAATATGGCGAAAAGGTTGTGATTCGTCTGCTCGACGGGAAGTCCTCCCTAGTTCCTTTTCAGGATCTGGGGTTATGGGAAGAACAGGCTGACCTGCTGACAAACCTCTTGAAGTCACCGCAGGGGATGATCCTAGTGACCGGGCCAACCGGGTCCGGGAAAACGGTATCCCTCTATACCTGCCTAAATATCCTCAATCAGCCGGGCACCAACATCTCCACTGCAGAGGACCCGGCCGAAATAAACTTGCCGGGCATCAACCAGGTCAACGTAAACGAGAAGGCTGGCCTGACTTTTGCGATAGCCCTTAAGGCGTTTTTGCGCCAGGACCCCGATATCATCATGGTGGGGGAAATCCGGGACCTGGATACGGGCGAGATCGCCATCAAGGCGGCGCAGACCGGGCACCTGGTGCTGTCCACGCTGCATACCAATGATGCCCCCACCACGCTGACTCGGCTCATGAACATGGGTATTGCCCCGTTCAACATCGCGACCTCGGTCATGCTGATCACGGCGCAGCGCTTGGCGCGCCGCCTGTGCTCAAACTGCAAGCGGCCAGCCGACATTCCGAAGCCAGCGCTGCTGCGGGCGGGCTTTACCGAGCGAGAACTGGACGGCAGTTGGCAGCCTTACACGTACGGCGGCTGCGAGACGTGCAAGAACACGGGCTACAAGGGACGGGTGGGCATCTACCAGGTGATGCCTATCAGCGAAGAGATCAACCGCATGATCATGCAGAACGGCAATGCAATCGAAATCGCCCAGCAGGCCCGGCGCGAAGGAGTCAAAGACCTGCGCCAGTCCGGCCTGCTCAAGGTCAAGCAAGGTGTCACCTCCCTGGAGGAGGTGGAAGCCGTGACCAACGAATAGTCTGGAGAGGAAGTCATCATGGCAACAGCAGTCGCAGTAACCGCCGCTCGGCGTGACGTCAAGGAATACACTTTCTCTTGGGAAGGGCGGGACCGCGCCGGTAAGATCCTCAAGGGCGATATGCGCGCGAGCGGCGAGGCAGTCGTCATGTCCGTTCTGCGCCGCCAGGGCATCGCCGTGGTCAAGGTCAAGCGGCAGCGAGCTGGCCTGGGCGGCAGGATATCGGAGAAGGACATCACGCTATTCACGCGCCAGCTCGCCACGATGATGAAGGCCGGCGTGCCGCTGCTGCAGGCCTTCGACATTGTCGGCAAAGGCCACAACAATCCCGCCGTGAGCAGGCTGTTGCTCGACGTCAAGACTGAAGTCGAGACCGGAAGCGCGCTGGCAACGGCTTTCCGCAAGTATCCGCTGTACTTCGACGCCTTGTTCTGCAACCTCGTGGGGGCAGGCGAAGCGGCCGGTATCCTGGACAGCCTGCTGGACCGGCTGGCCACGTACAAGGAGAAGATTCTTGCGATCAAGAGCAAGATCAAATCGGCGCTGTTCTATCCGATCTCGATCATTGTGGTGGCCTTCATCATCACTGCCGTCATCATGATTTTTGTGATCCCCGCATTCAAGGACCTGTTCTCAAGCTTCGGCGCCGACCTGCCGGCACCCACGCTGTTCGTAATGGCGGTGTCCGACTATTTCGTAAAATTCTGGTACCTTATCTTCGGTGGCATTGGGTTCGGTGTGTGGTTCTTCTTCTATACTTGGAAGCGCTCGGCGAAGATGCAGGCCTCCATGGACCGCATGTTCCTGAAACTTCCGGTGTTTGGCGACGTCATCCGCAAAGCGACTATGGCGCGTTGGACGCGTACGCTCGCCACTATGTTTGCTGCCGGCGTACCACTTGTCGAGGCGCTCGACTCGGTGGGCGGCGCATCCGGCAATTTCGTCTACGTTCAAGCGACTAAGAAGATCCAGCAGGAGGTCAGCACCGGGACCAGCCTGACCGTAGCCATGCAAAACAGCAATGTGTTCCCCAACATGGTGATCCAAATGGTTGCCATCGGGGAGGAATCCGGTTCGCTCGACGCCATGCTGAGCAAGGTATCCGACTTCTACGAGGCAGAAGTGGACGACGCCGTAGAGGCGTTATCCAGCCTCATGGAACCGATGATCATGGTGGTGTTGGGTACGCTGATCGGCGGCATGGTCATCGCCATGTACCTGCCGATCTTCAAACTCGGTCAAGCAGTTTAGCTTCAGCGCCCGGCGAGCCCGTCTCGCCGGGCCGGAGCCCCGAGGGTCGGGCTCCGAGTCGCATTTTTGATGGCCGCGGTCGGCCTGCGGTCGGCGCTCGCAACTCCGCCCTGATGACCGATCTACTGACCCTCCGAGTCCTCGGATGATGGAAACGCTTGAGTCTTCCTCAGCTGCCCTGACCGCGCTGGCCGCACTGCTCGGACTGCTCGTCGGGAGCTTCTTGAACGTGGTGATCCACCGTCTCCCCCGCATCCTGGAGCGAGAATGGCGCTCGCAAGCTGTAGAGGTGATTGGCGAATGGGCGCAGGCGAAGGATCCACCCAAGGGGCTAGCTAAAACCCGAGACGGTTTAAACGAGGTCCGGAAATCGCTGGAGGCAACTCCCCGCTACAACCTGGTCGTGCCCCGCTCTGCTTGTCCGGCGTGTGGGCACCAGGTGAGTGCCAGCGAGAATATCCCGCTGCTGAGCTGGCTCTACCTGCGCGGACGGTGCTCGGGCTGCGGCACGCGCATCAGCGCACGCTACCCGATCGTGGAGGCGCTAACTGGTGTGATCTCAGGGTACATCGCCTGGCGCTTTGGTTTCTCGGTTGCGACTGTTGCCGGGCTCATATTTGCGTGGGCGCTCATCGCGCTGACCTTCATCGACCTCGATACAATGTATTTGCCTGATGACATCACCTTGCTGCTGCTATGGGCGGGTTTGCTCTTCAATCTGAGCTGCAGCATGTCTCCCGACCTGTTTGAGGCACAACGCGGCGCTGGGTGGCCTGTCATCCTTCCGGCGGAAAGGCAGCTCGCTTATTCGGTAATCGGTGCCATTGCGGGGTATCTGTTTCTCTGGTCGGTGTACTGGGTGTTCAAGTTGGTTACTGGCAAGGAAGGGATGGGGTTCGGAGATTTCAAGCTTCTTGCGGCGATCGGGGCGTGGTTTGGCTGGGTCAGCTTGCTGCCTGTCATTCTGATCTCGTCGCTGGTGGGGGCAGTCGTTGGCATTGGCCTGATCCTATTGTGGAAACACGCCCGTGAAAAACCGATTCCCTTCGGGCCATACCTGGCTATAGCGGGGTTGATATACATGTTCTGGGGAAGACAGCTCGCTGCGTACTTATTCGGATGAGTCTGATTGTGGCGGTAACGGGCGGCATCGGTTCTGGAAAAAGCACTGCGGCGCGCTTGTTCCAGGGGCGCGGAGCTAATCTGGTGGATACCGACGCCATCGCCCAAGAGCTGACTCTGACCGGCCGCCCCGCGCTCGAGCAGATCATAAGCCGATTCGGCGCCGAGTATCTGGCGGCAGACGGTAGTCTCGATCGCGGCAGGCTTCGCAACCGCGTGTTCTCAGACCCTGATGCGCGGCGAGCCCTTGAAGACATCCTCCATCCCTCGATAGGGCGAGAGGTCGAAGTCCGCGTCCACGCGAGCTCGGCGCAGTACACGTTGGTCGTGATTCCCCTGTTGGTCGAAACTGGAGGATATCGCGAGTTAGTGCAGCGGGTGCTGGTCGTCGACTGCGACGAACGCGTTCAAGTGCAGCGCGCTCTACAACGTGGCCAGCTAACTGAGGAACAGCTGCGCGCAATCATGCAGGCACAAGCGACCCGTAGCCAGCGCTTGGCGTTAGCCGACGACGTCATCCACAACGATGGGACTCTGAAGGAGCTGGCGTATCAGGTCGAGGTTCTGGACATACGTTATCGTGCGTTGGCAAGCGTGGCATAGTGAACGCTGATCCGCGCGTTTCGGGTTTATTTTTACGCGGATTTGGGCAATACTCACGCAATTTCCGTCGTTCTGGCATGTCTGCGCTGTGATCAGCTACGAGTTTCCGCTGAACGAGCGAATCCGCACCCTGCTGCGCATGGAGGCTTTATACGAGCGCGTCCGCTTCTTCACCAGCAAGGACCAGCCGCTCGAGCACCACGCAGCGCTGCTCTCCCTGTTCGAGATTCTCGATGTCGCTGGTCGCGCCGACCTCAAGTCGGAGATGATGCAAGAACTGGAGCGGCAGAAGCAGACGCTGTCGGCGCTACGCAGTAACCCGGCAATCTCGGAGGCGGCGTTGAGCAGTGTTCTCGCGGACATCGACCGAGCCGTGTCGGATCTGTTCCAGACATCGGGTAAGACTGGACAGGAGTTGCGAGAGAACGATTGGCTGATGGGAATCAAACAACGCTCGGCCATACCCGGCGGCGTATGCGAGTTTGATCTGCCGTCTTACCACTACTGGCTGCACCACAGCCCACAGACGCGCCGCCAGGATCTCGAGACTTGGCTCGCTCCGTTTCTAGCGATGGAGGACGGCGTTGGCATCATTCTTCGCATCCTGCGCGAGAGCGGCCGAACCAGTCAGCAGCTTGGGACACAGGGGATCTATCAGCAGATGATGGGCGGGCGCGTGGCGCAGCTCATCCGGCTGCGGCTCGACGATACCCACGACTGCGTGCCGGAAGTCAGCGCCAACAAGTACGCACTCAATATCCGCTTCACTCTAGCCGGCGACGTCCAGAGGCGTGTAGCGCAGATCGACATCCCGTTCGAGCTGACCTTCTGCAACCTGTAAATGGTTGAAAAGGCCAAGCCCCGTCTGGTCAGCTGCCCACAATGCGGCAGGGCCACGCCTTGGGCCTCCGCCAATTCGCATCGCCCGTTCTGCTCTGAGCGCTGCAAGATGATCGACTTCGGGCAGTGGGCCACAGAGTCCTATCGGATTCCCACCACCGACTCGGAGCCCGACCAGCCAGAAGGAAAAGGCTGACCCACGTCGGCCGCCCAGGACCCGCGCACCATCGCCACGCCTTGAGCCCCAGCATCACACGCAACGCCAAGGTGCCCCAAAGCCGTGCCGCCCAAGGCATAGACAGGCAGCGAATAGCCATTCACCATCTGTTCGAAGGACTTCCAACCCATAGGCTGCGCGTCGGCATGGCTCGGTGTCTCTAGCACGGGCCCCAACACGACATAGTCGAGGCCGAGCGCCGCAGCGCGCTCCAACTCCTGTTGGTCGTGGCAGGATGCACCACACCAGGTGAAGTCGGGCCGCCGTGCGCAGAGCAGCAACTGGGCTGATGTGAGATGCACCCCGTTCGCGCCGGATGCACGCGCCAGCGCCTCATCGCCGTTGACCAACACTAGGGCGCCAGCGCGATTGCAACGGCGTAGGACTTCGGCTGTAAAGTCGCGCAGCCGGGCACGCGGCATTTGCTTCTCGCGTACCATTACCATCCGCAGACCGTGCCTCAGCGCCGCCTCGAGCCGTTCAAGCTGCGCCGGCTCCCCGCGGTCCCAGGCATCGGTGATGGCAAGGACGGGCGGCAGACTCAGCGCGCGTAGCACTGGGGCATTGGCGGGAAGCAAGGGCGATACGCTGATCGCACCTCGTCGCTGCCAACTTAAGGCCTGCGCCTCACACGAGCGTACCTCACCCTCCCACCCGAGGACGCGAAAGAAGTTTAGCCGTACATGGGCGTCAGGGTAGACGTACTCGCAGGTGATCCACGGGCACGCGTGAGTGACTTCGATCCCCAGTTCCTCGCGTAGCTCACGCGCGAGCGCTGCGCGAGCTGGTTCGCCGCGCTCCACTTTCCCGCCCGGAAATTCCCAGAAACCGGCGTAGACCTTGCCCGCGGGGCGCTGCGCCAGCAAGAACTGATCATCGGGCTGGAGGATTACCGCGGCAGCAACCTCTACCGGCTGTTTGGTCGCTAGACCGGTCATGATCCGAAGACGCAACAGTCAACGCGGGCGTGGACCGATGCCGTGGCGACCCGCCCAGTCGCGGGCGAACTGGGAGGCGATACGCCCGCTGCGGGAGCCGCGTTGCAGCGCCCATTGCAGAGCTTCGCGTCGCAGGTCTTCGCTGTCGACGTCCTCGATGCCATATTGGCTGAGCCAGTAGCGCACGATAGATAAATATTCGTCCTGGTCGAAGGGATAGAACGACACCCACAGCCCGAAGCGTTCGGACAGCGAAATCTTCTCCTCCACCGTCTCGCCGGGATGGATCTCATCGCCCAAGTACTTCGTCTCGAGATTCTCCCGCATATACTCGGGCATCAGATGCCGGCGGTTCGATGTTGCATAGACCAACACGTTGTCCGGAGTCGCCGAAACTGAACCATCCAGCACGGCTTTCAGCGATGTATAGCCTGGTTCGTCAGCGCTGAACGACAGATCGTCCGAAAACAGAATGAAACGAAAGGGCTGACCAGCCAAGGGCTCGATGATGTCGGGCAGATCCATGAGGTCGTGCTTCTCAACCTCGATCAAGCGCAGCCCGGCGGTTGCATATAGGTTCAGCAACGCTTTGACCAGCGACGACTTGCCCGTCCCGCGGGCGCCCGTAAGCAACACGTTGTTCGCCGGCAACCCGTATACGAACTGCCGCGTATTCTGGTCCACCAGAGCTTTTTGGCGCTCGACACCTTGCAGGTCTTGCAAACGGATCTGATGCAGATGCAGGACCGGCTGGAAGTGGCCTCGATCGTTGCGCCGCCGCCAGCGGAACACCCTTTGCACCGCGAAATCGGGGGCACGCGCGTCTGGCGGAAATAGCCCCTCCACACGCTCGATCAGCGCCTCCGCTCGCGACAGAAATCTGCTCAGCTCATCCATACGAAGGCCACCGGGGGCGTCTCATGGTCAAGGACTACCCAACACGGCAAGCAACGAACTACGAGTCGCGATCACGTCCTGTACTCGGCGTTGATCGTGACGTAGTCGTGCGACAGGTCGCAGGTCCAAACGGTGGCCTGCTCTGTTCCACGGTTGAGCACCACACGCACGGTGATTTCGCTCTGGGCCATCACGCGCTTGCCATCGGCTTCTCTGTAGCTGACGTCCCTGCCACCTCCTCGCGCAACCAACACGTCGTCGAGGTAGAGGTCGACTCGTCCCACGTCGAGGTCGCTGACGCCGGCGTAGCCGATGGCCGCCAATATCCTGCCCAGGTTCGGGTCCGACGCGAAAAACGCCGTCTTCACCAGCGGTGAATGAGCAATCGCATAACCAACCCGGCGACATTCCGCCTCGGTGACACCGCGCTCCACCCGCACGGTGATGAATTTGGTCGCGCCTTCGCCGTCTCTGATGATGGCCTGGGCCAGCGTAAAAGCCACCTCAGTAAGCGCGGACCGAAACTGGAGATAAGCTGGACTGGAGGCGTCGACGATCTCAGCTGCCCGCGTGCGACCGGTCGCGATAAGGATGAAAGCGTCGTTGGTAGAAGTATCGCCATCAACGGTGATCGAGTTGAAGGAGCGCTCCGCCGCGTGATGCAACGCGTCCTGCAACAGCGCCCGAGGAAGGTTGGCATCCGTGGCCACGAAGGCCAGCATGGTCGCCATGTCCGGACGGATCATCCCCGCGCCTTTGGCAATGCCGGTGATCGTGACCATTTCGCCGCCGATTTCGACGCAGCGCGACACCGCCTTGGGGACCGTGTCCGTGGTCATGATCGCTCGTGCCGCCGGCAGCCAGTTGTCGTCGCTCAAGCCGTTCGCGCAGGAAGGCAATCCGACAGAGATGCGATCGACCGGTAGTGCCTCCATGATTACACCAGTGGAAAATGGCAACACCTGGTCGGGTGCAATGCCAAGCAACTGCGCGGCTTCGGTGCAGGTTCGACGCGCATCGGCGAGTCCACGCTCACCGGTCCCGGCGTTGGCGTTTCCGGTATTGATCACCAACGCACGGATCTCCCCGCAATGCTCCAGATGCTGGCGTGCGACGAGGACCGGGGCAGCACAGAACCTGTTGCGTGTGAACAGGCCGCCGACCTGCGCCCCCTCTGATAGCAGGATCAAGACCAGGTCAGTACGACCTGGCTTGCGAATTCCAGCCGCCGCGATACCCAGCGAGACACCCGCCACGGGGTGAATCTGATCAGCGGAGGGAGGCTCGAGGTTAACTGCCACGGACGGTGACCGACAGATGGCGCGGGTTATCTCGGCTGGCTCGACCCTGTGGGCTAGCAGCCGGAGGCGGAGGCGGCGCCGGGTCCTACGGTTGCGAACATTACGCGGCGAGGCGGCCGTGGCACTGTTTGTACTTCTTACCCGAACCGCACGGACAAGGATCGTTGCGACCGACCTTGCCGCCCTGCCGCACGAATGGCTGCGGTTTGGGCGCCGTGGCCACCTCAGTGTCACCCCCTTCTTCCTCGGCCAGGGCGGCGTCGTAGTCGGTGTGCTGGTAACGCACATTCTTCAATTCGATCGGCTCTTCTACTGCTTCGACTTCTTCTTGGCTTCGGATCTGAACGGTCATAAGAATGCGCGTAACCTCGTTGCGCACTGCGTCCAGCATCATGGAAAACAGTTCGAACGCCTCGCGTTTGTATTCTTGCTTTGGGTTCTTCTGAGCGTAGCCACGCAGGTGGATGCCCTGACGCAGATGGTCCAGCGCCGACAGATGCTCGCGCCAATGGGTGTCCAGCGTCTGCAGCATGATGCCGCGCTCGAACTGATGCAGTGCGGCGCGCTAAACCTGAACCAGCTTGGTGTCGTAGTGACTGTGCGCAGCTTCGATAACCTTACGCCGCAGATCCTCTTCATCCAGTGACTCTTCTTCCTTCAGCCATTGCTGGGCAGGGACGTTCAGCGTGAGTTCGGCCGCAAGTGCCCTCTCCAGACCGGGAACGTCCCATTGCTCCTCGACGCTGCCCGGTGGGATGTACTGGCTGACAATGTCGCTGGCCGTACCTTCGCGCATCGCACGGATGGTGTCCGAAATGTCGCTGCTCTCCAGCAGTTCGTTACGCTGATGATAGATCACCCGGCGCTGATCGTTCGCGACATCGTCGTACTCTAGCAGCTGCTTGCGGATGTCGAAGTTACGCGCTTCCACCTTGCGCTGTGCGTTCTCGATGGCGCGCGTGACCCACGGGTGCTCGATAGCCTCGCCCTCGGGCATCTTGAGGCGGTCCATGATGGCGGCCACCCGGTCGGAAGCAAAGATGCGCAGGAGTGGGTCTTCCAGCGATAAGAAGAAACGACTGGAGCCGGGGTCACCCTGCCGGCCGGAGCGGCCGCGCAGCTGGTTGTCCACCCGACGCGATTCGTGCCGCTCAGTGCCGACGATGTGCAGTCCGCCGGCGGAAACGACCTCCTCGTGAAGCTTCTGCCACCGTTGCCTCGCCTCGGCCACGCGCTGCGCCTTAGCGGATTCATCCACCACCGCGTCGGCCTTTATCTGATTGATCTCCGGATCCGGGTTCCCGCCGAGCACGATATCGGTCCCACGGCCAGCCATGTTAGTGGCGATCGTGATCATCTTGGGACGACCGGCCTGCACCACGATCTCGGCCTCGCGCGCGTGCTGCTTGGCATTGAGCACCTGGTGCGGCAGTTTCTCCTTGGTGAGCAGACCCGACAACAGCTCGGAGTTTTCGATGGATGTAGTGCCTACCAATACCGGTTGGCCGCGCTGGTAGCAGTTTCTGATGTCGTCGATCACCGCGAGATAGCGTTCCTTGGCGGTCTTGAACACCTGGTCCATGCGATCCTCGCGGATCATCGTCATATGGGTCGGTATGACGACGGTCTCGAGGTTATAGATCTGCTGAAACTCGTAGGCTTCGGTATCCGCAGTGCCGGTCATGCCTGCCAGCTTCTTATACATGCGGAAATAGTTCTGAAAGGTGATCGAAGCCAGCGTTTGGTTCTCGCGCTGGATCTTGACGCCCTCCTTGGCTTCCACCGCTTGGTGCAGCCCGTCGGACCAGCGCCGACCCGCCATCAGACGTCCGGTGAACTCGTCCACGATGATGATTTCGTCGTCCTGAGCGACATAGTGCTGATCGCGGTGATAAAGGTTGTGCGCGCGCAAGGCGGCGTACAGATGATGCATCAACCCGATGTTGGCCGCGTCGTACAAACTACTGCCTTCCGGGAGTAGCCCGGCCCTGGTGAGCATCTCTTCGGCGTGCTCATGTCCTGCTTCGGTTAGTAGCACTTGGTGCGCCTTCTCGTCGACACTGAAATCGCCCGGCCCATTTTCCTGCGCCTGGCGCACAAGCTTGGGCACCAGGGCGTTGATCTTCACGTACAGGTCAGTGGTGTCGTCCGCCTGTCCGGAGATGATCAATGGCGTACGGGCCTCGTCGATCAGGATCGAGTCGACTTCGTCCACGATGGCGTACGGGAGTTTGCGCTGCACCCGCTCTGTAGTCTGGTGCACCATGTTGTCGCGGAGGTAGTCGAAGCCGAATTCGTTATTCGTGCCGTAGGTGATGTCGCGGGCATAGGCGATCTGCTTCGAGGCATGATCCATCTGCGTCAGGTTCACGCCAACGCTCAAGCCCAGGAAACCGTATATGTTCCCCATCCAGGCCGCGTCACGCTGTGCCAGGTAGTCGTTGACGGTTACTACGTGAACACCCTGACCGGCCAGGGCATTGAGATAGGCGGGGAGCGTGGCCACCAGCGTCTTGCCCTCCCCGGTGCGCATCTCTGCGATTTTGCCGTAGTGCAGGACCATGCCGCCAATCAGTTGCACGTCGAAGTGGCGCATATTCAGGGTACGCTTGCCGGCTTCGCGCACCACGGCAAAGGCCTCGGGCAGCAAATCATCCAGGGTTTCGCCTTTAGTGAGACGCTCCCTGAATTCGTCCGTCTTGGCGCGCAACTGAGCATCATTCAGGCCCTCGATCCCGGGTTCCAGGGCATTGATAGCCCGGACGGCATGCATGTACTTCTTGATCAGCCGGTCGTTACGGCTGCCAAAGATCTTCTTGAGCAGGGTAGCTATCATCGGATGTCCGTGAGTCGGGCTCCGTATGGGTGCATTGAGAGCCCATTAGAGTTGCGACCGGGCCCGTAAAAAGCAAGAGGGGCGAGAGGCCCTTGGCCTCTCACCCCTCACGCGGCAATCTTTGCGGTGTTTAGCCTGGCATCCGCAGGAAGCGCGCGGGGTTCTGCGCTACCCCCCTGTGACGCACCTCGAAGTGCAGGTGGGTGCCCGTGGAACGGCCCGTATTGCCTACCTGCGCGATCTTGCTCCCGCGCAGCACCACGTCACCCACGTTGACCAGCAGCTTCGAGGCATGGGCGTAGCGCGTCACCAAGTCGTTGCCGTGATCAATCTCAATCATATTACCATATTGCGGATGGACACCTGCGTACACCACGACACCGCCGGCCGCCGCGAGGATGGGCGAACCCTCCTCAGCCATGAAGTCAATTCCCTCGTGGAAAGCATTCAATCCAGTAAACGGGTCGATGCGCCATCCGAAGTTGGAG
>JBGPPC010000117.1:0-11495 GCA_041488355.1 Gammaproteobacteria bacterium
CTTGTCCGACCGTCGGCGCGTCGTTGACGTTGGCCACACTCAGGTTGAACTCCTGCGATGCGCTCGCCAAGCCGTCGGAAGCGGTCACCTCGATGCTCAGCATATCCACCACGTCGGCGTTAGATGGCTTGCCTGAGAACGTGCCCGTACTCGGGTCGAGCCCTAGCCACGATGGCAGATCAGAGCCGTCCTTGAGCTTTGCGCTGTAGCTCAGCTTGTCGTTGTCGATGTCAACGAAAGCATCCGTGGGCACCTGGAAAGAGAAGTCCATACCCTGCGTGGCACTCTGAGCGTCGATGGCTTGTCCGACCGTGGGCGCGCTGTTCTCCGGAGGAAACAGATTGCCGGTTAGGGCATAACTGCGCGCATACGGCTCACCGACTTCCGATAGGGAGCGCTTGGTGCTCCCCGGGTCCGCGAGCACCACGCTTACGGCCGGGTCGGCCGTAGACGGGTCGGGAAAAGCCGCATTCACAAGGCTTCCTAGGTCGTAGACGTGAGCGGTGCCATCGGCGTCGAAAAACTGCACGCGCTCGATCGCTGAATCTGTTCTCGCCGTCATCCCGTTCGATGCATCAAACCACGGGATTGTGATGGCATCACTGGTACCTGCGATGCTTAGCATCAAGTTGCCGCTTGTGTCGACAGAGGCAACCAGGTCGGAGAGCGCCACACCATTGCCGAAAGAGAGCGTGTCGACGCCGCTACCGCTCCAGTCTTGGTCGTCTATTGTTACCAGACCGTCGCCGCGGTTGAAACAGTAGACATCGTCGCCAGGTCCGCCGGACATGTACGACATAACGCCACCGTTCTTGCCGGAGGCCAGGACGTCGTTGCCCCCCTCCCCATAGACGGCGTCGTCGCCCGAGCCACCGCTGATGACATCGTCGCCATCGCCACCGAACAGGCGATCGGCGCCAGCGCCACCGTCAAGTTTGTCGTCTCCGCCATTGCCCATCAGGGTGTCGTCGCTCAGGCTGCCGTGGAGGAAATCGTTGCCGTCTGAGCCTGTCTGGTCGCCAATCACGCCGATGCCTGGGCGCGCCAGCAGGTCGGCCAGGGTCGTGCGCGTACCGTCCGCGAACTGGAACGTCATGTCGATGGTAGGTGGCAACACCGGAGCACCAAGGTCACGCGCGACGGCTTGGGTGCCTTCGAGCCCGAACACCATTCCTTCCTCGCTGTTGAGGGCGACGGCAAATTGCACGGGCGTGCTCTGCGATGAACTGAAGCTCGCGGTTGCGCCCACCTGCACTGCGATGTCGCTGGGCTTGATTCCAGGACCGAACTGGATCACGTTGCCGACCGGCGCGTTGATCCAATCTATCAGCTGGGTGAGTGCAGCATTGGCCGCGTTGGAATCGACTGGGCCGCGCCGCATATCGTTGAGGACGGAGGAAATGTCGAAGGGCAGCGCGTCAATAAGACTCTTGTTGGCAGTGGTGACAAAGTCCCTAAAGTTCGACTGATTCGAGAGGGCGCTCCTAGCCTCCGTCAGGAACCGCGCGTACTGATATGTGCGCGGCAGACCAAACTTGACGGAGTCGACCCCATCGCCAGACTGATATTGGATAGTATTCAACCCATCATTGGCGTAAATAGTATCGTTGCCCGGGCCACCGACAATGTTGTTGGTTCCAGGTGCAGCGAATAAAGTGTCGTCGGTACTGCTGCCTACGATGTCGTTGACGTCTGCCATGATCAACCTCCGG
This sequence comes from Gammaproteobacteria bacterium, assembly GCA_041488355.1. Taxonomy (GTDB): domain Bacteria; phylum Pseudomonadota; class Gammaproteobacteria; order Burkholderiales; family SHXO01; genus SHXO01. The sequence continues at coordinate 1,713 of JBGPPC010000117.1, forward strand.
AAAAACCGCTTTCGATATTCACTGACTGTTCATGCCGACTGACCCCGGCACACGATCGGGTTCGGCACCCCGACTGCAGCGCCCTTTGCGTTACGGGGTTTTGGGTGCAGATGGTCGAGAGTTCGCTGCTCGCCCCGTGGCTTGACGCACGCTGCGTCACCCCTGTTTCGAGCGCGGTAAAAAGTGGTTGCGTGAGCCGGTTCATCGCGGTGCGAGAAAAGTCAAAGGAAGCTTTCGTTGCGACGCGAAGCATGTGATGACGTCTCCGCGGCCAGACAATCAAGCGCAATCGAGATGCCACCAGACCTGCATATTCTTGAAAAACTTTGAAGGATTGGGCGATTCGTGGGCACGGATCGATAACGTCGTGCCAAACACAATCGGATGACTGCAGCCCCTTGTAAGGTAGGAGAAAGCTGTTAATCCTAGGCGCAAGCGGCGTGGGGTGATGCCGGCTTCTACTGTGTAAGACTTGAGGACGCGTTGCCGTTTGTTAAGCGCCAGTATAGGGTTGAAGCCGCTGCAGGTCGGTTCTTAGACGTCCAACGTCACCGACCACCTTTCCATCAAGGCCTATGCCAGCAACTATTTGAATTTGTTAACTGTTAGAGCCCGATCAATGGACGGCTGGTACCTGATCTTCAGGGCCATCCACATGCCGGATCGCTAGGGAGAGAGGACGCACAACGCCGCCCACGCTCAACTCCGATGGCGTTTGCTTCTCGCCTAGACGGACGACCACGTCGAATGCGAGCCCTCTCGGCGCGTGGTGGGTAATAAACAAAATAGTAGTAGTTCCTTTCAATTGATTGATGGTCCGCGCGAGCTGTTCGCTCGTGTCGACGTCCAGGTTGCTGGTGGCTTCGTCAAACACGAGGACGGCGGGTCGCTTGAGGAGGGCACGTGCGATGGCAATGCGTTGCTTCTGGCCACCCGAGAGGCCCACGCCATGCTCTCCGAGAATGGTTTGGTAACCCTGCGGCAAACCCTCGATCACGTCGTGGATCTCAGCTTTGCGACAGGCGTCCATGATCTGGTCGAAGGTCGCGTGCGGGTCGACCATGGCCAAGTTGTCGTAGATTGTGCCCGCGAACAACATCGTCTCCTGCGGCACAATCCCAAATGACTGCCGCAACTCATTCGCAGACAGATTGTGGATGTCGCGACCATCAATCAGAATCTGACCCTCTGTCGGGGGGTAAAACCCCATCAGCAGCTTGGTTAGGGTGCTCTTGCCGGAGCCGGATGGGCCCATAAGCACGGTGAGCTGGCCGGGCTTGAAGGTAATGGTCAGGTTCCTATAGACGAACGGGTGCTGTTCGCTGTAGCGAAAACCGAGATCGAGCACCTCAATGTGCCCCGCGTCGCGCCGGCTACGCGCAGGTACCAACGTGTAGGGCTCGGTCGGAAGGTTCATGACGTCGCCCAGCCGCCTGACCGCTACAGATGCCTGCTGAAACTCTTGCCACAGACCCACCAGGCGCAGCATGGGCTGCGACATGCGGCTCGCGAACATCTGGAATGCCACCAGCATCCCGATGGTGAAACCGTTGCCATGCATGACCAGCAGCGCGCCCATGATCAGTATTGCCAATGTCATCGCCTGCTCGAGCGTATTGGCAAGTACATTGAAGGTGTTTGCCAGCTGCCGCGTGGAGAACCCCGCGGCGAGGTAACTCGCTAGATACTCACCGTAGCGCCGCTCTAGCAGGGGCTCCGTTTGCAGGCTCTTGACCGTCGCCATGCCGACCACGTACTCGGTGACGAAGGCTTGGTTGCGGGCCCCGAGCAAGAACTGGCGGTTCAACCGCGCCCGGAAGATCGGCGTCACACCAAGGCTGAGAACGCTGATGGCGCCCAAACAGCCGAGCGCGATCAGAGACAGCTGCCAGCTGTAAAAGAACATTACACCCAAGAAGATAAGCAAAAAGGGCAGATCGAGGATCAGGGAGACTGCCGCGCCGGAGAGAAAGTCACGGATCGTCTCCACGCCGTGCAACCTGGAAACGATCACGCCGGTGGCTCGCTGTTCAAAGTAGCGCAGTGGCAGACGCAACATGTGCCCGAAAACGTGGCTGCCGAGCACGGCGTCGATGCGATTGCCGGTGTGGATAACAAGGTACTGCCGCAGCCACGTCATAACGGTGGAAAACAGCATGAACATGAGGAGTGCGAAGCCCACCACCGCCAGCGTGCTGTGGGTCTGGTGCACGACTACTTTGTCGATGATCGCCTGCGTGAACAGAGGCGTGGCGAGCGCCATAAGCTGGATAGCCAAGGAGGCCAGCAGCACGTCGCGGAAAATGCGTTTGTGCTTGAGTAGCTCCGGGATGAACCAACCGAATCCGAAATCCTCGCGGGCAGCCGAGTCGGACGGGCTACCATCATCCGCCCGACGGCCTTGCTTTGGTGGACGCTCCAACGCGAGCAGCACTGGTTCGAATTGGCGCTGGAACTCATCCAAACCAACGGTCTGCCCCGCTTCCGAGCCAGCGCGAAACAGCAATACGCGCTCGCCATCGGTCTTCAGGACAAGTGCCGGGGCTTGGGCTCTGTCACGGCATAGAGCTATGGCCGGGAGGTTATGCACGCGCAATCCGTCCCTCGGCTGGGCTTGCGCGTGAAGATGGAAGCCAAGCGCCTGCGCCGCTTCGCAGAGGCTGCCCAACGCATAGGGTGGCGGATAATGCTGAAGGATCAAGCGGGCGTCGAAAGGCACCCGGAAGAGCTGGCACATGCTGCCAAGCAACCACAATAGCTGGTCGCGCTCTAGGGGAACCGACAGATCGAGCTGTGGAGATTGAGGTCTGGGCCTGCGCAAGCCGAACACTGCGGGTTCTTCCATAGAGGGAGATAGGCCCTAGCGAGCAACGGCCGTGCCACGCGCTAAGTCCCACCGCGCCCGAGGATGCCAAAACTCAGATCCCGACACGCTGAAATGGTGCCGGGAAAGCCAAACCGAGGCCGGTTTGCGGTTGGGCTAGCGAGACCTTGTAGCGCGTGTCATCCGCACGAATTCATACCGCCGTGTTGGAGCGGGGCGCCGCTGTGCCCACACGCGACTTGGCATCGCGGTGTTCGCGAATCAATAGCGCGGAAAGGGCCGCATGATCGGAGAAGCGTGCCCAGCGCAGCCCGCGGTGGACGTGAGCCAGTTTGACCCGGAAGCCGCGAACGTAGATGCGGTCAAGATGCAGCACTGGGAGCACAGCAGGAAAGCTGCGCGCAGGACCCCTTCCGTAGGTTTCGAACACCTCCGAGACGTCTAGCGCACGCATCAGGTATTCGCTCGCGCGTCGGGTCCAGTCGTTGAAGTCACCGGCGACTATGAGCGGAGCGTCGTGGGGTACCAAACGCTCAATGCGGCTGGCGAGCACCTCCAGCTGCTTCTCACGCCAAATGCGCAACAGGCCCAAGTGCACGTTGATCGTGTGCAGCCTCTGGTTCCAGCCCGGTATCTCGATCTCGCAGTGAAGCATGCCGCGCCGCTCGAGACGATGCATGGACACGTCCTCGTTGTCCCAGCGCATGATCGGGAACTTGCTAAGGATGGCATTCCCGTGGTGGGCGTCGTCTACCACAGCGTTGCGGCCATAGGCAAAGTCCTTCCAAACTGCATCTGCCAGAAACTCGTATTGGGGTGCGGTTGGCCAGTCGTCATGGCGCCGGGCGAGCCGGGCATGGAACCCGACCACCTCCTGAAGGAACACGACGTCCGGCTCGACCGATTGCAGACGACCCTTCAGATCGTGCAGGCTGACGCGGCGATTGAACTGGGCGAAGCCCTTGTGAATGTTGTAGGTCAGGACGTGCAGGCTTTGCATCCGATCTCCGTTGTCGCCTCTGCTATTGGGGGCCGGCGCACCCTAGATGCCGGCATGGGCCAGTTTACGGATCGCGGCTGCGTTGCTCCAGGAGAAGCACCGCTGCGCCGCCTCGTCCCAGGGCAGCCACATGAAATCGAGATGCTCGCGCGGGGCAGTCCGGACCTCAACGGGCTCCGAAACCAGCAAGCCAAACACATGCTCTGTGTTTTGCGTCACGCCCGGCGCGTAGCGCCACCGCCACTCCGGGAAGATTTCGTATTCGTTGTGCAGGCGCCAGTCGGTCAGACGGTGGCGGCGTGCATCCAGGCCCGTCTCTTCCAGTACTTCTCGCATTGCGGTCTGCTCAAGCGTCTCACCCTCGTTTTGGCTACCGGTCACCGACTGCCAATAACCCGGGTGATCGGCACGCTCGAGCAGCAGCACGTGGAGCTGCGGCGTATGAACGACCACCAGCACCGAGATCGGTATCTTGAACGTCAATAGGGTTTCACAACGTCGGGCGCACGCAGCCGTATGTGCAGCTCCCTCAGCTGTCGCTCGTCCACCGCACTGGGCGCGTGTGTTAACAGGTCTTGCGCACGCTGCGTTTTGGGAAAGGCAATCACATCTCGGATGGACTCGCCGCCGGTCATCAATGCAACAATCCGATCGAGGCCAAAAGCCAAGCCGCCGTGGGGCGGAGCCCCATATTGGAGGGCATCGAGCAGAAAGCCGAACTTCGTGCGCGCTTCCTCCGGCCTGATGTTGAGGGCCGCAAACACCTTCGACTGCACGTCTTGACGGTGTATACGCACCGAGCCGCCGCCGATCTCCCAGCCGTTGAGCACCATGTCGTAGGCTTTCGAAAGCGCTTTGCCCGGATCGCTGTCCAGGTATTCCTCATGACCATCCATTGGCGAGGTGAAAGGATGGTGGAGCGGATCCCAGCGCCGCTCCTCTTCGTTCCATTCGAACATCGGAAAGTCCAGCACCCAAAGGGGCTTCCACCCCGCTTGCGCGAAGCCTCTCTCATGTCCGATCTTGGCACGCAGTGCACCGAGCGACTCATTCACCACTCTTGCCTTGTCGGCACCGAAAAACAGCAGATCCCCATCTCTCGCGCCACTGCGTTCGAGTATCGTCTTGAGCACACCATCCGGAAGGTTCTTGACGATGGGAGACTGTAGACCCTCGCGCCCCCTGGCAGCCTCATTTACCTTGATATACGCCAACCCCTGTGCGCCATAGATGGCCGCGAACTCGGTGTAGACGTCAATCTCACTGCGCGTCAGCTGGCCGCCGCCCGGGACGAGTAGCGCGGCCACTCGACCGCCGGCCATGCTGGCTGCGCTCGAGAACACTCTGAACTGGACATCCTTCATCACGTCGGTCAGCTCGGTTAGGGTCAGCGATACGCGCAGATCGGGCTTGTCGGACCCGTACTTTGACATCGCCTCCGCAAAACTCATGCGCGGGAAGGGGTCGGGTAGGCGCACGTCCAGCGCTTGCTGGAACACCGCGCGGATCATCTGTTCCATGAGTTCCGTGATCTCGGCGATGCCGAGGAAGGAAGTCTCGACGTCGATCTGAGTAAACTCGGGCTGGCGGTCGGCTCGCAGATCCTCGTCGCGGAAGCACTTGGTGATCTGATAGTAACGATCGAAGCCAGCGATCATGAGCAGCTGCTTGAACAGCTGTGGTGATTGCGGCAGCGCGAAGAACTGTCCCGGATGCACACGGCTGGGAACCAGATAGTCGCGCGCGCCCTCCGGGGTCGACTTGGTCAGCATCGGTGTCTCGATGTCAATGAAGCCATGCGCGTCGAGGAATCGACGCACGCTCATTGCAACTCGGTAGCGCAACCGTAAGTTGCGTTGCATGAGGGGCCGCCGCAGATCGATTACTCGATGCTCCAGGCGCACGTTCTCGTTGAGGCTCTCGTCGTCGAGCTGAAACGGCGGCGTCAGCGACGCGTTGAGGATCTCGATCGTCGTGGCCAGGACCTCGACTTCCCCGCTCTTCAGGTTGAGGTTAATGGTGCCCTCGGGGCGTGGGCGCACACGCCCCTGCACGCAGATCACGAACTCGTTGCGCAACCGATCCGCGATGGCGAACGTGGCGGGTGTGTCCGGATCGCACACCACCTGAACCAATCCCTCGCGATCTCTGAGATCGATAAAGATCACGCCACCGTGGTCACGACGACGGTGTACCCAGCCGAACAGGATCACGGGCTGTCCGAGGAATCTCCTGTCAATCAATCCACAATAATCGGTACGCATCATTGGAAAGCGGGGAATGTCCGTATCGGCGGTCAGGCGGGCGGCTCGGCCCGCTCAGGCGTCGGGCGTAATGTCGCCCGTCGGTGTGCGGCGCTGCGGTCCGGGCGGGGCGACACCTATGGAGATGACATACTTGAGCGCCTCATCCACGCTGATGTCAAGCTCGACGACATTGGAGCGGGGGACGATCAGAAAGAATCCCGAGGTCGGGTTGGGGGTTGTTGGAACATACACGCTGATGCGGTCGCCACCCAGTTTGTCGGCCACCTCGCCGCTTGGCGTGCCGGTCAGGAAAGCCACAGTCCATGCCTCGCTATGCGGGAACTGCACCAACAGGGCCTTGCGAAAAGCCTGCCCTTGGCCCGAGAACAATGTGTCCGAGACCTGCTTGACGCTGTTGTAGATGGTCTTGACTACCGGGATGCGAGCCAGCAAGCTTTCGCCGACCCGCACCAGCCGCTGGCCAATGATGTTCGCGGCGAACACGCCGGTGAGCAGCAGCACCACTAAGGTCAGCACCACGCCCAAGCCCGGGATGTTGAAGCCTAGCCATGTTTTCGGCTGCAGAGATTCCGGCAACAGCAGCAGCGTGCTGTCCATGGTGCTCACGATCAGGTTGAGCACCCAAAGCGTGATAACCAGTGGAATCCAGATCAGGACCCCGGTGAGAAAGTATTTTCTCACCAGCCCGGAGCTCCAATTTCACTTCTCGGCGGCGTCACTGGGCGGGCAGGCAAGCCGGGCAGGCGCCGGCGCCGCATTCCGCGTTGCTTTTGGTCTCGGGCGATGGCTTTGTCCCGCTGTCGCCCGCGGGCGCGTCGGTCTTGGAATCTTCTTTTGCCTTGGGCTTGGTGCCGTTGTTCTTGAAATCGGTGGCATACCAGCCACTGCCCTTGAGCTGGAAACCGGCAGCCGAGACCAGCTTCGCCATAGTCGGCCGGCCACAGCGTTCGCAATCGGTGATAGGCGCATCGGAGAGCTTCTGCAGATATTCCTTCTCGAAGCCGCAAGTCGCGCAGCGGTATTCGTAAATTGGCACGTTTACCCCCTGAATGCTCGAAAAAACAAGATTATAACGGACAACCACACACACCCCTAATAGGGGCGTGAGCTGTCGAATGCAAGATTGCGCTCAGCAATGAATCAAGCACCGCGACCGTCGTGGCCTTTCCCGCACCTGCTCGCGCATCGGGGCGGAGGCTCGCTCGCCCCCGAAAACACGTTGGCCGCTCTTCGGGCCGCTGTCCGCCATGGCTTTCGCGCCGTGGAGTTCGACGCCAAGCTGACGCGCGATGGTGTGGCCATCCTCATGCACGATGACACGCTCGATCGCACAACCAACGGTCACGGCCCCATCGCGCGCGCCGATTGGCACGTATTGCAGCGCCTAGATGCAGGGAGTTGGCACAACACGCGGTTCGCCAGGGAACCGATTCCCACTCTAGCTGCTGCGCTGGACCTGTGCCGGGAGCTGGGTCTGTGGCCAAACGTCGAGATCAAGCCCTGCCCGGGCCGGGAGCAAGAGACCGGCACCGCTGTGGCGAAGGAGGTCCTTCGACATTGGATGGAATCGACGCCACCATTGCTTTCGTCGTTCTCGCTGGCGGCGCTGGAAGCTGCCCAGGAGGCGGCACCACGGCTTCCGCGTGGACTTCTTGTGACAGACGTCCCTCACGATTGGCGCGAGCAGGTCGACCGCCTCGGGTGCTTCTCATTGCATTGCGAGCAGCGTGCAGCGACTGCTTTGCTGCTGAAGGAGGCGACGACCGCCGGATACCCGGTCCTCTGTTATACCGTGAACCGGGCGCAGACAGCCCGCCAACTGTTGTCGCGCGGAGTCAGTGCCATCGTTACCGACCGTCTGGACCTGATCTCGCCCGCTTAGCCAAGGGCTGACAGCTGGCCGCGGCGACTCAGGCGGCCGCGCGCTGACCTGTCGGACTGCGAAACTCGGTGAGCAGCCGCGCTCGCTTCTCCATCGCTACCGTCAGACTGCGCATCTTCACATGCCCGTAGCCGCGAATCTCCTCCGGGATGGAAGCGATCTGTACCGCCAGCGCATGATTTTCGGGGCGGAGCCCGGCCAGGAGCTCATCGAGCAGATGCGCGTAGTCTTCGATCAACTGCCGTTCGGTACGGCGCTCCTCCGTATAGCCGAAAATGTCCAGCGCAGTTCCCCGCAGACCGCGCAGCTTGGCCAGCAACTTGAAGACGCTGAACACCCAGGGCCCGAACTCGGACTTGGTCAGTTCGCCCTGGTCGTTGCGCCGCGCCAGCAGAGGAGGGGCTAGATGGAAGCGCAGCTTGCAGTCGCCTTCGAACTCAGACTTGATCCTCTCCCGGAAGCCGCTCGCCGCGTACAGCCGCGCAACCTCATACTCGTCCTTGTACGCCAGCAGCTTGAAGTAATAGCGAGCCACCGCCTCGGTAAGAGTGGTGAGCCCTTTGCAATTAGCGCTCTCGACGAGTCGAACCCTATCCAGCAGCGCACGGTATTTCTGCGCGTACGCGGCGTTCTGATAACCGGTGAGGAAATCCTCTCGACGCCGGATTAGCTCGTCGAGCGAGTCTGAGAACTTGGTGCCGGTCGCGGCTTCCGCTTTAGGCGCGATGATCCGCTCGACCGCCGTTGAGTCCACCGCCGCACGACGCCCCCACAGGAACGCGGCCTGATTCATCTTCACCGCGGCACCGTTCAGCTCGATGGCCTTCTGGATCGCCTCCGCCGACACCGGCACCAAGCCTCGCTGATACGCGTAGCCCAGCATGAACATGTTGGTGGCAATGCTGTCGCCTAGAAGTGCAGTTGCGATGCGCGTAGCGTCTACGAAGTCGACCTGTCCCGCGCCCACACCGTTACTGATCGTGTACCGCAGCGCCTGATCGGGGAACTCGAAATCCGCTTTGCGCGTGAACTCACCCGTCATCTGCTGATGCGTGTTCACCACCATGCGGGTTAGACCTGACCGGGTCGTGTCCATGGTCTTCTGGCTGGCGCTCACCACGAGATCGCAGCCCAAGACCGCGTTCGCTCCACCGGAGCCGAGGCGTACCGTCCTAATATCCTCGGGATTGGCGGCGATCTGGAGATGGCTCCACACCGCACCGCCCTTCTGGGCCAGCCCCGCCATGTCCAATCCGCCAAACCCCTTTCCCTCCAGGTTTGCGGCCATGCCCACGATCGCGCCGATGGTGACCACACCGGTGCCGCCCACGCCGGTGACCATGATGCCGTACGGCGTCTCCAGTAGCGGCAGGTTCGGCTCGGGAATGGCGGCAAACAAGACGTCGGTCTTGTTACCTGCCGGTGCCAGCCTGCCTTTGCGCAGGCTCCCGCCATGCACGGTTACAAAGCTCGGGCAGAAGCCTTTCACGCAGGAATAGTCTTTGTTGCACGACGACTGATCGATGGTGCGCTTGCGGCCAAACTCGGTCTCCAGCGGGAGCACCGAGACGCAGTTGGACTTCACCCCGCAGTCGCCGCAGCCCTCGCACACGAGATCATTGATCACAACACGCTTGGGTGGATCCGGATAGAGGTTGCGCTTGCGCCGACGGCGCTTCTCTGCAGCGCAAGTCTGATCGTAGATGATGACCGAGGTGCCCTCGATCTCGCGCATCTCGCGCTGTACGCGGTCATAGTCGTCCCGGTGATAGATCTGGACACCTGCGGGGAAGCCGGCGTCCGGGCCGTA
>JBGPPC010000118.1:0-11450 GCA_041488355.1 Gammaproteobacteria bacterium
TCGCTGAGATACTCGGCCGTCAGGGCAGGAAGCGGGCGTTGCCTGGATCCCGAGAAGGCTAACGCGGCTTGACCCAAGTAGTAGAAGAACGTCGCCAGGTCTGCGTCGCCCGAATCCACCTGATACCAGATTCCCTGAAGCTTGCGAGCATTGAGCCAGCTCGCGACGAGGGTGGTCTTACCCGCTCCGGGCGGCCCCACCACGCAGATGGCGGCGTGGCCTTCCTTCGTGCTATCCAGTCTGGCGAACAGGCGACCGCGCGCCACTGCGCCGTGTAAACGTGGGCGCACCAGCTTCGAGATGGGTGGTGCCCGCCGCATACCCTTCTCTGGTGGCTATTACCGCAACCGCATCAGATTGAAAGCTGCGACAGGTCGCAGCAGTCCTTTAAGCGCCAGCTCGCCCACGGGTTCCACCTCGACCAACTCCTCCACCGAGGCGAGCACCCGTTGCGCGATCAGGATCTGCCCCGGCTTGGCCTCTCCGCACAAGCGCGCCGCAAGATTGGTCACCGTGCCGATCGCCCCGTAGTCCCAGCGCCCCTCGAAGCCCACGGCCCCGATTGTCGCGTAACCCTGCGCGATTCCCGCTCCAAACCCCAGTTCGAACCCGCGCTTGCTCCATTTCGCCGTCAGCTCCGATAGCCTCTCGCGCATCATGACCGTCATGCGCACCGCTCGCGCAGCGGGATCGGCTACTTGCACCGGGTCGTTGAAGAACACCATCATGCCGTCGCCGGCAAAGCGCTCCAGTGTGCCTTCGTGCGTCAAGATCACGCGGCCCATCTCCGCGTGATACTCGCGCAGCACACCCATGATCTCTTCCGGCTCGGTGGTCTCCGCGAAGGCAGTGAACCCGCGCAGGTCAAGGAACACCACCACCACTTCGCGGCGGTGGCTCTTGAGAGGGTCCTCGGCTCCGCCGGAAAGAATCAGTTCCGCGAGCTGCGGCGAGAAGAAGCGCTTGAGGCGGCCCAGGCGTTCGAGCTGATCGAGCTGCTCGCGTACCCGCGCTTCCAAGTTGCGATTCCAATCCTCCAGCTGATCGTGGAGCGACTTGATGCGAAGAAGCGATTTGACGCGCGCCAGCAGCTCGGGCTGATTGAGCGGCTTGGTCACGAAGTCGTCGGCGCCCGCCTCGATGCCTTTGATCCGCTCGGTTCCCGGGTCCAGCGCAGTCACCATCACCACGGGCAGCGTGGCGGTTGCCGGGTTCTCGCGGATACGCCGGCAGACGTCGTAGCCGCTCAATCCCGGCATGACGACGTCGAGCAGCACGAGATCGGGCTTGTGCTTCTCGATCTGCTCCAGCGCCTCGGCGCCGGACGCCGCGGCTGCCACGTCGTAGCCTTTCGCCGCGAGCAGGTCGCCGAGCAACCGCACGTTCTGCGGCGTGTCGTCTACCACGAGGATGCGGGGCGCGCCGCTCATCGCGGCGGCTCCCCGGTTTCGCCTTCACGCAAGCTGGCGCGGATGGCTTCGGTCTCGGCCGATGGGCTAATGCTCAGCACGATGGACAACATGTCGCGGCAACGCCGATACACTTTTGACGCTTCCGCCGTCTCGCCGAGCTCACGGAAGCTGATCATCAGACGCCGATACAGCCCCTCGGCCAGATTGTCCAGCTCGAGGGCGCGCGAGTAGAGCGCTACGGCCTGCTCCCATTGCCTGCGTTGCTCCAGTTGAGCACCCAGGGCGCTAACTGCTCGCACGAACTTGGCGCGCAGCTTGTCGCGCATCCCTACGGCCCAGGGCTCCTGGGACTCCGTCTCGATGAAGTGTCCTGCATACAGGCGCAGCAGGTCCCTGGCGAACTCCGGATGGTACGGCTCCGTCGACTCCGACGGCTGATACGCGGCGGTTTCGATGCGTTTCACGAGCGCCTCGAACGCCCACACGTCCACCCAGCAGCGCGTGGCATCCAGCGAGAGCATACCCTCGGCCAGCGGAAGGATGTCGTCGATGTCGATCAGCTTGCGCAGCCGGTGCAGGTTGCTGTCGAACGTGACTCTGGCAGCGTCTCCCTCTGCGTCCGGCCAGAGCGAGGCGACCAGCGTGGAAATGTCAGCGCGCACGCCACCATAGGCGATGAGCACCTTCAGCAAATCGAGCGGGCGCTTCTGCACCTTGCGACTGAGCGGAACCGGCTGCCCCTCCCGCAGCAGCGCGAACTGCCCGAGCGTGTAGATTTTGAGCGGCCAGATTCGATCGACGTGCTCCGCGCGCTTGGGCTTCAGGCCTGCGATCCGGTAGGCGGGTCCAGGGCGCATGAACCCGTTCAGATTCACCTGGTCGGCTTCCTCCGCATCCACGAGCGACTCGACCAGCTCGTAGACCGATGCGCTCACCAGGATTTGACCGGCGGGAGCCTCGGCGCTCAGGCGGGCGGCGAGATTGGTGACGCGCCCGATGGCACCGTAGCCGACGCGGGCCTCGTCGCCAATCGCGCCGATGGTCGCGTAGCCGTAAGCGACGCCGATCCCGAGCGAGATCTCATGGCCGCGCCTGCGCCAGGTGTTCATCAGCTCATCGAAGCGCACCTGCATCTCCAGCGCCATGCGTACGGCATGGCCGGCCGGATCCTCGCTGATCACAGGATCGTTGAAAATCACGAGCATGGAGCCGCCGCTGAATTGCTCCAAGGTGCCACCATTGGCCTGGATGAGCTGGCCCATGACTTGATGATAGCGGCGCAGCAGGCTCATCACCTCCTCGGGCTCGGAGGTATCGGCGAAGGCGGTGAATCCACGCAAGTCGAGGACGACGACTGTGATCTCGCGGCGGTGCGTGGCCAGCGGATCGTCCACGTCGCCGGCAACGATGCGCTCGGCCAGATGGGGCGGAAAGAAGCGCTTGAGCTGGGCCAGGCGCTGCAGCTCGCCGAGCTGGTCCTGCACGCGCTTCTCGAGGCCGGCGTTCAGCGCGGCCAGCTCGGACGCCTGCGCCTGCACGGTGTCGTGAAAGGTCTTGACGCGCAGAAGCGATTTCACGCGCGCCAGCAGTTCCTGCGTGTTGATCGGTTTGGTCAGAAAGTCGTCGGCGCCGGCCTCCAGCCCCTTCACCCGTTCCTGCGCAGGGTCGAGCGCCGTCACCATGACGACCGGCAGCACGCCCGTGGCCGGGTCCGCACGAATACTTCGGCACACTTCGTAGCCACTGAGGCCGGGCATGATGACATCGAGCAGGACAAGATCGGGTTGAACGCTCCCAACCTTGGCCAGCGCCTCCTCACCGGACTCGGCGGTCACGACGGCATACCCTCGGCTCGCCAGCAGATCCGCGAGCAGCTTGCGGTTCGGGGCCTGATCGTCGACGACCAGCACGACCGGCTGCTCCCTCATGTGGGCAGCGAAGCCGACTTCCGATCGAGCAAGGCGCGCATCTTGCGCAATAGGCCGACGATACTGACCGGCTTGGACTCGAGCGCGTCGAATCCAGCCTGCAGCACGTCGTTTTGTTGCGTGCCCATCACCGAGGCCGTCACGGCGATGACCGGAATCGCACGTGTCATTGCGTCGCTGCGCAGGCTGCGCAAGGCATCGAAGCCGCTGATGCCGGGCATCTGAATATCCATCAGGATCAGAGCGGGCCCGCGCTCGCGGGCGAGCTGAAGGCCCAGCTCGCCAGTGGCTGCTTCCGCGGTCTTGTAGCCCATCACCTGCAGTGAGTCGCGCAGCAGCTTGCGGCTGTTGTCGTCGTCTTCGACTATCAGTATCAACTCGTTTGCCATGGCTGCTCCGCCAACGTAAATGTAAACGTGGATCCCTTGCCCGGCTCGCTATCCACCCAGATCGAGCCTCCGTGCATCTCAGTGATGCGCTTAGCCAGCGCCAGGCCCAGCCCGGTGCCCTCGCGCTTCGCTCCGTCCTCACTGCGCACCTGCTGAAAAGCTTGAAACAGCAACTGCTGATTGTCCTTGGAAATCCCGATTCCGGTGTCCCTGACCGAGATCTGCACGCCCTCGCCCGCCGGTGCTGCGGCGACAAACACGCTACCACCCTCGGGCGTGAACTTCACGGCGTTGGACAGGAGATTGAGCAGGATCTGCTTGACTCTGCGCTCGTCTCCGGCGAACGAGTTCAGGCGTGCATCCACCTGAACGTTCAACACGATACCGTGCCGACTTGCGCGGTCGCGGACGAAGGCCAGTGCATCGTCGATGGTCGTGGGCAGGTCGAACTTGGCCACCGACAACTCCATGCGCCCGGCCTCGACCTTGGACAGATCAAGAATATCGTTGATGAGCGAGAGCAAATGATGGCCGGAGGCGTGGATGTCTCGGATGTACTCCGCCTGCTTCGCTGTCAGCTCCCCGAACAGGCCGTCCTTCAGGACTTCCGAGAAACCAATGATGGCGTTGAGCGGCGTGCGCAGCTCGTGCGACATGTTGGCCAGGAACTCGGATTTGTGCCGGCTCGCTGCCTCGAGCTCGCGGTGGGCCTGTCCAAGCAGCTCGCTCATGCGGTTCAGGTCCGCGGCCAGTACGCCCAGCTCGTCGCGGTTGGGCACATCGACGCGCTTGGAGAAATTTCCGACGGCGATCTCTTCCATGCGCGCCTCCATCTGCCTCACCGGACCAACGATGGAGGAGGAGATGGAATAGCCGAGGAGCAAAGCCAGCAGGATGCTCACTACGACAAAAGCAATGACGGCGTGACGCGAGGTCACGTAGGCCTCGTGGGTCGCCTCGATGCTCGCCACCATGTCGGATTCCGCCTTGTTGACCAGCTCGTTGGTCAGCCGTTCCAGGCGGTCCGCCAGCGGTGTGGCGCGCGCGAGCTGCAGGTCTCGTCCCTCGGCAGGCCTCCCGCTGCGGATCAGCTCGACCACCTGGGTCACGATGCGGATGAACTCCTCGTAATCGGTGCGCACGCGCGCGAACAGTTCCTTCTCGTCCTGGGCCACGAACTGCAGCCGGTCGAGGTCGTAGCCGAACTGGTTGAGCTGGCGCAGGGTGGCTTCCAGCGTGCGCTCATCCGGCTTGAGCAGCGAGGAGGCGACGCTGTAGAGCTGACCGATGGTGTCGTGGTTGAGCTGCCGGTAGGCGGCGATCTTGCGCTGCAGCTGCACCATGTCCTCGGCGCGGGTGTTGACCTCGCTGAGGGCACGCAGTCCCACCAGGCCGGAGGCGAGCATCATCCCCACGATCACAAGGAATGCCACCAGCAGCTTGGTGTGAATCGAGGCGCGCGTCCGCGCGACCAGCAGCGGTAGCCAATTGGTCACCTGCCTCACTTGACCGGCGCCTCCGCGAGCAGTGACTTGAGGTCGCCGAGAAACTCCTTCGGGTCGAAGCGCGTGCCCAAATATTGCACTCGCAACGTTCCGGTTGGGTCGATCAGAGACGTCAGGAAGGTGTGATCGACAGCTCCCGTTGGCTGCCGCTTCGAGAAGACTGCGTATCGGCGCGTAACATCCTCGACCTCGCCGAGCGACCCGGTCAGGAAGGAGAATCGAGATAGATCGGCCGAATGCGCCTGCGCATACTTCTTCAGCACCGCCGGTGTATCGTTGAGCGGATCCACCGTGATCGCCACGAACGAAACCTTGGGTGCATCCGCTGCAAGGGTTCGTTGGATTCCGACCAGCTTCGCGGTGAGCAAAGGGCACGTGTCCGAGCAAGTCGTGAAGATGAACGTAACCACCGTCACCTGCCCGCGGAGGTCACGCAGCGAGAGACGCTTGCCGTCCTGGTCTGTCAACGTGAACTCGGGCGCCGGGCCGATCTTCGGCAGCCGGGCATCCTTGCCGGGGTTGTGGGCCAGAGCACTCTGGCACAGCGCAAACGCGACGACAAGAACGACGGGCGCCTTCGGCCACGACCAACGCTCCCTCCCCCGCGTGCGGGGGAGGGTCGGGGTGGGGGTGGCATTCACACCTTCAACTCCTTCTTCAACTCATTCAAGAACCGCCAGTCGGTCCCGTTTGCGATCAGCTTCTGCGGCATGGTTTTGATCATGTCGACTTCGTGCAGCCGCAGAGCGAGGAAGCGCATCGTGTCCTCCGGATTGGCTTCCCGCCAGCGACGGTATGGTAGCCCTTTGACCACCTCGAGCCCGATCTCGTATCGAGGTTCATAGCCCTTGTCGGCGAGGAAGCGGGCAACGCGCTCCGGCTCCTGCGCACAGATGTCGGCGGCTTTGAGATATGCCCGTAAGGCGCGTTTCGTGGCGATCGGATTTCTTGCGACGAACTCCCGATTGGCGACGAGCATGCAGCAGAAGTACTGTGACCACGGGCGGTCTTGGGTCGTGTTGACGATGACGTGCCCGATCTTCTTCGCGCGAAGCTCCTGCGGGGCAGGAGCGAACCCCATGAACGCATCCGCCTTCCCTTCGATGAAAAGGCGCATGGCGTCCATAGATTTGTCCCCCGTGATCCAGTTGACGTCCCTTTTCGGGTCCATGCCAACGTACGCCAGCATGCTCGCAAGGAGGACATGGTCGGCACCACCAAGTGTGTAGACTGAAACAGTCTTTCCCTGGAGGTCGCGGATCGCCTTGACGCGCTCGTTTCCGATCAGCTCGTAGCAGCCCGCGTGAATCCCCGCTAGTGCAACCAAGGATGGTCGGCTGTCCATCGCATAGACAACCGCTGGCGCTGCATCCATGGTGAGGTCTGCCCGGCCTGTATAGATCCCGCTCATGACTGTACCGCTTGCCATCTCGGCGTAGCTCACCTCCGAAAACCCTTCCAAGTGCAGCAGTTCCTCTGCCAGGTACTGCGGCGCCAGGCAGATCGCCGGGGCGTGGACGAGACGGATCTGCTTCGTCTCGGGCGGCGGCTCGGCCGCGGCTGAACGAGGAAGCGCGAAGAGAGAAGCAGCGCCCAATGCGGATGCGTTGGCTAGAAACGTCCGCCGGGTGAATCCGGAGCTCGCGGTGCCAGTTCGATGGTGCATGGCTTTGACCTCTTTGGTTAGGTGGGGCCTACGGTTCCGAGGGCCTTCGCGATTGGATGTGATTCGCCGCGGGCTCAGGCTTTCAACTCCTTCTTGAGCTCGCTAAAAAACCGCCAGTCGGTGCCCTGGGCGATGAGCTTCTGCGGGCTCGTCTTGATGATTCCCGCTTCATGCAGGCGCAAGGCGTGGAATCGCAGGGTGTCTTCAGGGTTCGCGTCGCGCCAGCGGCGGTAGGGAAGCTCACTGAGGACCTCCAAAGCCACAGCATAGCTTGGCGCATACCCTTTGTCGGCCATGAACCGGGCGGCACGCTCTGGCTCCGTGGCACAAATATCGGCAGCCTTGAGAAACGCACGGATGGCGCGCTTGGTGGCCACCGGATTGCGCCGGACGAACTCCCTGTTTCCAGTGAGCATGCAGCAGAAGTATTGCGACCAGGGCCGGTCGTATGTCGTGTTGACGATGACATGCCCGACCTTTCTGGCGCGCAGTTCCTGCGGCTGAGGGGCGAACCCGAGGATTGCGTCCGCCTTCCCCTCCGAGAACGCCCGTATTGCTTCCTCGGAGCTGCCGCCCACCAGCCAATTGATGTCCTTGCGTGGATCCATGCCCACATAGGCCACCATGCTGGCAACGAACACGTGCTCTGTGGAGCCATAGACGCTGATCGATACCGAGCGGCCCTTGAGGTCTCGGATGGCGCGCACGTCGGCCTTGGCAAACAGCTCATAGCAGCCGGAATGAATACCTCCCAGCGCGACCACCGAGTCGTTTGACGCGAGCATGTTAACCAAGGCGGGCGCTCTGCCTCTACCCACATGTCGACGCGACCCGAGGCGATGTATGGGGTGCCCAGGTTGGCCGTGATATCAACGTACTCGACCTCGTCGACGCCTTCGGCATGCAGCAGTTCCTCGGCGAGATAACCAAATGCAAGGCAGATTGCCGGAGCATGAATCAAACGGATTTTTTTTACCTCGGGTGCCGCCTCGGCCACCGCCACGCGCGGGATACAAGCGAACGCAGTTGCCCCGAGCGCCGCTGCGCCAGTGAGGAATCTACGGCGTCCGCGCAGCCCATTGTCTCGATCACTCATCGTCGTCCCCTCCAGTCGCCTCTGGTTTGAAGCAAGGCATGTCAAAGGTGCCACGCAACAGTTGCCCCTGACCTCTGACGCCCTCGACACTTACCTTAGCCCTTCAGCTCCCTCTTCAACTCGTTCAAATACCGCCAGTCGGTCCCCTGGGCGATGAGCTTCTGCGGCGCGGACGTGATCAGCCCCACCTCGTGCAGCCGTAGGCCGTAGAAGCGCAGCGAATCCTCCGGATCGTACGTGCGCCAGCGCGTATAGGAGAGAGATTTCAGGACTTCGAGTGCGACGTCGTAACGCGGCTCGTAGCCTTTGGCCACGATGTAGCGAGCGGCGCGCTCCGGTTCCTGCGCGCAGATGTCGGTGGCCTTGAGGATCGCTCGGACTGCACGCTTGGTGGCGACCGGGTTTCTAGTCACGAACTCCTTGCTGCTGCCGATCATGCAGCAATAGTACTGATCCCACGGACGGTCCTGCGTCGTGTTGACGATCACCTGCCCGATCTTCCGCGCGCGCAGATACTGCGGTTGCGGGGGAAACGCGAGCACCGCGTCCGCCTTTCCGTCGATGAAGGTTTGGAGCATCCCGTCGAGGCTGTCTGCGCGAACCCACTCGATATCCTTGCGTGGATCCATGCCCACATAGGCCACCATCGCAGCGAGGAAGTAGTACTCGATCCCTCCCAGGACAGTGCTGATGGCAACCCGCTTGCCCCTGAGATCGCGGATGGCACGCACGCGCTCGTTGGCGAAAAGCTCATAGCAACCGCCATGCAGTCCGACAAGCACAACCAGAGGTTGTCCAGCATCCAGGGCGGGCAGCACGGCCGGCGGGGCGAGAACGCCGAAATCCGCCTTGTTGGCGATCAGCAACTCCTGGGGTGCGGATTGACCGATTTCCACATACTCGATCTCGGAAAATCCCTCCAAGCGCAGCAGGTCCTCGGCGAGGTACTCCGGAGCCAAGCAGATGGCGGGGACCTTCACCACGCGCACGCGGGTCGTTTCGGGCGGCGGCTCCGCGTTCGCGGCACGAGGCAAGCCCAGCAGCGATGCCGCGCTGAGCGCCGACGCGTTCCCTAGGAACCGGCGACGAGTGACCCGACCGAACAGCTGATCCGACATCTCTACCTCCCTAAGCCTTCAGCTCTTTCTTCAGCTCGTTCAAAAACCGCCAGTCGGTGCCTTGGGCGATAAGCTTCTGCGGGGTGGATTTGATCATCCCCACCTCGTGCAGCCGCAGTGCATAGAAACGCAAGGTATCCTCTGGGTTCGCCTCCCGCCAGCGGTTGTAGGGAAGCTTCTGGAGGACGTCCAGTGCCATCGCGTAGCGCGTCTCGTAACCCTTCGCGACGAGGAAGCGCGCCACTCGCTCAGGCTCTCGGGCACACATATCCGCGGCTTTCACAAAAGCGCGCAGCGCCCGCTTGGTGGCTACCGGATGCTGCGCGACGAATTGGCGGTTCGCGGCAACCACACAGCAGAAGTATTGGGACCATGGGCGGTCCAGGGTCGTGTCGACGATGACGTTTCCGATCTTCCTCGCTCGCAGCTCCTGGGGTTGCGGAGGGAAAGCCAGGAAGGCATCCGCCCTGCCTTCAGTGAACAAGCGCATCGACTCGGCATACGTGTTGGTCGCAACCCAGTTGACCTCCTTCCCGGGGTCGATGCCGACATAAGCGAGCATGCTCGCCACAAACAGATGGTCGTTTGCTCCGAGCTCGCTGACCGCGACGGTCCTGTGCCTGAGATCACGGATCGCGCGTATAGGCTCAGTGCCGAAGAGCTCGTAGCAACGCACTTGAATGCCAGCAAGCACCACGACGGACTGCTCGGCATCCAGGATCGGGACGACGTCGAATACGCCGAGCACCTTGATGTCTGCCGTCCCAGTGGACAAGACCCGTCCGCCCACGACACCACTTGGCACCTTGGCATACTCCACATCGGTAAATCCCTCGAGACGCAGCAACTCCTCGGCGAGGTATTGCGGCGCGAGGCAGATGGCGGGATCTTGGGTCAGGCGAATCCGCGTGGTTTCCAGAGCCGGCTCGGCGGCGGCGCACGGCAACCCGAAGAAGCCAGCGGCACCCAGTGCGGAACTGCTGGCAAGGAAGCGACGGCGACCAGACAAGCAGCGATCCCCCTTATTCATCCGCGTTCTCCTCGCTCGCCGAAACGTCCATCCTGGTGCTCCGCTTTCGGCTGCGTCACGCTGCATCGCACCACCGACGCTTGCGCGCGTGGCCGTAGTCTGAAGACTAGCCCCTACCCTCTGACACCGGACATACGGATTGGCCTCATGCCGGCGCAGGTGTGCCACGGGCCCTGCCAATGAGGGGTAAAGGTGTGCATTCCGAGGCCCCAGATAGGAGTGCACGACGCCTCAACCGGGTGTCTCTCGAGGCTATCCATCGGTTCATCCGCCTCCCCCGAGTGGCATAATGATGGCGTAGCCGCTGGAAATATCACCATGCTCACTCACGAATACACCCCAGTCTCCGAAGAGGAATACCTGCGCCTCGAGGCGCAAAGCCCGATCAAGCACGAGTACGTGAACGGCGAGATGTTCGCCATGACCGGCGGTACGTTGCGGCACAACACGATCGCTCTGAACATCGCGGCTGCGCTTAGAAGCCATCTTCGCGATACGCCCTGCAGGGTATTCATCAACGACGTCCGAGTGAGAGTCGAAAAGACGCATTCCTACTACTACCCTGACCTCCTGGTGAGTTGTGCGCGCGCTGCTCAGGCCATGGATTTGAGTGCCGTAACAGTTGAGGATCCCGTACTCGTGATAGAGGTGCTTTCGCCCGGCACCGAAGCCACGGACCGGAGGGAGAAACTTCTCGCCTATCGCACCCTCTCCTCTTTGTCCGAATACGTGCTTACCAGCCAGGACGAAGCCCGTGTCGAAATCCATCGCCGGCGCGGCGATATCGGATGGGAGAGAATCGAGTATTCTGGCCCGGAGACCGTCGAGCTCGCTTCGGTCGATCTCCAGATTGCCATGCGCGAGATCTATGAAGGGGTGCCGATAGAGTCGCTGATGGACGGGCCGGGCGAGTCCTAGGCCAAGCATAGCCTCTGCACCTCGCGAGAATTTCGACGAACCGCTCCTCGCAGCGATCGCGCGAGGCGTGGAGTTGCAATAAGGGGTCAAGGTGTGCATCCCAGAACCGCAACTCACGCCTTCAGCTCCTTCTTCAGCTCATTCAGAAACCGCCAGTCGGTGCCCTGCGCGATGAGCTTCTGGGGACTCGACTTGACCATTCCGACCTCGCGCAGCCGCAACGCGAAAAACCGCACACTGTCTTCCGGGTTGTAGTCGCGCCACTTCCGATAGGGCACGTCGCTCAAGGTCTGCAGCGCGTACTCGCGGCTCTGCACGTATCCCCTATCGACCAGAAACTGCGCCGTCCGCATCGGCTGCGTGGCGCACAGATCAGTAGCCTTCAGCA
>JBGPPC010000119.1:0-11428 GCA_041488355.1 Gammaproteobacteria bacterium
GGCTTCATGGGCGGCGAGACAGACCAGTGGACGCCGTATCTGTTCCGCGATCACACCCAGATCTTTCCCTGGATCGGCAAGCCCGGCTACAACCTCATCACCGACATGGCGGACGAGGCGATCCACTATATGAATGAGCTCAAGGCCGCGGCGCCCGACCAGCCGTTCTTCGTCTATTACGTTCCCGGCGGAAGTCACTCGCCGCACAACCCCACCAAGGAGTGGATCGACAAGTTCAAGGGCAAGTTCGACATGGGCTGGAATACCATGCGCGAGGAGATCTTCGCCAACCAGAAACGGCTGGGGGTCATTCCCGCAAATACGCAGCTCACCCCCTGGCCCGATGAGCTGAAAAAATGGGATGCGCTCTCCGCCAACGAGAAGAAGCTTTTCGCCCGGCAGGCGGAGGTGTTTGCCGCCTACACCGCCTATACCGACCACGAGATAGGTCGCGTGATCCAGGCGGTGGAGGACATGGGCAAGCTCGACAACACGCTCATCATCTACATCGCCGGCGACAACGGCACCAGCCCGGAAGGCACGCAGCTCGGCACGCCCAACCAGTACACCTCGTACAACGGCGTTCTCGAGATTCCGGTCGAAGAGCAACTCAAGTTCTACGATGCCTGGGGCTCGGCAGCCACTTACCCGCACATGGCGGTTGCCTGGGCGTGGGCCTTCGACACGCCGTTCAAGTGGACCAAGCAGGTGGCTTCGCACTTCGGCGGAACCCGGCAGGGCCTGGCGATCTCCTGGCCGGCCCGCATCAAGGACGCCGGCGGCATTCGCACTCAGTTTCACCACATGATCGACATCGCGCCCACCATCCTGGAAGTCGCAGGCATCAAGGCGCCGGCGATGGTCAACGGCATCAAGCAGAATACGATCGAAGGCGTGAGCATGTCGTATACCTTCGACAAAGCGAATGCCGATTTGGCCTCGACCCGCAAGACCCAGTACTTCGAACTGGTGAGCAACCGAGGGATCTATCACGACGGCTGGTACGCCAACACGACGCCACCGGTGGGACCATGGGTGCTGAATTCGCCGATGCCCGACGTCAACGCATACAAGTGGGTGCTGTACAACCTGAAGGAAGATTACTCGCAGGCCAACGATCTCGCAGCGAAAATGCCCGGCAAGATCAAGGAGATGCAGGCGCTGTTCATGCAGGAGGCGACCAAGTACGGCGTGTTTCCCCTGGACAACTCTACATTCGCGCGAGCGATCGCGCAGCGGCCCAGTGCGACCGCCGGACAGACCGTCTTCACCTATTCGGGCGAGATGCCCGGCATTCCCACTGGTAATGCGCCGAACATCCTGAACCGGTCATTCACGATCACCGCCGAGGTCGAGGTCCCGCAGGGCGGCGGCGACGGAATGATTGTGACGGAGGGGGGGCGCTGGGGCGGGTATGGGCTATACGTGCTCAAAGGCAAACCCGTGTTCACGTACAACTTGCTCATGCTCCTGTCCGCCCGCTGGGCAGCGCCGGCCGAGCAGCCGCCGCTCGCGGCGGGTAAGCACACGATCGTGTTCGACTTCAAGTATGACGGCCCCGGGATCGCGAAGAGCGGCACCGGCGTGCTGAAAGTGGACGGCAAAGAGCTCCGCACGCTGCAAATTCCGAAGACGATCCCGTTCCTAGTCCCGGCGGACGAATCCTTTGATGTAGGCGTCGACACCCGCACGGGCGTGAACGACCTGGACTACCAGGTGCCGTTCCGCTTCACCGGCAAGATCGACAAGCTGACCTTCAACCTCGGGCCGTCGCAGCTCAGCGCAGAGGAACAAAAAACGGTTGCAAAAGCTGTTGCCAAAGCGAAGGACTAGCTGATAAGGAGTGCAACGTGAAACAATCGATCGGCCTGACGCTGTTCATTTTGACCTCGATCGTCGCTGGCGTCGTAGCTGCCCAGGGCATGCTGCAAGACTATGCGGCTGACCAGATGATCGAGAAGTTCCAAAATGCTACCTGCGAACAGCTAAAGGCGAAGAAGACCGAGCCGCCATCGGAAAAGGAGAAAGCAGCCATGGAGTTCATGCGCAACGATGACCAGGCACGAGAGATCTTCGTCAAAAAGGTCGCCGCACCCGTTATGAACAAGATGTTCGAATGCGGCATGATCCCGTGAGGCGCATGCGGCGGTCGATTGCAGCCCTAGGAAGGCACGCATCGGCGTACTTCCGAACGTGCTTGAATTACGCGACATGATGGGAGCGCAGCATGATTAAATCAAACCGTGTAGTGATGATTATTGCAGTCCTGGTCGTCATCGTCGTGGCGGGCGCATGGGCTGGTCGCGGCAAGTTTTTGGACTCTGCGGCTGACAAGGTCATCCAGAAGTTCCAGGGAGCATCCTGTGAGCAGCTGCAGGCGAAGCAGGGCGAACCGAAATCAATCGTCGAGAAGGCAGCCGTAGCGTTCCTGCGCAGTGATTCGCAAGCGCGCGTAGCCTTCATCGACAAGATCGCCGCACCCGTTATGAACAAGATGATCGAATGCGGTTTGATTCCGTGAGCCTTGCGCTGTTCCAAATTGCGGTGCCGAAGGCCGTGGGCGTAGTCAAGACGTTCGGACGGTGACCGTGAGCCAAACAAGCCTAAACACTCAGGGGAAGGTCCTGGTCTTCGCTGCGGCTGTGGAAGTTGGCACCGGTTTCGCCCTGATGATCGATCCCGCGATCGTCGTCGCGTTGCTGCTGGGGGCGGAGGTATCCGGGGTGGGGACGCTGCTTGGGCGGTGCTTCGGCATCACGTTGCTCGCACTGGGATTGGCGTGCCGGCCGGACCGGCAGCGTACCGGGAGCGGCTTGCCGGCCTTCCGGGCGATGCTAACTTACAATGCGCTGATCGCGCTCTACCTCGCCTATCTCGGCACTGTCGGGCACATGCGAGGCTTGCTCTTGTGGCCGGGCGTTGCACTGCACGCCGTCGTGGCGCTGTTGCTGGTCTGGACCTGGCGCAAAGAGCACCGCAGCAAAGCGGCCAACAAGTGATCATGGTCGAACGAGCCAGCAGAACCGTTCGCCACTAGCAATCATTGGAGTCAAGACGATGAAAATCAAGACACGGTGTAATCTCACGGTAGCAATCACCCTCGCCTGGGGCGTCTTCGCCGGCGCTGCTTGTGCACAAGTCCAGCCCGCCGAAACCGACGCGACCACTCCCACTCCCACGCCTGCGCAGTACGCGCGGGACTTGCTCAAGAAATCCGCCGACAGACTGTCCGCCGCGAAGAGTTTTGCCTTCAAGGTCGTCAGCAGCGCGGAGTCGCCTTCGTCCGGCGGCCCGATGATCACTTACTTCTCCGCGGCCGAGGTCGCAGTCCAAAGACCGAACAAGCTGATGGCGAAACGGACCGGTGACGGGCCGACGTTCGACCTTTATTACGATGGCAAGACCTTCAGCGCGATGGACACGAAGCTTGGACTCTACGCGCAAATGGACGCGCCTCCGACATTGGATGCGCTGATTGCGGCCGTGATGGAGAAGATTGGACTCCCGTTGGCATACGCTGACTTCCTCTACAGCGACGTGTTTGCCGCCCTGACGAATGGCGTCACCTACGCGGATACCGTGGGCACGGCCATCGTGAACGGCGTGCCGTGTGTGCATCTGGTTTTCGCCGGACCCGACATCGAATGGCAGATCTGGCTCGGGCCGGAGGACGATCCGCTGCCACGCCGGCTGGCAGTGACGTACCTGGACGACGAGCGTCGACCGCGGTTTATGGTGACATTTTCCGATTGGGATTTGAATGCCCGGCTGTCGGCCGACCGCTTCGAACTCAAACCACCTGCCGGAGCGCAACTGATCGAGTTCCGTCCGCATCCGGCGCAAGCAAACAACTGATCGCGAGCCCACCATGAAGACCTTGACGACTCTGATTCTGCTGGGCGCAACACTCGCGCCTACGATCCCCGCCCAGGCGTTTATCATCGTGCGACGTCCCGTTGTGGTGGTCCCCTATCCGGCGCCAGTGGTGGTGTATGCCGCACCGGCACCAGCGGTAGTGTATGACGCGTCGGCGCCGCCGGCGATGCTCCCCCCAGTACCGATCGGCCATGTCTCATACGCACTGCCCCCGGGCGCGCAGTCGGCCAGCATCAACGGTGTGCAATACTACGTGGCCGGCCCTACTTATTACCGCCCTAACTTCGGGCCCAACGGCGTTTACTACGTAGTCGTGGCGAACCCGAATGCGCCGGCGGTGACGCCGCCGTCGACACCCATCGGCAGCATCTTCCAGACGCTGCCGGCGGGCGCGCAGTCGACGAAGATCGGCAGCGTAGAATATTACGTCGCCGGCACTACCTACTACCTACCTCATTTCGGAGCCAACGGTGTTTACTACGAGGTCGTGGCGAACCCAGGCGGCTGCGGCAATGCCTGCTAGCCGCCCACGGCATTCTTGAGGCGCCATCGCAAAACCTGCTCGACGCCTCCTCTAAATCTGCTCTAGTTCAGCTCTTTGTCCTTCCAGAACTTGGTGCCGGCGACGGTTGCCTGCGCCATCAGGCCGTTCTTCCCGAGCTGGTAGATCTCGGTGGACTTGCTGAAACTCGTCGAGTCGGAAGTGGTGCCGCCTTTTTCTCCGGACTGCGCTTGCAGCTGGCCCTGGGCGCCGAACTCCCACCCGTTGTTCACGAAGTTATAGAGGGCCTGGGGATCGTTGAAAATGAAGACGGTGTGCACTTCCGTGCCGCCGAGGCCGAGCCCCACCGACGCCGAACCCTCTTCCATGAACGTCTCCTTCTTCGTCTGGTTGTCGACGGCCACGCCCTTGCCACCGGCGCCCCCGACGAAGATCACGGTCAGGCCGTATGTACTGAAGACGGCGTACCCAGCGGCCTTGTCGAGCTTTTGCTTGGTCTCGGGCTTGGTCTTGTACAGCTCCGCTAAGGTCTCGTTGCGCATCTTCAGGACCGACTCGCGCTGGTCCGGGACCGACACGTTTTTAGAGGCGCAGCCGGGGAGCGCGAGCGCGGTGACGAGGGCTAGAACGAAAGTAGTCTTCAAGGTATTTCTCCTAAACGTTGTTGTGGGAATCGGTCGACCGAACGTTCGACACGCAGTTCCCTCCGAAAATCCCTGGATACCAAAAAAGAGCCTGCCAAAAATTGGTTTGGTTATTATTTCGTCGACCTGTCAGCCGTAGATATCATTTTTGCGGTGGTATCGCATCCCAGTGCACCGCTTCCACTCTGTGGTAGCTGACCGGCTCCGTCGACAGCCACATCACCAGTCGCAAGCCGTCGGTCCAGTACGGATCGCCTGTGTAGTTGAAATGCGGGCTCTGCGTCGTCGCCGCACCAACGCCCTCGGAGAACGCATAGCCTCGCAGGCCTTCCGAGTAGAACATGTCCTGAACCAGGTAGAAGCGCGCATCATCGACCTGCGGGTCAATCTTGTGGGTGGTGATGGTCTTGCGTGTCAGCTCCACGCCGATGTCGCGACTGATCTGGCCGACCCAGACCGTCGTACCGTTCGCCTTGACGGGCGCCATCCACAGGCGCATGTGGATGCGCTGATTGATGTCGCCGCGTGCCTTCTGCACCGCGATATCCTGGTGCCGCCCAAACACGTATAGCGGGGAGACGGGACCATAGCGATAACGGCTGGCGAAGACCGACGACTCGATCGTGCGCCATACGGAATCCCCCGTGACCGCCACGGTCGCGTGCCAGCCACGTCGCGCAAGCGCGGGGAACAAAACTGTGCGCTCGCCCACGAACACCACATTGAGCGGATCGCCGGAGCTCTTGCGGTCGCCGCCCAGAACACAGCAGGGCAACTGGTCTACCCAGGCGCGAAAGGCGACATCGTCCAGGTCCTTGATCTGTTCCTTGTCGTAGAGGCTCTTGCCTTCGAGTTGTAAATAGTCTGCATTGAGGCCCGGAATCTTCGCCAGGAAGGCGAAGCGGCGCACCTGCTCGGCTCCGTTTCCGACCATCTCTACGTTGACGTATTTGACGCCTTTGTCCAGATTGGTAAACACAAATCCAGAGACCGTCTCTCCCGCACCGACCCGCACGGGCAGTGGCAGGGTACGGAAATACTCGTCGATGCGGGCATTGGTCCCGCCCGAAAGCGAGCCATGCGCCTGCCATGCCGCTTCCATGGGCGAGAAGTAATCTTGGTCCATGACGATGGGCGTGATCACATAGCCGATCGCCTCGCGGTTTTCGACCTTCACCCATACCGGCTGGATGCCTGCGCTCGCGAGGTCCACACCGAGTGCGCCGCGCGCCTCTTCTTCGGTCAACGCAGTCACGCTCACCGTGACTTGACCGTCTGTGCTCGACTGCGCTCGTTGCTCGAAGCCGACCTTGTCCAGCGGCTCCGGATGGAAGCTGGCGCAGCCTGCAATCGGCATCGAGGCGACGGCCAAACCCAGTGCCAGAAAGCGCGAAAAGTGAGCGCCGCCCCGAATCAGCCGAGGCGACCGAAGATCGCCAGGGCGATCGGCATTCGTGTCTGAGCTATCAGACGTCGCTTGATACATCGAGTTGTCCCAACGAGCGCGGTCGTGAATCAGAACTTGAACGTCACGCCGAGCACGGGTCCGGTCATGCGCAGGTCGAGCTTATCGTTCACGTTGTACGACAGGCTGCGCACCAGGAACACTGCGTCGCCCCAGTCGAGGTGATAGCCCACGCCGAGCGCCGCCTGCCACGTCCAATTACTCGATGCCCCGCCGATGTCCGCGTAGTAGGGCATGAACCAATTGCTCTCTCCCAGACGCAGTTGGCCCTTCAGGCCGACGATCGCGTCCCATATGTTGTCCGTCTGCGAAACGCTGCCCGATCCGGAAAGCGCACCGACCGGTGCCGAAAAGTTCCAGCCGACCGAGCCGCTGAAGTTCAGCAGGCGCATTCCCGCGAACACGTCGAGAAATCCCTCGGGCTTGTGCAAGACAGCGTAGCCGGCGGCGAGTGTCCACACGTTTGCGACCGCGCTCCATGAACCGCCCTCGTTGACTGGAATATGGACGTCTCCGCCTGGGCCGGTGACCGACTGGACTGCCGCGTCGTGGCCGCCCAAATGGAGATATATATAGTCGGTGAAGATCAACACATCGCCCTTACGGGCCTCGCCGGCGAACATGGCCGCGAAGTCAAGAGACTGAAGATAACTGCTAGGGTCGGCCGTCGCGGACAGGCTTCCGCCGGCACCTGACGGATTCTGGTAGGTCACCGTGCCAGACATATCTGGCAACCATAAGTAGGGCGTGAGCGCGAAGTGCCACTGGCCATCGAACATGTCTTCCGCGGCGCCAACTGGTATCGCGGTCGCGACAGCCATTGAGCCGAAGAGCCAGGCAGCGAGGTGTCGTTTCACTTCAATGATTGGAACCAAGGAGAGCGGGATAAGAGGCCGGTCGCGATCGCTTCAATTCCAGGGCAGTATGGTATTCCCGTTGACCAGCACCGGGTCGCCGACGCGGAATAGCGGCTCGCTACGCTGCTGTATCACCTGCACTACTCCGTCGCGCGGTAGGACCGAGATATCCCAGACCCGGACGATCTTCTGGACCCCGTACGCATCCCACACCCCCGGTTGACTCGCGGTCTCCGCACTGTACATGCCTTGAGGCACATAAGTACCGGGGCCCCCGTCATCCTGGTCCACCGATTGCGCCACTTCGTGCGTCCCAATGGCGAGTATGACCGCGCAGTTATCGAGA
This sequence comes from Gammaproteobacteria bacterium, assembly GCA_041488355.1. Lineage (GTDB taxonomy): Bacteria > Pseudomonadota > Gammaproteobacteria > Burkholderiales > SHXO01 > SHXO01. Next base: position 7,691 of record JBGPPC010000119.1, read on the forward strand.
TCGCACGGACGCTGCGTGACATTTGCAGCTCCGGGAGTCTTGTCCGACATTTCGCCAAGCTGCTCCGTCTTGCCTGCAGCCGCGCCCGCCGCTGGCACTTCGAGCGGCGGCGGGACCTCTGCGGCCGCGGAGGGAGAGGGAATGGGTGCTACATCCGATTCTCGCGCGGCGCCTGGGGAGGGGATTGGTGCTACGTCGGATCCCCGTGCCGCGGCTGACTGCTGCACTGAGGGCGGCGCGAGACCGCTGCCTCCCGTCCACAACGGGTCCTTGACTTCCGGGGCTTTCTTCGACGCGCACCCGAACAACAGAACGGTCAGGCACCCTATGAAAATGACTCGCATCACCCTTGGTCTCCTTGCTCGTGATGTTTCGGATCAGTCTAGCATGGCGCTCTGCGCGGGATCCGCGTCGCCCTGATCGACGCGGGTGCGGGGGCGACGACAGGCTGGCTCGGTGCGGCGCGGACCTGTAGAGTACGAGGCCGATTCTCTGGGCACGAAACCATGGGCTCTTTCCGATGAGGTGAATATGAACGCGACCCAATCGTCCACCCAACCCCAGGCGGTACAGCCGCAACCCCGGCCGGGCTTTTTCGTGCGCGAGCTGCCGTACGTTATTTTGCTTGCGCTCGCCGTCGTCGGCATCGCGTGCACGAGCGTCTCGCCCGACGCGAGCGTCGCTTACTGGAAGGTTCTCGCGCCCGTGTTCGCGATCGTGTGCATCGTCAGCCAGTGGTCACGCGTGCCCGCAGGCGGCGGCGCAAAGACACGCTTGGTCATCGTGCAACTGCTGCACTGGGGTGCTTTCCTGCTGACGATCCTGATCTTATTCTTGCCGGACGTGCAGAAGATGGTGAACAGCCTGGTCAGCGCTCAGACCGTGCTGTATCTGCTTGCGCTGAGCACTTTTCTCGCGGGGCTCTACAACACTTCCTGGCAACTGGTCGCGGTTGGAGTGCTCATGGCGCTGGCGGTGCCCGCGATCGCACTGCTCCAGCAAACGGTGCTTTTGGTGGTGGTGATCGCCGCCGCCGTGGCCGTCGTGGTCGGAGCCTTCGTTCTACACCGCCGTCACGCTGACTGAGCCGAGTCAAGCAGCGCCGAACGGACCGCTACGTGCCGGCGCGCTGCGCTGCAGTTTCGGTGGCTCGGCGTCGTTCCATTCCAGCGGTTTGTACGTACCGAACACGCGGTCCCAGATGTCGACCGCCATGCCGAAGTTGTGATGCCACTGGTTGAGCGAGTGATGAACATAGTGAACCGGCATCGGCATCCAGAAAACCTTGTCCGGGTTGACGTGCTGCAGCTGATGGGCGTACGCGGAGAACAGCGCAAACGCATTCGCTCCCAACAGCCAGCCGACCCCTGCCGGGAACGAGAGCAAAAATGGCGCCCACATCATCCACCACGTGCCTTTGACGTAGTCCAGGTATTCCAGGGCTACACCCTGCCCGGTCCCGCGGGCGTGGTGCTCCACATGCACTTTACCTAACCATCGCACCCTGTGCATCGCGCGATGTCCCCAATACTCCACAAAACTGCCGAACACGAACCCGGCGGCAAACCAAGCCGCCCCAACTCGAACGGCATCCCAGCTCATTTGCAGCTCCGCGTCAAAGGAACAACTATCGATCATCGAACGATCGGCTGACAACCTCCTAACACCCCTTGGGCGTCAATTCCGGACACGACATGTGATCCGGAAAACGCGGCGAGCGTTTCGAGGAACGGCCATCCAGCGTGCCTGGATCCCGCCCCGGATCAAGTCCGGGGTGACGGCGCCGGGATGACGTGGAAGCGCTATGCACTCTTCTTCTTACCGGTAGCATCGGCCGCCGGCGCCGGGAACACCCTCTTCCATTCGTCCGGTGTGAGTACGGATTTTAGCTGAAAGCGCAGGTCCAGGAGCTTTTCGGCGGAGGCGCGGTCGTCGGCGACCAGAGGTTGAGCTGCCCGCTCGATCTCGCTCGTGGGTGCCGTGCGTTTCGAGAGTACGTCATTGAGCGCGCCGACGGATTTCTCGCGCTGCTTTGCGTAGGCCTTCGCTTCCGCTTTCATTTGATCGACGATAGCCAGGGCCTGCTTGCGGTGAGCCTCGTCCGCGACGTCTTTCTGAATGAGCGCGGCGGTCTGGTCCAACTGCGGCGTCATTGCGGCGGAGTGCGACCCGAAGTGGATCAACAGGTAAGCGGTGATGGCGGCGATCAGCATGGCGTGTTCTATCTGCAGGTTACGACTGCGGTAGGGGAGGGCTCATCACGGCAGCAACTCCTTGAGATCGGCGTCCAGCGCCCGGAGGCGGGCCTTCTTGAGCTCTTCCCATTCTGAGTCCGTAGTGAGCGCAGCCATTCGCTCGCGGATTGCGCTGCCCTTTTTTATGAAGGGCTCGAGACTCGCATCCTGCTCGCTGAACAAGGCCTCGTAGTCTTGACGGGTGGCGTCGTAGTTCGAGTTCAGCGCCGCTACCTGCGCCCGGTAGCCCTTAATGCTGGAGATGCTTTCCGCTACCAGCTGCTGAAACTGGTTGGTCAGCGCCACGAGCTGGTCGGCCCGCGTCGGATCGGGGACTATCTTCCGGATCTGTGCCTCATAGGCAGCCACGTCAGCCTGCGCTTGCTGCTCGGGGGTGAGCTCGTGCTTGGAGGAGCAGCCGGTCACGGCTGCCAGGACCAGTGCGAGCACCACGACAGCGGCGAACCACGAAGGGGAGCAGATCAATCCGCGCTGCCTTGACGCCATGGGTTGGAACTCGGAGTCTCGTAGGGGCACGAGGATTGTATCGGAGAGGCCGCAACGCGGCCATAGGGCTGCGCCGGCGGGGCTTGGCCGCGATACCTGAAGGCGACAACTGGAGGAGCTTATGGCTTCTGCAATCGCTGGCGCACAAGGCTGATGTGCAACCTCAACGCGTATAGCAGGGGTCGGAAGGATACCGGCAGACGGAAACGACTTGCGCGTTCCTCTAGCCGATCCAAGCGTGCGATGAGATCGGCCGGGTTGTCGCGAGCGTCGAGCGAAACGAGTTGATCCTCGACTCGCCTGAGCTCGTTGTAGAGCCTGAAGACCCGGCGGCGCATCGCCCAACCGTATAGGGCGGGGAGGAATCGCAACAGCGGGTACAAAACGGCAAGGACCGGAATCAACAGGACCAGCAGCTGCTGCGTGAGCACCGCCAACCAGAATGGTAGATGGCGCTGGAGGAAAGGCGGCCCCGCTTTGTAGAACTGCTGTGCATAGCTGCTCAACGGCAGGTCGATAGCCTCGGCTGCCGGAAACTGTCCCGCCTTGCGGAAGATTCCCGGGCCGGAGTGAATCTCCGTCGCGGCTTCGAGTAGGAGGTATTGGATCGCCGGATGCAAGTCGTTGCGGACCACCAGGCTGGCCTTGGGCGCGACCAAAATTACGTCATTCGGGGGCCGATTCTGGACCATGTCTCCCACGCCGGCCGGTAGCAGCACCTTGCTCAGGAACGGGTAGAGGGCAACGAAGGCGTCGGCTCTGGCTACGCTTGCGAGATTCACGTCGTCCGCGGAGAGCAACTGCCGCACCACCGGCGATTCCCATGCAGCCAGCATGGCAGCGGCGTTGATCTCTCCGTGAACCAGCTGATCGGCTGCTGCCTGTGGTGTGAGGGGAAGCAGCTCGGCGCTGCGCTTGTCGATGATGCCGATGCGCGCAAGAAACTCGAGCGACAGTACGTGCGTCCCGCTCCCTTCCGGTCCGATCGATATGCGCA
>JBGPPC010000120.1:0-11413 GCA_041488355.1 Gammaproteobacteria bacterium
CGGCGGTTGCCGACGCTCAAACAGGTGGTCGTCGTTCCCTACCTTATCGCCAAGCCGTTGATCGGCGACATCCCCAAGGCCGTGCATCTGAACGCCTTCACCGGCGGGCTGCAGCCGGCCGAGATCGCATTCGAACAGGTGCCCTTCAATCACCCGCTCTATATCCTGTACTCCTCGGGTACAACCGGCGTCCCCAAGTGCATTGTCCACGGCACCGGCGGCACCCTGCTGCAGCACGTGAAGGAGCACCAGCTGCACACCGACCTCAAACGCGGGGACCGGCTGTTCTACTTCTCGACGTGTGGTTGGATGATGTGGAACTGGATGGTGTCGGGTCTCGCGACCGGTGCGACGCTGCTGATGTACGACGGCTCGCCCTTCTACCCGAACCCCAGCGTACTGTTCAACCTGGCCGACACCGAGAACATGAGCATCTTCGGCACCTCGGCCAAGTATATCGACGCGCTCGCGAAACTAGGCGTCAAGGCCCGCGACACCCACCGCCTGGACAGCGTCAAGACGATGACCTCTACCGGCTCGCCGCTGGCACCCGAGAGCTTCGAGTACGTGTACAACAACATCAAGCAGGACCTGCTGCTGTCCTCGATCTCGGGCGGTACCGACATCGTCTCCTGCTTCGTCGTCGGCAGCCCGCTGCTGCCGGTGTACCGGGGCGAGATGCAGTGCCGGGGGCTTGGTCTCAAGGTCGAGGTGTACAACGACGAGGGCAAGCCGGTCGTGGGCGAGAAGGGGGAGCTGGTGTGCTCCGCGCCCTTCCCTTCGATGCCCGTCGGCTTTTGGAACGATCCGGATGGCAGCCTGTACCGCGATGCGTACTTCGCCCGCTTCCCCGGCGTCTGGTGCCACGGCGACTACATGGAGCTGACGCCGCGGGGCACGGCTGTGATCTACGGGCGCTCCGACGCCGTGCTCAATCCCGGCGGAGTACGCATCGGCACAGCCGAGATCTATCGTCAGGTCGAGCAGCTGAACGAGGTTATCGAGAGTCTGGTGATCGGCCAGGACTGGCACAACGATGTCCGAGTGGTTCTGTTCGTACGCCTGCGCGACGGCCTTACCCTGGACGAGGCACTGACCAAGAAGATCAAGAACCAGATCCGCAACAACACCACCTCTCGACATGTGCCCGCGAAGGTCGTCCAGGTCGCCGATATCCCGCGTACCAAGAGCGGCAAAATCGTGGAGCTCGCCGTGCGCAACGTGGTGCACGACCTGCCGGTTAAGAACAAGGAAGCGCTCGCGAACCCCGAAGCGCTGGACCTGTTCAAGAACCTTCCGGACTTGCAGCGCTAGCTCGTCATCGGGTCGCACACTCACTCACTCACTCTACAACGCCCAGCGGTGCAGTGCCTGATCGGACCGAACGGCGCAGGCAAAAGTACCCTGTTCAAGCTGATCCTGGGCTCCTATCAGCCGTCCGCGGGCACGATCCTGTTCAAAGGCGACGATGTCACCACGCTGAGGCCGCACCTGCGGGTCCAGCGCGGCATGAGCATCAAGTTCCAGGTCCCAGGTATCTTCCTCGAGCTGCCCGTCGAGCAGAACCTGCGGATCGCACTGCAGCGGGCCTATCGCGGCGACGCGCTCAATCAGGAGCTCGAGCGGCTGCTTGCTCTGATCGATCTCGCGCACTAGCGCGGCGAGCGGGCAGCGAATCTGTCGCACGGACAGCAACAATGGTTGGAGATCGCGATGGCGGTCGCACTGCAGCCCGCCATGTTGTTGTTGGACGAGCCGACTGCCGGCATGTCGCCCGAGGAGACGTTCAAAACCGGGGAGCTCGTGAAGAAGCTGAACGCTTCGGGGATGACTATCGTCGTGATCGAGCACGACATGGCTTTCGTGCGCCAGATCGCCAAGCGCGTGACCGTCCTGCACTTCGGCCAGGTGTTCGACGAAGGCAGCCTCGACGAGATCGTCAGCAACGAGGACGTGGTGCGCATCTATCTGGGCAAGGTCTAGTGGCCGCCTATCCCCTGCTGGAAGTTCGGGGGCTGCGCGCCGGTTACGGCGCGACGCCGATCCTGCAGGGCGTCGAGTTTTCCGTAGGCAAGGGCGATATTGTGGCGATCATCGGTCGTAACGGCGTCGGCAAGACCACGCTGATGAAGTGCCTGATCGGCCTGCTGCCGGCGACGGCGGGAACGATCCTCTACGACCGCAGCGACGTGACCGCGGAGGATGCAAACGTGCGCGCGCGGCGCGGCATAGGTTACATTCCGCAGGGCCGAGGGATCTTTCCGCGCCTTAACGTTGCGGAGAACCTGACCATGGGCGAGATGATCGGGATCGACAAGGGCGGCAAGAAGTTGCGAGAGCTGGTCGACCGCTACTTTCCGATACTCGGCACCCGCAGCAGCCAGCGTGCGGGAACCCTGAGCGGCGGAGAGCAGCAGCAGCTCGCCATCGGGCGCGCGTTGATCGGCAACCCCGACCTGGTGCTGCTCGACGAACCCTCCGAGGGCATCCAGCCTTCCATCGTTCAGCAGATCGCGGAGAACATCAGGAAGCTCAACGCCGAGATCGGGCTGACCGTGCTGTTCGTCGAGCAGAACATCGACATGATCATGTCCATGGCGCAACGATGCTATGTGATGGACAAGGGTGCCATCGTCGATCAGGTGGCCCCCGGCGACCTCGCAGACGATAGGGTGATGAGAAAATATCTGGCGATCTAAAACAAGGAGGCCTCAAATGAGCAACTGGCTGAATGCGTCGATCATGTATACCAAGGGCGTGGCCAAGGGCAAAGCGGGCACGACCCACCAGCTGACGGAAGCGAAGCAGGGCCGCTATCACTACACCATGGGGCCGTACTCCGAACCGGTTATGCAGATCAAGCCCGGTGACCGCGTCGTGGTCGAGACGCGCGACGCCTTCGAAGGCGCGATCAAGACGGAGAAGGACCTGCCGACCAAAAAGCTGCAGATGCCGTTCCTCAACCCGCAGAACGGCCCGATCATGATCGAGGGTGCCGAGAAAGGGGACGCCCTGGCGGTCTACATCGAATCGATGGTGCCGCGCGGCACGAACCCGCTCGGCACCTGCTGCATGATTCCGGAGTTCGGCGCGCTGACCGGCACCTACTACACGGCAACGCTCAACGACCCGCTGCCCGAGATCGTGCGCAAGATCAACGTCGACGAAAAGTGGGTATACTGGAGCGACCGCGTTACCCTCCCCTACAAACCGCACATCGGCACGCTGAGCTGCTCGCCCGAGATCGACTCGATCAACTCGTTGACCCCGGACAATCACGGCGGCAACATGGATTTGCCGGACATGGGTCCGGGCAGCATCACGTATCTTCCGGTGCGCTCCCCGGGCGCCCGCCTGTTCATCGGCGATGCACACGCCTGCCAGGGCGATGGTGAGGTGTGCGGCGTCGCCGTCGAATATCCGACCGTCACCACGATCCACGTGGAGCTGATCAAAGGCTGGACCATCGAATGGCCGCGTCTCGAGAACGAGGAGGTCATCATGACCATCGGCAGCACCCGGCCGCTGGAAGACGCAACCCGCATCGCCTATCGTGAGCTCGTGCTGTGGATGGCAAAGGACTACGGTTTCAACAAATGGGACGCTTATATGATGCTGAGCCAGTGCGGCAAAGTCAGGCTCGGAAATTTCGTGGATCCCAAGTACACCGTCGGCGCGGCGATCAGCAAGAAGTATCTGGCCAAGGCCTGAGCAGCCCTCACGCGCGCGAAGCCAGAGGCTTTGGCGCTCTGGGAGCCAAGGCTCCCCTCTTGTAATACGGCTCATCGGCCTACAATTGGAGCCGATGAACGCCCCTCACCCCGCTGCTCAGGACACGGTCGACCTTCGCATCACCGGCATGACTTGCGCGGCTTGCGCCACGCGCATCGAGAAGGCGCTTAATCGCCTGCCCGGAGTGTCCGCGAACGTGAACCTGGCGACTGAGAACGCGCGCGTGCGCGTCGCTCAGGGTACGACGGCGGTTCAGCAGCTCATCGACGCGGTCGAGCGGGCGGGCTATGGTGCCGAGGTAGTCGTGCAGCCGGACCCCGCAGCGGACAGGGCCCGCCGCGATACCCAGCATCGGCGCGAGCTGACGCTGTTCTGGATCTCGGCTGCGCTGTCGGCGCCGCTTGTCGCTCAGATGGTCTGGATGTTTGCCGGCCACCACGGTGATTTGCTGCCGCGCTGGCTGCAACTCGCTCTCGCCACCCCGGTCCAGTTCTGGGTCGGCAAGCGCTTCTATATCGGCGCATGGCACGCGTTGCGTGGCGGTGGCGCCAACATGGACGTGCTGGTGGCGCTGGGCACCAGCGCGGCATATCTCTACGGCGCCGTCGTCACAGTGCTGGGCCTGGACGGACAGCATGTCTACTTCGAGGCGGCCGCCGTCATCATCACCCTGGTGGTGCTGGGCAAGCTGCTGGAGTCGCGCGCCAAAGGCCGTACGTCGGCCGCCATTGAGCAGCTGATTCGCCTCCAGCCAAAGCAAGCGCGCATCGAGCGCGACGGGCAAACATTCGACGTGGATGTCGTCGATGTGGCGGTAGGCGATGTGTTTCTCATTCGTCCCGGCGAACGCGTGCCGGTCGACGGCGAAGTGCTGGAGGGGCGCTCCAGCGTCGACGAGAGCATGCTGACCGGCGAGAGCTTGCCCGTCTCCAAAGAGCCGCACGCGCGAGTGTTCGCAGCGACGCAAAACGGCACGGGGCTGCTCAAGTGCCGCGCACTGCGCGTGGGTGCCAAGACACAACTCGCCGAGATCATCCGGCTGGTCGGTGAAGCCCAAGGGAGCAAAGCGCCGATCCAGCGTCTGGCGGACCGGATCTCTGGCATCTTTGTCCCCATCGTGCTGGCGATCGCGCTGGTCACATTGATCACGTGGTGGCTTTCCACCGGCACGTTTACTACGGCCCTGATCAACGCGGTCGCGGTGCTCGTGATCGCGTGCCCGTGTGCCCTGGGACTCGCGACGCCTACCGCCATCATGGTGGGTACCGGCCGCGGCGCTCAGTCCGGGATACTCGTACGCGACGCAGGGGCACTGGAGCGCGCCGAGAGAATCCAGACCTTGGTAGTGGACAAGACCGGTACGCTCACCGTGGGAAAACCCGTCGTCACGGACCTGGTTGCGGTAAACGCCGCGGATTCGCGTCAGTTGCTAGCGCTTGCGGCCGGATTGGAGCAGGGTTCAGAGCATCCACTCGCGGGCGCGGTGCTGCGCAAAGCCATCGAGGGAGGCGTGACGCCCGCCACCGCAACGCGCGTGCAGGCTCGCCCTGGTCAGGGCATCGAGGGTGAGGTCGAGGGTCGGGCGTTGCTAATCGGTACGCCCGCATGGATGGCGACGCGCGGACTGACAGTCGATGCGCGAGTCGTGGACCAGCTGGCGAGCGCGGGCAAGACCGTCGTGGCGCTCGCTGACAACGCGCGAATACTCGGCTACCTGGGGATGGCAGACCCGTTGCGGGAGACTTCCGCTGATGCGGTTTCCCGCCTGCGTGCTGCTGGAGTCGAACTGGTCATGCTGACAGGCGACAATGCGGCCACGGCACAAGCCGTCGCGCGTCAGCTCGGGATCGCACACTGGAAGGCAGGCGTGCTGCCCCAGGACAAGGCGGCGGAAGTGCTGCGCCTCAAAGCCGAAGGCAAATTCGTCGGCATGGCAGGCGATGGCATCAACGATGCGCCGGCGCTGGCGGCCGCAGACGTGAGCTTCGCCTTCGCCAGCGGTTCCGACATCGCCATCGAGGCTGCCGACGTCACGCTGATGCGCGATGATCTCACCAGCGTGGCTGACGCGATCTCATTGTCGCGTACGACGCTGTCCAAAATCCGCGAGAATCTGGTCTTCGCTTTTGGATATAACGCGCTTGGAATTCCGCTGGCCGCGCTCGGCTGGCTGAACCCGATCGTCGCCGGCGCGGCAATGGCCATGAGCTCGGTGTCGGTGGTCACAAATTCTTTGCTGCTGCGCCGTTGGAAGCCGGGAAAGCTACGCTGAACCCCCCGGCCGTTTATCCTGCTAACTGGAGAGACACGTGGAAACGACAACGCTGCAGGTTAGAGGGATGATCTGCGCGGGTTGCGCGCGCGGTGCAGCCAGAGCGCTACAGAAGATGAACGGTGTCGCGAGCGCGGAAGTGTCTTTGGACACTGGTGAGGCTAAGGTCACGTTCGACCCCACGCACGTCAGTGTCGCGCAGCTCAAAGCCGCGCTGGAGATAGCCGGCTATCACAGCGGCTAGAACACCTGCCACCACGGCTTCTTGCGTAAACCGGTGAGGGAGAACTTGGTGTTTGGATAGTTGAGCTTGAGCAGGCGCTCCGTGTCATCGCGCAACTCCTTAAGCCCCATCGCATCATAGGCTTTGACCTGCACGATCAGCGCCCCCTCGACCAGCGGCGACTGGCGGTAGTTGGCCAGCACGAATTGAGCGCGGTTGACGGCAGCTACATAGGCTTTGCGCCGCAGATAGTATTCGGCGGTTCGCACTTCGTTGGCCGCCATGGCGTTGATCAGATAGCGCATGCGCAATATCGCGTCGGCCGAATATTTGCTGTCCGGGAAGCGCGTCACCAGCTCCTTGAACGCTTCGAACGATTCGCGCGCCGCCTTCGGGTCGCGCTCGCTCATGTCCTGGCCCGAGATTCCGCCTAGCAGCCCCATGTCCTCGTTGAAGTTGACCAGGCCCTTTAGATAGTAGGCGTAGTCCACGTTGGGGTGATTCGGATGCAGCTTGATGAAGCGGTCAGCAGCGGCCAGCGCCGCTACCTGATCCTTGTCCTTGAAGAAGGCGTATCCGATCTCGAGCTGCGCCTGCTGCGCCAGCCTGCCATACGGATAGCGGGCCTCCAGCTTCTCGTAATAGCCGATGGCCTTCTTGTAGTTGCCGCCGTTCAGCTCGTCCTTCGCCTCGCGGTACAACTTTTCAGCGGGCCAGTCGCGGGTCTCGTCGTACTTGTCTTCATTGCTGCAGGCAGCGAGGATCACGGCGAGCCCGAGCAGCAGCACGGTGGAAATTGACGCTACACTACTTCGCATAATGGTTCTAGAGAAAAACGCGCCGCATTATAGCGGAAACGCCACGCCCAAGCCGGCAGCGGGCAGCGTCGGGTCGCCGATCGCGTTGCGGGTACCTGCCGTGATGGCGGGGATGCGCCTGGACCAGGCGCTGGCCCGGTTGCTGCCCGATTACTCCCGCAGCCGCTTGCAGGATTGGGTGCGGCGCGCGCGCGTGACGGTGAATGGCGCGGCCGCCGCGCCGAAGAGCAAGGTGTGGGGCGGCGAGCAAATCGAGGTGCGGGCCGAGCTGGATCCGGCTGCACGCGCCTCCACGCCGCAGGACATTCCTCTCGTGATCGTGCACGAAGACGCGCAGCTGTTGATCATCGACAAGCCGGCGGGACTGGTGGTGCATCCCGGCAGCGGCAATCCAGACCGGACCTTGCTCAACGCACTCCTGCATCACGTGCCCGCGTTGAACGGCGTGCCGCGCGCGGGCATCGTGCATCGCCTGGACAAGAACACCAGCGGGCTGCTCGTGGCTGCGAAGACTCTCGAAGCCCATACCAGCCTGGTGCGCCAGCTCCAGGCGCACTCCGTGCAACGCGAATATCTCGCGCTCGTGGCGGGCGTACCCGCTGCGCAGGGACGCGTGGAGGCCCCGATCGGCCGGCACCCGGTCGCGCGCACGAGAATGGCGGTAGTGGCGCGTGGCAAATCTGCGGTAACCCGCTTCCGCGTCTTGCGCGCGGGCGCGGGTTGGTCGTTGATCCAATGCAACCTGGAGACGGGCCGCACGCATCAGATCCGCGTGCACATGCATTCCATCGGCCATCCCCTGCTGGGTGATCCTGTGTATGGGAGCGCAAAGCTCGCGCGCGCTTTGCCCGAGTCTGCGCACAGCTTCACGCGTCAGGCGTTGCACGCGACGCGGCTGGAGTTCGCTCATCCTGCGACCGGCGAAAGGGTGACCTTTCACGCGCCTCTCCCCGCGGACCTCGCGGAACTTCTCGCCGCCCTCGAGCAGCATGGCCGCGCCGGCTGATTGGATCGAGCCCGAGTGGCCCGCCCCGCCGCGCGTGAAGGCGCTGGTCACGACGCGCAGCGGCGGCGTCAGCCGCGGCCCCTACGCCAGCTTGAACCTCGGCACACGCGTCGGGGATGATCCACAGGCGGTCAGCGAAAATCGCGCGCGCCTGAGCGCTCTGTTGCCTTCCGAACCGCGGTGGCTCCAGCAGGTGCATGGCGTCGGCGTCGTGCAGGCCGATCGCGCTGCAGCTGAATCAACCGCCGACGCCGCCTTCACCAGCGTCACCGGAGTAGTGTGCGCCGTCCAGATCGCGGACTGCCTGCCGGTGCTCTTCTGCGACCGTGCGGGAACTCGTGTGGCGAGCGCGCATGCTGGCTGGCGAGGTCTGAGCTCGGGGGTGCTGGAGCAAACCGTGTCTTCGCTCGGCGTGCCGCCCGACGAGCTCATGGCTTGGCTGGGCCCGGCAATTGGGCCGCAGAAGTTCGAGGTCGGCACTGAGGTGTTCAAGAGGTTCGCCGCGGATGACCCGGCGGCGAGCGCGGCGTTCGAGCCCTTGCGGGACGGCAAGTGGTTGGCCGATCTGTATGCACTCGCGAGGCGCCGCTTGTCACTCGCAGGAGTCGCGGCGATCTTCGGCGGAGGGCTGTGTACGTTCAGCGATCCGGCCCGGTTCTTTTCGCATCGCCGCGACCGCGTGACGGGCCGCCAAGGCGCCTTCATCTGGATCGCTGCCTGATCCGCGTACATGTCGCCTTCGGCCCCACATTCGGCTTCGACCGCGACCGAATCGCAAGATTCGGCAGGCGTGGACGCTTCGACAGACGCGCTGTTTCATCAACTGCTGCGCGATCTCTTGCACCACCTCCCCAACGGCGCGTTCGTGCTCCAGGATCTGCTGCGCGCACTGACAGACCAACCGGAGCGCGTGGCTGACATTCAGCACCGTTATTACAGAGAGCACTTCGCGCTGTGGACCGATGTGCTTGCCGGCGACGGAGCGCGCCAGCCCGCTGCTGAGCCGGCATCACTGGACCCTCGCTTCGCCAGTCCCGAGTGGCGTACTTTGCCCTGGTTCGATTACCTGAGACGGTCCTACCTCATCAACGCGCGCTGGATCGGCGAGCTGCTCGATGCCGCGCAAATGCCCGAAGCGAAAAAGCGCCGCGCAGCCTTCGTGTTGCGCCAGTATCTCGACGCGATCGCGCCGACCAACTTCGCGGCCAGCAATCCTGAGGTCATCCGCCTTGCGGCCCAGAGCAACGGCACGAGCCTGGCGCAGGGGCTCAAGCATCTCAGCGAGGACGTCTCGCGGGGGCGCATCCGCATGAGCGACGAGAGCGCCTTCGAAGTCGGCCGCAACATCGCCGTCACACCCGGCGCCGTTGTCTACCGGAATGCGATCGTCGAGCTGATCCAATACACACCCCGAACTGAGCAGGTGTACACCCGTCCTCTGTTCATCGTCCCGCCGTTCATCAACAAGTACTACGTCCTGGATCTGCAGCTGGAGAATTCGTTCGTGCGCTACGCACTCGATCAGGGGTTCCAGGTTTTCCTCGTCTCCTGGCGCAACGTCCCGCGCGAACTCGGCAGTTCTACCTGGGAAGATTACATTCGCGAGGGCATATATGGCCCACTGGACGCGGTGCGAGAGATCACCGGCTGCGACCAGGCGAACGTGCTCGGGTTCTGCGTCGGGGGCACGCTGCTCGCCTCCGCACTGGCGGTCATCGATGATCCTCAGCGGGTAGCAAGCCTGACCTTGCTCGCCGCCATGCTCGACTTCAGCGACGTAGGCGAGATCGGGGTCTACATCGACGACGAGTACGTCGGGCAATGCGAGCAAGCGTATCGCGACGGCGGCCTGATGCCAGGCAGCCTGCTCGCGTCCACCTTCGCAAGCTTGCGCGCCAATGAGCTGATATGGTCTTTCGTGATCAACAATTACCTCAAGGGCCAGACCCCGCGCGCCTTCGATCTGCTGCACTGGAACGGCGACAGCGCCAACTTGCCCGGTCGACTTTACGCCTGGTATCTGCGCAACGCCTACCTGGAGAACAATCTGCGGATACCCGGAAAGCTCACCTTGTGCGGCCGCCCGCTGGACCTGAGCACTATCCGTTGCCCAACTTTTGTTCTGGCCACGCGCGAAGACCATATCGTGCCTTGGCGCAGCGCTTACGCGAGCACGCAGTTACTTGGAGGTAGAATCGAATTTGTGCTTGGCGCGAGCGGTCATATCGCCGGCGTGGTCAACCCGCCCGTACCGGTTCGCCGGGATCACTGGGTGAATCCTGCTGTGCCTGCCAGCGCCGAAGACTGGCTGTCGCGCGCGATCGACATGCCGGGAAGCTGGTGGCCGCACTGGATAAGCTGGTTGATGGGAACAGCCGGAGCTCAGATGCCCGCGCCACAGACTTTGGGTAGCTCTCGGCACCCGGCTCAGCGGCCCGCACCCGGCGACTACGTGCGGGAGCGGAACACCTGAGCGCGCAAGCGGCAGATCGATAAAACAACTAACACGCTGGAGGAGGCAACATGGCCAAGCGAAACGTACTAGTCACCGGTGGCATGGGAGGCCTGGGGGAATCCATCTGCACCAAGATGGCCGACGCAGGCTACAGGGTCATCGTCACCCACTCACCCGGCAACAAGAAAGCGGCGGAGTGGCTTGCCAACATGAAGGCGCGCGGCTACAACTTTTCCGCCTATCCGTGCGACGTGAGCAACTTCGACTCCTGCGCCGAGGCGGTGAAGAAGATAGAGGCCCAGATTGCCCCCATCGATGTGTTGGTGAACAACGCCGGCATCACCCGCGACATGACATTCAAGAAAATGGCCAAAGCCGACTGGGACGCGGTCATCAGCACCAACCTCGACAGCGTCTTCAACATGACCAAGCAGGTCATGGACGGAATGGTCGACCGTGGTTGGGGGCGCGTCATCAACGTGTCGTCGGTCAATGGCCAGAAAGGCGCATTCGGGCAGACCAATTATTCAGCGGCCAAGGCCGGCATGCACGGGTTCACCAAGGCGCTGGCGCTGGAAGTGGCCAAAAAAGGCGTGACGGTGAACACAATCTCACCAGGCTACATCGGCACCAAGATGGTCACCGCCATCCCCGAGAACATCCTCAACGAAAAAATTCTGCCCCAGCTGCCCGTAGGACGCCTGGGCAAGCCCGAGGAAGTCGCGGGCCTCATCATCTACCTCGCCTCGGACGAGGCGGCGTTCGTGACCGGGGCCAACATCTCGATCAACGGCGGCCAGCATATGTTCTAGCGATAGGCTAGAACCCATGCCTTGGCTCTACAACAGCATCGACGCATGGATAGTCGAACGATCAATGGCTTTCTGCGCGGCGAGTGCACAAAAAA
>JBGPPC010000121.1:0-11382 GCA_041488355.1 Gammaproteobacteria bacterium
CCGCGGTCAACGCCATCGTGACCTTCGTCCCGGAGCAAGCGCTGGCAGCAGCGCGATCAGCCGACGCTGCTCTGGCGCGGGGCCACGCCCCTGCGCGGGAGGCGGCACCTCTGTATGGATTGCCCGTCGCGCACAAGGACCTGGTGCTGACCAAGGGTATGCGCACTACCTTCGGGTCGCCTTTGTACCGCGATTTCGTCCCCGACTCTGATTCCCTCATCGTTGAGCGTCTCAAGTCTGCCGGTGCTATCACGCTGGGAAAGACCAACACGCCGGAGTTCGGCGCCGGTTCCCAGACCTTCAACACCGTGTTCGGCGCCACCCGAAATCCCTACGATCCGAGCAAAACTTGTGGCGGCAGCAGCGGGGGCGCCGCCGTGGCACTGGCCTGCGGCATGGTGCCGATCGCCGACGGCAGCGATCTGGGCGGCAGCCTGCGCAACCCGGCCAGCTTCTGCAACGTCGCTGGCTTTCGACCATCGCCCGGACGCGTACCGTCCTGGCCCGCGTTCAACGCCTGGTATCCGTTATCCGTGGTCGGGCCAATGGCTCGGACAGTGCGCGACTTGGCGTTGCAGCTCGCTGCCATTGCGGGGCCGGATCCGCGTGCGCCCATCTCGATCGCGGAGCCGGGGTCGATCTTCACACAGGCGCTCGAGCGCGACTTCAAAGGCATGCGTCTGGCCTGGAGCCGCGACCTGGGCGGGCTTCCCGTGGATCCAAGGGTAACCGCCGTGCTGGAGGCCCAGCGCTGCGTATTCGAGGGTCTGGGCATGATCGTGGAGGACGCGCAGCCGGATTTTGCCAACGCGGATGAGGTGTTCAAGGTTTTGCGTGCCTACAACTTCGAGCTGTCCTACGGGACCTTGCTTGAGAGCCAGCGCAAGCAGATGAAGGACACGGTGGTGTGGAACATCGAACAGGGGCTCCAGCTCACTGGGCCGGAGATCGGCCGGGCCGAGCGCAGCCGCACCGAGTTGTACCACCGCGTTCGCCGGTTCATGGAGCGATACGTCTTTCTCGCAGCGCCGGTGGTCCAGGTGCTGCCGTTCGACGTCAACCAACCCTGGGTCACCGAGATCAACGGGCAGCGCCTGCAAACCTACGTGGACTGGATGCGGTCGTGTTACTTCATCACCGTTACCGGACTGCCGGCCATCTCCGTGCCATGCGGCTTCAGCGCCGAGGGATTGCCGGTTGGACTCCAGATTGTGGGACGACACCATGATGATTTCGGTGTCTTACAGCTGGCGCATGCGTTCGAGGAACACACCGGATTCTGGAAGGCTAGGCCAGGCATTGCGGCAACCTAGCAGGCGAGCAGGAGCGCGCCCAGCGTGGGCCTGTTTGACGCACTTCGCCGTGCTGGGGCATAGTGGATCGGTGCCTTGTCCAAAACACGCAAATCACGGGAGGAGATCCAAATGCTCAAACTATTGCTACGTACCTTGTATGGCTTCGCCATCTTGGGGGCGATGTCGAGCGGTGCTTCGTTCGCGGAAGATTGCAGTGGCAACATCTCAGCAGACGAAGCTCTGCGCGGAGAGGACGCCCGCTACGCCGCGCAAACCGGCCGCGATTTCGCCGCCCTGCAGCAGCTGATCGGCGAAGATCTCGTCTATATCCACGCCAGCGCCATCGTCGACAACAAAGCCACTTACATCGAGACTCAGCGCGCCGGGACCGTGATCTACCGGACCATGAAGCGCAGCGATGTAACGGTTAGAACCTACGGTTGTTTGGCCATGATCACGGGCCTAGCCAACTTCGACGTGACGAACAAGGGACAGGACATCTCCGTCGAGTTGCGCTTCCACAGCATCTGGGCGAAGCGCGCCGGCGCTATTCAGTTTGTATCCTGGGAAGCCACGCGCGTACCGCCCAAGCAGTAGCGCGAGCTTGCGCAGGGGCTCGCCTTCGGGAAAACCAGCTCGAAGGTGGGGCAGAGTCGGAAGCCCCCGCCCTTTGTTCGTGTTGCGCCATGCCCTCTTGCGCAGCGCATAAAGTCATGGAGTCATCCAGGGCGCTCTCGCTACCTCCCTCTTGCGCCTGAGCTGCCATGCCCCAAGAAGTCGAACATCCCAAACCCCAGGAGAGCGTGCAGGACACTCTGCACCAGATCCTGGAACTGCTCGACAAGCAGCAGCTCGTGGAGGAGCTGGTCCACAAGCAGGGAGGACCACGCCAAGAGCTGGTCGAGTCGCTGCTCCACAAGCAGCACATGGTCGAGCTGCATAGCAAGCTTGGCGCACTGCACCCGGCGGATATCGCTTACATCCTCGAGGCCTTGCCGCTCGACCGGCGCCTGCGCATTTGGGATCTGGTCAAAGCGGATCGCGAGGGCGAGATCCTGCTTGAGCTCTCCGAGCCGGTGCGTGAGACCCTCATCGCGCACATGGAGCCGGAAGAGCTGGTCGCCGCGGCCGAGCAGCTCGACACCGACGAGATCGCCGACCTGGCGCCGGATCTGCCCGACGACGTCATGGACGACGTCTTCAAAGCGTTGCCGGTGGCGGAGCGCGAGCAGCTCAGGGCAGCGATGTCCTATCGCGAGGAAGCGGTGGGCGCGCTGATGGATTTCGATCTCGTCACCGTGCGCGAGGACCTCTCGCTTGAGGTCGTACTGCGCTATCTGCGCCGGCTGGACGAGCTCCCCGATCACACCGACCAGTTGTTCGTGGTGGACCGCCGCGAAACCCTGCGCGGAGCGCTGCCGATCAACCGGCTGCTGGTGAACGATCCGGAACTCCTGGTACGCAATGTCATGAAGACGGACATGCTGGTGCTGCACGACGACGACGAGGCCCAGGAAGCCGCTCAGGCTTTCGAGCGTTATGATTTAGTCACAGCGCCCGTCACCGATCGGCGCGGCCGGCTCGTCGGCCGGGTGACGGTCGACGCGGTGCTGGATTTCATCCGCAAGCGGGCCGAGGCCGAGCGGCTCAATCTCGGCGGCCTGCGAGAGGAAGAGGATATCTTCGCCTCGGTGTGGGCCAGTGCGCGCAACCGCTGGGCCTGGCTAGCCATCAACTTGGTCACCGCCTTCGTCGCCTCGCGTGTCATCAGCGTGTTCGAGGGTACCATCGAGAAACTGGTCGCGCTGGCCACGCTCATGCCCATTGTCGCCGGCATCGGCGGCAACTCGGGCAATCAAACCATCACCATGCTGGTGCGCGCCATCGCGCTGGGCCAGATCAACCCGGCGAACGCGCGGAAGCTGGTGACCAAGGAGATCGCCATCGCGGTGCTCAATGGTCTAGTGTGGGGCGGGATCATCGGGGTGTTCGCGATGCTGCTCTATCGCAGCGTCGCCCTCGGGCTCGTGATGACGGCAGCGATGACACTAAATCTCTTGGTGGCCGCGCTGTTCGGTGTCTTCATCCCGCTGATGATGATGAAGCTCGGCCGCGACCCCGCAGTGGGGTCCAGTGTGCTGATTACGGCCATCACCGACAGCGGCGGTTTCTTCATCTTTCTGGGCCTCGCGACGCTGCTCCTGCTGCACTAGAACGCCAATGGCCGGCGGATGTCGAACCGCAGTCCGGCCGGGGTGAGCATCCGAGATTCGCCCGGCACCGTACAATGTGTGTAAGTTGATCCGGTTGGTCTCGACCAACAATCCAAGCAACCAAAGCTCTGGAGCACCGCTATGCTGATCAAGCGACCCGCCGCCATCCCGCCCTCGGAGATCACATCCAGGGACCGCTACTTGAACCGGCGCGAATTCATTCGCGCCAGCGCTGCGCTGGGCGCGGCCGCAGGCCTCGCGACTGCCGGGATTTGGGTCCCCCGCTCTGCCCACGCCGGCACGAAACTGCCGGACGTACGCAAGAGCGCGTTGTCTACGGCCGGTGAGGGGCTCACGCCCTACAAGGACGTGACGACCTACAACAACTACTACGAGTTCGGCACCGGCAAGGACGACCCGAGCGAGACCGCAAACAAGCTGCGCACGCGACCCTGGAGCGTGGCCACCGAGGGCGAGGTCAGCAAACCCAAGGTGTTCGACATCGAGGAAATCGTCAAACTGGCGCCGTTGGAGGAGCGGGTCTACCGCATGCGCTGCGTCGAGGGCTGGTCCATGGTGATACCGTGGGTCGGCTATTCGTTCAGCGAGATCATCAGGCGCGTCCAGCCCACATCCAGGGCGAAGTACGTGCAATTCACGTCGCTCGCCGATCCCGAGCAGATGCACGGGATCAGGATGCCGATCCTCGATTGGCCCTACACGGAGGGCCTGCGCATGGATGAGGCCATGCACCCGCTGACCATTCTTTGCGTGGGACTGTACGGCGACGTGTTGCCGAACCAGGACGGCGCGCCGGTCCGGGTCGTGATCCCGTGGAAGTACGGATTCAAGAACGGCAAATCCATCGTCAAAATCCGTTTCGTGGAGGAACAGCCCAAGACCACATGGCAGCTCGCCAACGCGCGCGAGTACGGCTTTTACTCCAACGTCAACCCGGAAGTCGACCACCCGCGCTGGAGTCAGGCCAAAGAGCGTCGCATCGGTGAGTTCGGCAAGCGGGCCACGCTGATGTTCAACGGGTATGGCGACCAGGTCGCTTCGCTGTACGCCGGTATGGATCTGCGGAAATATTACTAGCCGCCATGTCCTTGGCTCAGCTCAAGCCGGATCAGGTGAAATGGCTCAAGGCAGTGCTGTTCGCGCTGTGCCTGGTCCCTTTCTCGAGGCTGGCGTGGTTGGGAGCACATCAGGGCTTGGGCGCCAACCCGATCGAGTACATTACCCGCTCGACCGGCTGGTGGACGCTGAGTTTTCTGCTGATCACCCTCAGCGTGACGCCGCTGCGGCGCGTGAGTGGATGGAATTGGCTGTTGCGGCTGCGCCGGATGCTGGGTCTGTTCGCTTTTTTCTATGTGAGCCTGCATTTTACTACTTATATCTGGCTCGATCAGTTCTTCGACTGGCAAGGCATCCTCAAGGACATCGCCAAGCGGCCCTTCATCACCGTCGGCTTTACTGCGTTCGTGCTGCTCATTCCACTCGCGGCCACGTCGACCAATGCCATGGTTCGCCGGCTCGGAGCCAAGCGCTGGCAGCGGTTGCACCGTGCCGCGTACGTGATTGCCACGCTCGGTGTCTTGCACTTCTGGTGGCTGGTCAAGAAGGACATCCGGGAGCCGCTGATCTTCGGGACGCTGCTCGGCCTGCTGTTCCTGATCCGCCTTCTGTATCTGCGGCGCAGACTCACCGCTTCGACTCCATCCACGGTCCGCTCCCAGGCCGCGTAAGACTGCCCGCTTCCTCGCCAGCAACCCCTCCTAGTGCGGTGTAGCCTATGAACTACGCTTTCGCGCAGGCGTCGAAGCAAGATCAAGTTTGAAGGAGCGTGGCATGCTGATCGGCGTTCCGAAAGAGATCAAAGACCAAGAGTATCGCGTGGGCCTCACGCCGGCGGGTGTGTTCGCATTGCGGCATCGTGGGCATGACGTCGTAGTGGAGCGCAGCGCCGGAGCGCGTGTCGGTTTTCCCGATGCCGAGTACGAGGGTGTCGGGGCTCGGGTCGTTGCCGAGCCGCAAGCGGTGTGGGCGGCCGAACTCGTGGTGAAGGTCAAAGAGCTGCAGGAAGCCGAGTTCGGGTTCCCGCATCTCGGGCAGGCCCTGTTCGCCTATCTGCACCTGGCCCCGGATCCGCCGCTGCTGGATGCCCTGCTGCGCTCCTGTGTTGCTGGCATCGCTTATGAAACCGTCACCGATTCCTCCGGTGGGTTGCCGCTGCTGGCGCCAATGTCACGCATCGCCGGGAGGCTATCGGTCCAGGTCGGCGCCTGGGCGCTGCAAATGGCCAACGGCGGTAGCGGCGTGTTGCTGGGCGGTGTTCCCGGTGTCGCGCCAGCCAAGGTCGTGGTGATCGGGGCAGGAGCGGCGGGCGCCAACGCCGTACGCATGTCAGTGGGTTACGGTGCAGATACGACGGTGTTCGACATCAACACGAACGCCCTCGCTCACCTGGAGGAGTTATATCAGGGCCGCGTGAAGACCTGCTACTCCGAACCGCTCACACTCGCGCAGCATGTTGTGGACGCGGACCTCGTGATCGGTGCGACGCTCACACCCGGCAAGCTCGCCCCCAAGCTGATCACGCGTCAGCTACTACGGCGAATGCGGCCCGGATCGGTGCTGGTGGACATCTCGGTCGATCAGGGCGGCATCGCGGAAACCTCGCGCCCCACCTCGCACACCCATCCTATCTTCGTGGAAGAGGGGATCGTGCACTACTGCGTTCCCAACATGCCGTCCGCAGTCGCGCGCACCGCGACTCTGGCGCTTACGCAAGCCACACTGCCCTACGTTCTCGAATTGGCGGACTTGGGCTTGAACGATGCACTCGCGCGCGACACCGGACTGAGATCGGGGCTACAGGTTCACAGCAGCCAGGTCACGCATCAGGGACTTGCCGAAGACGTGCGCCGCCCCTTCGTCTCTTACGATGAGATTGCGGCACGCATGCGCAGCGCGTAGCGTAAGAGAAAACCAGGACTCGCTGCGCGGCGTGGCTTGCATCACTCGTTCTTCGTAAGCCAAGCACGCAACGGCTGCCAGTAGTATTCGACCCACCCCGAGCGCCGGTCTCTGCTCTGTGATGCGGGCACCCCGGACTGGATCATTGTCAGCTCTGTACCCGCCTTCGCCTGCTTGAGCCGGAATTCGAGCCGGGACGGAGAACAGGCCTTCGGCCATTCCGACGTGCTCCACTCCTGGACGATCAGGCGTCCCGGCTCCAGCGCGAGGTGTATGCCTTCGATGTAGCCGTCCCACGCCGTGAATCGATAACCGACGCGCGCGCGCCCGGTCGCCGATGCCTGCGTGAAAGCGGCATGCAGGCGCGCGCTGGTCAGCGCCTCGTATACGGCCTCAGGGGATGCGGGGA
Source organism: Gammaproteobacteria bacterium (assembly GCA_041488355.1). Classification (GTDB taxonomy): domain Bacteria; phylum Pseudomonadota; class Gammaproteobacteria; order Burkholderiales; family SHXO01; genus SHXO01. The sequence goes on from JBGPPC010000121.1 coordinate 6,897, forward strand.
TCGTGACCCGTTGACGGATCGTCGCTGTGCGGACGGTCTTGCCTGCGGACATCACCCTGATCCTTGCTGAACGCGCGCTCCCGACGGGCGCCTCCGCCTTCTTTCTCGCCGCGTGCGGCGAGAAAGATACCACCCAGTATCAGTACGAAACCCGCGAGCTGCAAAGGGGCGAAGCGTTCGCCGAAAAGGAGCAGCGCAAGTAACGCCGAACCTATCGGCTCGCCCAGGATAGAGATCGCGACGAAGGTCGCCGACACGTGCCGAAGCGCCCAGTTGAACGCCGTATGCCCCAGCAGTTGCGGACCCAACGCCAAGGCGATCATGACGGCGTAAGCGAACGTCGAATACCCCGCTAGCGTATGCCCAGTCACGCCAACGGTGAGCAGGAGCACCAGCGCTGCCGTTCCATACGCCAGCCAGATGTAGACGAGCAATCCAACGCGAGGGCGCAGCGCACGCCCCAGCAGCAGATAGGCGGAAGCTGCAATTGCTCCTAACAGTGCGAGCAGATTTCCGCGTACCGGATCAGGTTGAAACGCAGTGCTGCCCTGCGAACCGTCGCTCGTAAAAATGAACAGGCTCCCGGCCAACGTCAACGCGATTCCACCGATCGTCCGGCGGCCTGGGCGCTCGCCCAGGATCAGCATCGATGCTAAGCCGACCCAGAGCGGATTCGTTGTGACCAGCACCGTGCTGCTCGCGACGGAGGTGTAAGCAAGCGACGCAATCCATGACCAGAAATGTATCGCGAGCGCAACACCGGAAAGCAGAGCGAGCACCAAGTCGCGACGACGCAGTGCCCGCAACTCGTGGGGCGCGCGCATCCAGACGATCGGCGTAAGGACCAACGCCGCCAACCCCAGCCGGATCGCAGCAATCGTGAGAGAAGGCACCCCCTCTGCCTGTGCATAGCGGATGAGAATCGACGCCGTGGAGACCACAGCGACCCCGAGTGCCAAGACCAGATAGGAGCCGCCAGCCCAGGAGCGCGTCATCGCGTTCTTATAGCACACGATAGCCGTCGGCTCGGCGACGGCCGGTGCAGGGGTCGAGGCGGCACGGTACCATCCGCTCGAACCACGATCCTAGGGGGAGACCACGATGAGCAAGATCACCAAAGTAGACGTACATGTATTCGAGTTCGACGCCGTCAACCTTGCCGTAACCGGCGGAGGTGTAGGCGCATTCGGTTTTGCGCGAGGCTCCCAGGCGAGGCTAACGAGATACGCCGTGGCGATTATGACCGACAACGGCTTGCGCGGAGAATATGTGACCCATTGGGTCGGATCTTCCGCCGCGTTGGGACAGACGTTAATGCTGGCGCCGTCCCTGATCGGCCGCGAAGCCGAAGAGCGCCAAGGTATCTACGACGACCTCAAGCGCGGTGCGCGGCAGTTCGACCATATGGGCCACGGCCCGCTCGACATCGCGCTTTGGGACTTGGCGGGCAAAAAGCTGGGTGCATCGGTCTGCGAGTTGTTGGGCGGCTACCGCAAACGCCTGCCGGCCTACGCCAGCACCTATCATGGCGACCACAACGGCGGCTTGCACAACAAGGAGGCCTTCGCCGACTTCGCGCAGGAGTGCTACGAGATGGGCTACCGCGCCTTCAAGATCCATGGGTGGAACGAAGGCAACAAGCACATCGAGGCTGAGAACTTGCTGAATGTGCGCAAGCACGTCGGCGACAAAATGGAGCTGATGATCGATCCCGCCTGCGAGCTGCGTACCTTTGCCGACGCACTCTACGTGGGGCGAGCGTGTGACGAGGCCGACTACTTCTGGTACGAGGATCCGTTTCGCGACGCCGGCACATCGGCTTTCGCGCACAAAAAGCTACGCGAGATGATCAAGACGCCGCTGCTGCAGACGGAGCACATCCGTGGCGTGGAGCCGAAAGCGGATTTCGTCATTGCCGGAGGAACCGACTTCGTTCGCGTCGACCCGGAGTACGACATGGGTATCACGGGCGCCATGAAAATCGCGAACCTGGCTGAGGCGCTGGGCCTGGATGCTGAAGTGCATGCATGTGGGCCCGCGCACCGCCATTGTATGGCGGCAATGCGCAACAGCAACTACTACGAGGTGGCGCTGGTGGGACCGGACTGCCCGAATGCAATACCGCCGGTATACAAATGCGGCTACACGGACCAACTTGATTGCGTCGGCAAGGACGGGGCCGTGAGCGTGCCGCAAGGACCCGGGCTAGGCGTGCAATACGACTGGGAGTTCATCGCGCGCAACCGGACCGCGTTGCACGAGTTCAAATAACGCCGAGACCTGCTCAGTGCAATTGATCCGGTGGTACCGGCGCCACCGGCAACGCGAGGACTTCGATGCCCTCGTCGCGCAACTCTTCCACCTCCTGTCTGGAGGCTTGGCCGCGGATCGCGCGCTCAGGTGATTCACCATAGTGAATCTGGCGCGCCTCCTCAGCGAAGCGCTCGCCGACATCCTCTGTATGCTTGAGCGCGTATTCGATCACTTTGGCGCGCAGGCTGGCCATGAAAGCGGGACCACCGGTGACGGCCGTTTCTTTCGCCGCCTGGCTCCGAGGAAGATTCACATACGGCGCGCTGGGCAGTTTGGCAACCGATGATGAGCCGCACACTGGACAGAAGACCTGTCCCCGCTCGTGCTGGTGTTGAAATACCTCAGGCGAAGTGAACCAGCCTTCGAATTCGTGTGCGTTATCGCAAGAGAGGTTGTAGACGACCAATTTGTGCGGCTCCCGTAGCGCTTAGGGTGGGCGCAAATGTGAGTCTAGGTGCACGACGACTAACGCGCAAGTCCCGGAAACAGTTGACAATCGCGTTTTATCGGCGATGTAAAGTCGCCCCTATCCCTTTCCCCGCCAAATGTTGCTTGTTGATCTGGCCGAGACTTCGCATCGAGTAGCGAGCAACAGCCGTCGACTGCAGAAGATCAGCACACTCGTCGATTGCCTCCGCCGACTAGCGCCCGAAGAGATCGAGATCGCAGTCGCGTTTCTCTGCGGCGAGACGCGCCAGAGGAAATTGGGCGTCGGGCCGGCCATTATCATACAAGCACGCTCTGAGATCTCAGCCCTCTCACCGTCGTTGACCTTGGGCGAAGTCGACCACGCATTGGAGCGTATGGCACGCACTGGCGGCGCGGGTTCTCTCGCCACGCGCAGAGAGATGCTTTCTGTACTATTCAGCCGCGCGACCGTCAGCGAGCAAGAGTTTCTGGTCCGGTTGCTCATTGGTGAGCTGCGCCAAGGCGCACTGGAAGGAGTGATGCTGGACGCGGTCGCGCAGGCGTCGCAGGTCCCAGCGCCCGAGGTACGGCGAGCAGCGATGCTGGCAGGTGGGCTGGTGTCGATTGCGCAGGCCGCGCTCACTGAAGGTAGCGCTGGGTTGCATAGCTTCTCACTGCAGTTGTTTCATCCAGTGCTACCGATGTTGGCGCAGCCCGCATCGGACGTGGGGGAAGCTTTGCGACAGTTGGGGACCGCTGCGTTCGAGTGGAAGGTGGATGGTGCAAGAGTGCAGGCGCATAAATCGGGCGACGAGGTACGTCTCTATAGCCGCGGTCTCAATGACGTCAGCGCCGCGGTTCCGGAGCTGGTGGAAACAGTGCGTGCACTGGACGTCGCTGTGCTTATTCTCGACGGCGAGACAATCGCGCTGCGCCGGGACGGAGAGCCACATCCGTTCCAAGTGACTATGCGCCGCTTCGGGCGCCGCCTCGACGTCGAAGCGATGCAGCGGGAGCTGCCGCTCAGCGTGTTTTTCTTCGATTGCCTGCGCCGGGACGACGAGGATTTCACGAGTCGACCTGCGGCCGAGCGCTTCGCCGCGCTGATGGAAGTATTGCCGAACGACCTGGTGATTCCGCGGCTGGTAACCGCCGATCACGCGAACGCTCAAACCTTCTTCGATGCGGCGCTCGCGCGCGGACACGAGGGCGTTATGGCCAAATCTTTGCAAGCGCCGTACGAAGCGGGAAACCGGGGCAGCAGCTGGCTCAAGGTCAAGCAGGCCCACACGCTCGACCTCGTTGTCCTCGCCGCCGAGTGGGGCAATGGGCGGCGGCGCGGCTGGCTGTCCAATCTGCACTTGGGTGCCCGCGACCCCGCTTCTGGAGGCTTCGTCATGCTCGGCAAGACGTTCAAGGGATTGACGGACGATCTGCTGCAATGGCAGACCAAGGCGCTGCTTGCCCTGGAGGTCACTCACGACGCGTACACGGTGTACGTACGCCCCGAGCTCGTGGTGGAGATTGCAGTCAATGAGATTCAGGCGAGCAGGCAGTACCCGGGGGGACTCGCGCTGCGCTTCGCTCGCGTAAAGCGCTATCGGGCCGACAAGCGTCCGCAGGAAGCAGATACGGTGGAGACGGTGCGGCAACTACTCGCGCGGACCACACACAGAGCGTAGGACTACTGGCGCGGAAACGCCTCCAACAATCGCGCGAGGAACATCTCGTGGTCCCACACATGATCGCCCCGGCTCAGCCCGAG
>JBGPPC010000122.1:0-11191 GCA_041488355.1 Gammaproteobacteria bacterium
CTTGGAGCACGTGGTTGACGTCGCCCATGGCCTGCTGCGTCTGGCGCGTGAGCCCGCGCAGACGGCGGTTGAACAGGCGTACCACGATCGCGATCGGCGGAATCATGACGAACGTGATCAGCGTCAACTGCCAGTTCAGCCATAGCAGATACGCCAGCAACGCAGCGATGGTGACCGAATCACGGACGAGCACCGTCACTACGTAGGTCACCGCGACGGCGATCTGGATCACGTCGAAGGTAAACTTGGAGATCAGCTTTCCGCTCAAATTGTCGGCGAAATAGCCGAGCGGCAGCGTTAATAGTCGGCTGAACATCTGCTCGCGCAAGTCCATGATCACCCGCAGCGACACCCAGTTGCTGGCGTACTGACCAAGGAAGGCGCCGGTTCCGCGCACCGCGAACAGAAGAACGATGAGCCAGGGCGCCCAGCGCATCAGGACCGGGTCCTTGTGCAAGAAAGTGCCATCCAAAAATGGCTGCGCCGCCGCCGGCAGTGCCACTTCGGTGGCCGCCACAATGAGCATCCCAACAATGGAGACGGCGAACACGCGCCAGTAGGGGCGTACATAGCTCAGCAGGCGGAGATAGAGCCGGGTGCCAGTCATGGCCGCACCATAGCACTCAACGCGGCAATTTCAAGGAAAGCCACTCGCATGAGCCAAACTACTATTGGGAGCCCTCTCAAGTCCCGGGGACGCCTAAAGCATTTTGACCCCTTCATACAAAGCAGGTGTGTCAACGCCCCGTGAGGATTGCGGCGTAGTCAGCAACCCAACGCGAGTAACCGACGCAGTTCCGCCCGCCGCCGCAGTCGACCGCAGGGGTCCGCCAGAACCAAAGGCGGTCGAAGTCGTTCATTCCGTTGGTTTCGCAGCCCTTGTCGCCGAGCAACTTGTTTCCCTTGCACGCCGATGGCACCACTGGCACTGACCCGAATCGAGCGGCAAGATCCCCCTGCACTTTGGGTTCGAGAGAGTGTTCCAGCCACTGGTAAGCACAATTAGGATGCTTGGCGTTCACATGCATCATCGTGGTATCAGCCCATCCGGTCGCACCTTCCTTTGGCACTACACTGCTGATTGGCTTACTTTCGGAGCGCAGAAAGTTGACCTGGAACGCCCAGGACGAGGAGGCGACTACCGTTGCGTTGCGGAAGTCGTCGATCTGGATCCGGGCGTCGTGCCAGTAGCGTCCTACCAGTTTGCGCTGTTCGCGCAGCAATTCGAGTACGGCCTGGTATTGCTTTTCGTCCAACGCGTAGGGATCCTTGATCCCGAGCTCGGGCTTGCTGGACATCAGGTACAGCGCGGCATCGGCAATATAAATCGGGCCATCGAAAGCCTGCACCCGACCCTGGTTGGGTTTTCCATCCGGCAGTTGCATGGGGACGAACACCACTTCCCAGCTTTTGGGCGGTGTCTTGAATACGGTGCTGTTGTAGGCCAGTAGATTGGATCCCCACTGGTACGGCACGCCGAAGTTCTTTCCGTTAACGAAGTGCCAGGGCGCCTTTTGCAAGCGTGGGTCGATGTTCGCGTAGCTGGGTATGAGGCCGGTGTTGATATCCTGCACATATCCACCGGCGATCAGGCGTAGGCTTAGGTCTCCTGAGGCGGTCACAAGGTCGAAGCTGCCCTCGCTCATAAGCGCCAGCATCTCCTCCGATGTCGTAGCCGTCCTGACGTTGACCTTACACCCGGTCTTCGTCTCGAAGTCAGTAACCCAATCGTAGCTCTTGTCGGTCTCCCCCCGTTCCAAATAACTGGGCCACGCCAGGATGTCGACCGCGCCTTCGCTCTTTCCAATCTTCTCGATCCGAGCTAACGCGGACGGCTGGGCAGCGAGGGCGGCTGCAAAGCCCAGGATTATTGCGCCCAATGCGTTGGGCAACGATTTGGATCTCACCCTTAGCCTGCTCAGCGTTATGACGACATGACCTACGGTACTCTCACCACGGGCGGACTCTCCCCTCCAGGGGACAGCGGTTGGGACGACCTCTCCGCTACGCCACTGTCGTACACCCACCAGTCACCGTGTTGCCATGTAGCCGGCTGCAATGCAGGCAACACGGACAAAGCGGACGGATTGTAGCAAGCCAAGCGCTCCTAGTTGCAGCGCCTGGTCCCCAAGCCAAAAGTTGAGTACGGACGAGCAACCTCAAATCCTGTCCGAATTCCACATCGCCGCACTATCCACAACGTAGGCAAAAGTACTTTTGTCGGACAAGTCTTGGGTGGTCTGAATCATGAACGACTTCCGGGTTGTAACGGCAATGGATCTGCGCCCTGAACGTCCCCAGCGCGCTACTCAGGCTTCAAACTTGCAGGCGCGAAGGGCCAGACCGGCGCTTTCTTGCCGCCCCAAGAACGAAGTCGGCCTCACTCAGGAGTTCGCTGCGGTGGCGCAGACGCCCCGTATGCCTTCGCCCGCGGCTGCAGCGGACCAATTTCTGGTTCGTCTTTTGCCTAAAGCGCTTGACCGGATAGCCGATCATCTTGTGCACCAAGATGGGGGCTTTCGCGAGCAACCGAAAGGGCTCGTGATAGCAGCAAGCGATGTGTCAAAGAACATTCAAAAAAAACTGTTAACAGTTGACTTATCAAGTTTTTTGTAACTATAGTGTGGCGATGGAAGCGGAGCTCGATTCCCTCGACGCAAAACTCAACCAGCTCGTACAGCTATGCCATCGTCTTCGCACAGACAACCACGAGTTACGTCAACAGCTGGCCGCGGTACAGAACGAAAGCAAACAGCTGACAGAGAAAATCGAGACCGCACGGGCACGCCTGGAGAGTCTTCTGAGCCGGCTACCCGAGGACGGGGGGTGAGGCCGGATGCACGAGGCATCGAAGTCACCGTCCTCGATCGAAAGCTCCGCATCGCCTGCAAGGAGGAGGAGCGGGACGATCTCTTGAAGGCAGTACAGTATCTGGACGCCAAAATGCGCGAGATCCGCGACGGCGGCAAGGTGATCGGGGGCGAGCGCATCGCTATCCTTGCTGCCCTCAATATTGCGCACGAACTGCTGTCGACCAGGCCTGGCGCCGGGTTTGACATGCCGGAGTTCAAGCGTAGAATGCGCGGCATGGCGGCAGTGATCGACGAGGCTATGTCCGCGCAAGAGCATCTGTTCTAGATTTTGCTTGTAGGGCAGTGCCCAGCAGCGTTGAGATTGTGTCTCGTTGTAGCTAAACAGCCAGAGTTACCCCCTGCGGTGTTTGTCCAGGCTGTAAATTCTTTGAACCAATGTCGTAAGCCTGGTTGCGGCCCAAAGTAGCGCTGTTGTGCGCGTCCGACCCGGAAGCGCCTGATGTGCTCGGAAAGCGACCACCTTGAACCTCAGGTTCAAGAAGCCCGGCCTGACGGCATTTGCGGGGGGCCCTATTCGAAGGAGCGGCTTAGCCGCTCTTTCTCGTTTCCCGGCTCTATCCCTGCCGTTCTCCGTTCGTTGCGGACAGGGTGCCGTCGCGTCGGAGCCCCGTTTCCCATGCGCTACTGGCTGATGAAATCCGAGCCCAACGTGTTCGGCGTCGATGACCTGGCCCGTGCGCGGGACAGGACGGCAGCCTGGTGGGGAGTGCGCAACTATCAAGCGCGCAACTTCATGCGCGATCAGATGCAATTCGGCGACCAGGCTTTCTTCTATCATTCCAGCTGCCCGCAGCCCGGTATTGCCGGTATCGTTGAGGTATCCCGGCTGGCGTATCCCGACGCCACGCAGTTTGATCCCCGCAGCGAATACTACGATTCAGCCGCGACACCCAAGAACCCACGCTGGTTCAACGTCGACGTAAAGCTGGTGCGCAAGACCCGCTTGCTCGCGATCCACGAGCTGCGGCGTCACGCCAAGTTGGCGCACATGCGTGTGCTGCAGCGGGGAAATAGACTGTCGATCACAACCGTGGAGCGTCACGAGTGGCAGTTCATCCTGAAGTTGCTCGACCAACCTGAAACGGAGTAGTGCGCTTTGTACGCTTGGGCGCCCGAATGGTGGTGGCTGGCGTATCTGGCGCTCGGACTAGTCGTCGGCTTTTTCGCCGGGATGCTCGGTATCGGGGGTGGCGTCATCATCGTGCCCCTGCTGGTGTTTCTGTTCGCAGCTCAGCACTTCCCGGCCGAACGCGTCCTTCATCTCGCGCTCGGCACTTCCCTGGCCAGCATCGTCTTCACTAATCTGTCCAGCGTGCGAGCCCATCACCTTCGCGGTGGGGTACGCTGGGGCATAGTACGCGCAGCCACCCCTGCAATCATAGCCGGCACCCTCATCGGGACCCTGTTTGCCGACCGGATGTCATCGCGCTACCTTGCGATCATCTTCACCGTGTTCGTGTTCTTTTCTTCGCTTCAGATGTGGGTAGACAGAAAGCCCGCCGCGACGCGCACTCTGCCAGGCAGGCTTGGTCTGTCGACCGCTGGCTTTGCGGTGGGTGCCCTTTGCAGCCTGGTCGGGGTCGGCGGCGGGATCCTAGTGATTCCGTTGATGACCATCTGCAACGTACCAATGATCAACGCCATCGGGACGTCTGCGGCGCTTGGCCTTCCCATCTCGATCGGCGGCGCTCTCGGCTATGTCATCACGGGATTGGGCCAGACGGAGCTACCACCGCTGAGCCTGGGCTACGTATACGTCCCTGCGCTGGTGGGGTTAGTAGTCGGCAGTTTTGTCACCGTGCCGTTCGGGGCGCACGTTGCCCACCGGACCCGGGTAATCGTTCTCAGACGCATCTTTGCCGTCGTTCTGTTTGTCCTGGCGACGAAGATGCTCTTGTCCTTGGTTTAGCTTAGCCGGCTGGCGCAGCCCGGTTGCGTTCGCCGAAGCCGGCTGCGATCAATGCCGCCCCAGCCAGCAGGCCCAAGGCACACCACGACAGCGTGTTGCGAACCCATTCCCTATACAGGGCACCCGTGTCCTCTAACGCCACCACGCGTTGCCGTCCGCGGTGAAGCTGCCAGAGGGTTCCCCGGGATTTGTTACCTCGGACCGGGATATACCACGCGACCACCGGGGCTCCCGCATTGATGGACTCCAAGGGCCAGTCCCGCGCGGGGAGCTGTTCGGCTTGCGGCAGCGTCAACTCGTAATCGACCTCATCCGTCGTGACGACGAGTATCAACGTTCGCCCCGTCACCGGTCCGCCGCTGGTGGTTGCGCTTTTGACGCGACCGGTCACCTGCTCCAATCGGTCCAGGCCCGGGGTCTTTGCGGCCGTCACCAGCCAAATCACCAACGCGGCGGAAGCAACGAATACGAGCACACCAAACATGCCAGCCAACGCGGTAATCCAAGAGCCGTGGGGAAACGGCTCCGATCGCGTAGCGGTCACGCTGGCGACTCGCTGTTGTTTTGCGCCGGCCGCCCGGCCAGCTGCTCGCGCAGCAGGTTCTTCTGCACCTTGCCCATGGTATTGCGCGGAAGATTGGAGACAAAATGTATCCGTTTTGGCACTTTGTAATTTGCCAGTTGGCTCTTCAGGTGCGCGATCACGGCAGACTCACTTGGCGCCTCAGCACCCCCATCCAACACGACGGCTGCCGTGACCGCCTCACCGAAGTCGGGGTGCGGCACGCCGACGACTGCGGATTCAACAACGCCGGGCATAGTGTCTATCACCAGTTCGACTTCTTTCGGGTACACGTTGTAACCGCCGGTGATGATCAGATCCTTGGCACGACCAACGATAGATAAGTAGCCGTCGCGGTCGAACACGCCCATGTCGCCTGTGCGAAACCAGCCATCCGCAGTAAATTCCTCTCGCGTCTTCGATGGATTGCGCCAGTAGCCGGCAAACACGTTGTCGCCCTGAATCTGGATCGCACCCGGTTCTCCTGGCGGCATCGGCTGCTCCTGGTGGCCCGCGACACGCACAGAGACACCAGGCAGCGGAAGACCTACGGTGCCACCACGGCGCTCGCCCTCAAGAGGGTTGGAGGTGATCATGCCAGCTTCCGACATTCCGTAGCGTTCCAGAATGGTATGTCCGGTGCGAACGCGGAACTCCCGGAACGAATCCAGCGACAAGGGTGCTGAACCCGATATGAAAAGGCGCATGTTGGCACATGCCTCGGGCGTCAAATCGGGCTCAGCCAGCAGCCTGGTGTAATACGTTGGCACGCCCATCATCACCGTCGCCTGGCGCAAGTCGGCCAGGGTCGCCCCGGCGTCGAACCTAGGCCTCCAGATCAGCTTCGCGCCGGATAGCAGCGCGCAGTGGTTGGCCACGAACAGACCGTGCACATGGAAGATGGGCAACGCATGCAACAATACGTCCCGGTTGTTGAACCCCCAGCTCTCCACGAGCGTGCTCGCATTCGAAATCAAGTTGTGATGCGTCAGCATTGCTCCCTTGGAGCGGCCCGTGGTCCCGGAGGTATAGATGATCACCGCGAGTTCATCCGGCGCCATCATTTCAGTCTTGAACCTAGCCGACGCCTCCCGCACGACCTCGGCCAGCGAGCCGCCACCGCTACCGTCGAGCGTAGCCACCCGTGCGCTCGAGTTCGAGGTTCGAACGACTTGTCTGACGCCGCCCTCGGCGGCTGGGGTACACACCACCAGCGCCGGCAGGGCGTCGGTCAGGAAGTACGCAAGCTCTGCCAACTGATACGCGGTATTCAGGGGTAGAAAAACAAAACCTGCACGCAGGCACGCCAGATACAAAAATAGCGATTGCGGCGATTTCTCGACTTGCACAGCCACGCGATCCCCGCGCTGCAATCCGAAGCTGTTCAAGGCTGCCGCACAGCGGGCTGTCTCCCGATGGAGTTGGGCATAAGTACAACTGTGATTGAGGTCGATCTCCAAGGCCGGGCGTGCGGCATTGACCGCAAAGCTCCGCTCGAAGGCGGCATAGGCATTGGCGTTAGTCATGATCAATTCGCGTTCGCAGCCGCGGCGTAGCCTTCGAGCCTCTGGTCCAAGAAGGTATCGATGACGCCGGTTTGGACCAGCGCAGCCGAGTCGACCGACTGCTCCGCGCTCGCGCCGAGGATCTGGCGCACTGCGATCTCAGGCAGGATCCGAATGCGGGCGCTGTGCAGCGCTGAAACATGCCCGGCCGGAGCGGCGAATGCTACGTACACCGCTCCTGCTGCAGCACCCGGGATCCACAGCGACATTTGATGCCCCCACCGCGCTAGCCAGGCCCCAACCAGACTGAGATGGGTTAGATAAGCAGACAGCATCAATGCTTCATCGCGTCGCGCCGCGGCGTGTCCGACGGCATCCAGGAGCAACAACACCGGGCTGTGGGGATTCGAGGCATGCAGATCCATAAGCGCATCGGCCAAATGCCAGCAAGCGTCCGCGCCCACCGCACTTCCGCTGAGGAGCCCCAAAAACGCAGGTTTCTCTGAGCCTTGTGCAGGCAATCCCAGGCAGACATCACCGCGCACTTCGGCAGCATATCCATTCGGTAGGAGCTGTTCCAGACGCCGGATGGACACGTCCCGCTCGGTGCTGCTCACTTGAGTGCGGCCTTCGTTTTGCGTCAACCGCCTGCCGAGTGCGGCGTGCTCCGTGGGTAAATCGAACGCGCCGCTCCTGAGCATCCTCGATCGCAATAGCCGCACCGCACTGTCACGGAACGCACCGATGCTATCTGTCGCCAGTCGTTCGCTTGGCGCGAGGCGGGCGCGTGCGTCTCCCCCTATCAGCGCGCGGACCTGGTCTGCATCGGCCGCGTCCAACTCTCGCTTGCCGCCCAGCGCCTCGATCACGCCTGGCCCCGAAGCTGCGAATAGAGTGTCACTCGAGTACACACGCAGCGCACAGACGCACGCGAGCATACTGGCCCCGCCGAAGCATGACTTTCCCAGCAGCCCGAGCATTGGTACCTGCGCGAGCCGGGTCAAAAGGGCTTCGCGGAACAGTCGACGGAACGCGCCAAGCGCAGCCAAGCCTTCATCGACCTTAGCGCCCGCCGAATCGAAAAGAAGCAAGAGTGGGCGCGGCTCACCCCGCGCAGTTTGAAACAGGGCGCACAATGCATCAGCCTCTGCCACGCCAAGCGCCCCGCGCGCGCGGCTTGGGTCGGTGGCAGCAATCCATACCGCCTCACCTTCGAGCCGACCGCCCCCAGTGATCAGCGTGGTTTGCGGCTCGCCGTCACCCAGCGGCGTGAAGCTCGCCGGATCCAGCAACCCATTCACGCGCGCCGCATGTGTCGCAATGCTGAAGCGTTCCATTCAAGTCAGGCACCAGCGGCGAATGATCTCTTCGTAACCAGCCACGGAGTTCTCCACGCGCTCCAGTACGCAATACTCATCGGTCTGATGCGCCATTTGTGGTTCGCCGGGCCCGAGAATAACGGTGGGGGGATCGCTGTAGGCCCGATTCAGCGCTGCGGCATCGGTAAAGTAGGTCGCCACGCGCGGCGCCGGGGCCTCGCCCAGAATCGGCGTCATGACCTCGAAGACGCTCTGGATCCACGGATTTCGCGGCTCGGTGTATACGGCTCTCAGATCCAACAGCGTTTCCAGTTCCACTTCAGAGCCCAATTGTGCCGCAAGCAGGCTGATTAGCTCCTTGTGGTCGACCGTAGGCACCGAGCGGATATCGACGCCGATCTCTGCCTGATCTGGCACAGAGTTGATATTGAGTCCGCCGTGGAACGTACCGACGTTGAGTGTGGCTTGACCCATCAGGGCGTGCGAAGGATTAGAGAAGCGGAACTGTTCCAGTCTGCTGACGGCGTGCGCTGCCTTGTAGATGGCATTCACCCCTTTCTCAGGCATCGATCCATGCGCCGTTACGCCGCGCGTCCTCGCCTTGAGCCATAGTGCGCCCTTATGCCCGACGAACGGATAATTGGAGGTTGGCTCGGCCACAACCACTGCACCGGCGTTGCCAAGCACTCCGTCGCGGTACAGATGAAATGCGCCCTCGCAGCCAGTCTCTTCTCCTGCGGTGATGACCAGGCTCACCCCGCACGTGCTCGCGAGATGTTTCGCCATGCCAAGCGCGGCGATCGTGAACGCAGCGACTCCGCATTTCATGTCGCTGGTACCGCGACCGTATAGCATGCCGGCGTCGGTATCACCCGCAAACGGGTCCATCCGCCAAGGCGCTGCGCCCAGCGGCACAGTATCGATGTGGCCTGTGAAACAAAGAGGAAATTTCGAGCCACTGCTGCCGATTGTGGCGATTAAGCTTACGCGTCCCTCACCAAAACTGCAGTACTTGGTTTGGAAGCCCGCACCCTCCAGCTGCGCGCCGAGGTGTCGTGCGCAAGGCTCCTCGCGCCCGGGTGGGTTGATGGTGTTCATCCGAACCAACTCTTTGGTGAGCTGAACCGCGTCCTGCGCTTTCATCACGGCAGATACCTCGTGTCGACTTTGGAACGGCTTCGAGGCTATGGACTCGCCCCGATCTTGTCAACGTCGCCGCAGTCGTCGCACCGCCACGGCGAAACAAAAAAAGCAGCCGAAGCTGCTTTTGTCAGTCCCCGGCACAAGACCGGGCTCACGATTTTTTTGTTGCTCTTCTTGTGTTGTTATCTCTTGCGCAGGCGGCGGATAGCAGCGAGCTGCGCCGCCAATGCGGCAAGCTCACCTTCGACTGCTGCGATTTCTTCCTTACCCTGCGCGTTACGACGTGCTTCCTCCGCGCGCTGCAGCGCCTCGCGCGCCTTGGCTTCGTCCAGATCCCGGCCCCGGATCGCCGTGTCTGCAAGCACCGTTATCACATTCGGCTGGACCTCAAGGATACCACCGGCGACGAAGATCAATTGCTCTTCCGGCTCACTGGGCACCCTGATGCGCACCGAGCCCGGCCGGATGCGGGTGATCAGGGGCGTGTGCCGAGGGTAGATGCCGAGCTCACCCGCCTCGCCGGGAAGGACAACGAACTCCGCTTCGCCGGAGAAGATGGATTCTTCGGCGCTCACTACGTCCACGTGTATGGTGTTAGTCATCCCGTCTGTTCGGCGCAGTTGCTGAAAGGCCTCCGCGGTTACTACTGGAGTGTTTTTGCCTTCTCGAAGGCTTCCTCGATCGGCCCAACCATGTAGAACGCCTGCTCGGGCAGCTGATCGCACTCGCCATTTACGATCATCTTGAAGCCTTTGATCGTTTCCCGAAGCGGGACAAACTTGCCCGGAGAACCGGTGAACACCTCGGCCACGTGGAATGGCTGCGACAGAAAACGCTGAACCTTGCGCGCGCGGGCTACCGTGAGCTTGTCTTCCGGTGACAGCTCGTCCATTCCAAGGATAGCGATGATGTCGCGCAATTCCTTGTAGCGCTGGAGGGTGGCCTGCACCTGGCGGGTGGTACCGTAGTGCTCCTCGCCGATGACGTTTGGATCGACCTGACGCGATGTCGAATCGAGGGGGTCGACAGACGGGTAGATCCCCAGCGCCGCGATGTCGCGCGATAGAACCACGGTAGCATCCAAGTGCGCGAAGGTGGTAGCGGGCGACGGGTCTGTCAGGTCATCAGCAGGAACGTAAATCGCCTGGACCGACGTGATCGAGCCGACCTTGGTGGAAACGATCCGTTCCTGCAGCCTGCCCATCTCTTCCGCCAGCGTCGGCTGGTAACCCACTGCCGAAGGCATGCGGCCTAGTAACGCTGACACCTCGACTCCGGCCAGCGTGTAGCGATAGATGTTGTCGATGAAGAACAGGATGTCGCGGCCATCGTCGCGGAAGCGTTCGGCCATGGTCAATCCAGTCAATCCCACGCGCAGGCGATTGCCAGGCGGCTCGTTCATCTGGCCAAACACCATCGCCACTTTGGATTCGGACAGGTTGTCCAGCTTGATCACACCCGCTTCCGACATCTCGTGGTAGAAGTCATTGCCCTCGCGGGTACGCTCGCCAACACCGGCGAACACCGACAAGCCGCTGTGCTGTGTTGCGATATTGTTGATCAGCTCTAGCATGGTGACCGTCTTACCGACGCCTGCGCCGCCGAAGAGGCCAATCTTGCCGCCCTTGGCGAAAGGACAGATCAGATCGATCACCTTGATCCCGGTTTCGAGCAATTCGACCGAGGGAGACAGCTCGTCGAACTTCGGTGCCGGCTGGTGGATGGCGCGCCGCTCATCGGACTGGATCGGCCCGACCTCGTCGATCGGCCGGCCAAGCACGTCCATGATCCGGCCGAGCGTCTTCGGACCCACCGGCACCATGATGGGACCGCCCGTGTTGCGGATCTTCATCCCGCGGCGCAGTCCGTCCGACGAGCCC
>JBGPPC010000123.1:0-11117 GCA_041488355.1 Gammaproteobacteria bacterium
CCAAGCGGCGAGAAGACCTACGTTGCGGCTGCATTCCCCAGCGCCTGCGGCAAGACCAACTTCGCGATGCTGATCCCGCCGCCCGCGTTCAATGGCTGGAAGGTGACCACGGTCGGCGACGATATCGCCTGGATCCGGCCGGGTCCGGACGGGCGTCTGTACGCGATCAATCCGGAATACGGCTTCTTCGGCGTCGCTCCAGGCACGTCCAGGCAGACAAACCCAAACGCCATGGCGACCTTGGAGAGGAACTGCATCTTCACGAACGTCGCCATGACGGCCGACGGCGACGTCTGGTGGGAGGGCATGACAGACGAACCGCCCGCGGAACTTGCCGACTGGCAAGGTCAACCCTGGAGCCCGCGCTCGGGCGCCAAGGCCGCACATCCCAACGCGCGCTTCACGGTTCCCGCGTCGCAGTGTCCGTCCTTGGACCCCGACTGGGAAAAGCCCGAGGGCGTGCCCATTTCGGCGTTCATCTTCGGTGGACGGCGAAGCCAGACGGTTCCTCTGGTGTACGAAGCTTTCAACTGGGCGGACGGCGTCTACGCGGCCGCGACCATGGGGTCGGAGACGACCGCCGCCGCAACCGGCAAAGTCGGCGAGGTACGCCGTGATCCTTTCGCCATGCTGCCGTTCTGCGGATACCACATCGGCGACTACTTCGATCACTGGCTGCAACTAGGGCGCAAGCTCGCAAGCCCGCCGCGCATCGTCTGCGTCAACTGGTTCCGCAAAGGCGCCGATGGTGGCTTTCTCTGGCCTGGCTACGGCGAGAACATGCGTGTCTTGAAGTGGGTTGTCGAGCGCTGCAAGGGGCGCGCCGGCGCCGTGGAAAGCGTGCTGGGTTGGATGCCGAGCAGACAGGATCTGGAGTGGTCGGGCCTTGACGCCATGGCTCAGGCTCGCTACGGGGATCTGATGGCGGTGGAGCGCGACGCCTGGATTCGCGAACTATTACAGCATGAGGAGCTGTTTGTGAAGCTCTACGACAAGCTGCCGAAGGAGTTCGTGCGCAAGCGCGAGCTGCTGCTCGCGAGCGTGTGCCGTTCGCCGGAGCGCTGGACCGTGCCGGAGTGAACAGGCAGGCTAACCGAAGACGCCAGTCGACAAATACCGATCGCCGCGGTCGCACACGATCACGACGATGATCGCATTCGCGACTTCTTTGGATAGCTCGAGCGCTGCCCACACGGCCCCACCGGAGGAGACACCGGCGAACACGCC
This sequence comes from Gammaproteobacteria bacterium, assembly GCA_041488355.1. Classification (GTDB taxonomy): domain Bacteria; phylum Pseudomonadota; class Gammaproteobacteria; order Burkholderiales; family SHXO01; genus SHXO01. The sequence goes on from JBGPPC010000123.1 coordinate 1,228, forward strand.
CTCCTCCTGCGCCAGACGCCGCATGCTGTCCTCTGCATCGCCTTGACTGACCTCGATGATGCGGTCGACCCGCTCCGGCTGGTAAATCTTGGGCAGATATTCCTCGGGCCACTTGCGGATCCCGGGAATCTGCGAGCCGGGAGTCGGCTGGCAACCCACGATCTGAACGGCGGGGTTCTTCTCCTTGAAGAAACGCGAGCAGCCCATGATCGTTCCCGTGGTGCCCATGCTGCTCACAAAGTGCGTCAACCCGCCTTGGGTATCGCGCCAGATCTCCGGGCCGGTGCCCTCGTAGTGAGCGCGCGGATTATCCGGGTTGGCGAACTGGTCGAGGATGCGTCCCTCGCCGCGCGCTTCCATCTGTTGGGCCACGTCGCGAGCCATCTCCATGCCGCCATCCTTGGGCGTGAGCACGATCTGTGCGCCGAACGCAGCCATGGTGATGCGCCGCTCGGCGGACAGGTGCTCGGGCATGACTAACACCATGCGGTAGCCGCGCATCGCCGCCACCATCGCCAGCGCAATGCCGGTGTTGCCGCTGGTGGGTTCGATCAGGGTGTCTCCGGACTTGATCTCCCCGCGCGCCTCGGCATGAACGATCATGGACAGCGCGGGCCGGTCCTTCACCGATCCCGCCGGGTTGTTGCCTTCCAGCTTGGCCAGGACTGCGTTGCTGGTCCGGCCAGGCAGTCGCTTGAGCCGCACCAGCGGCGTGTCGCCGACGCAGTCGTCCAGCGTCTTGTACGCCGCCGCAGACGCGCTCAGCTTTCCAGCAGCCACTTGACGTATCTCCCCACACCCTCCTCCACGCTCAGGAACGGCGCGGCGTATCCGACGCGGCGGAGCTTGCCGATGTCCGCCTGCGTGTAGCTCTGGTATTTCTCCTTCAGGCCGGCAGGGAAAGCGGTGTACTCGATCAACCCCTGTGCCCGCATCTGCTCCAGGTCCAGCTGTTCCTCGTCCCGCGACTCGCGCACCGCATTGATCGTGGCAGCCGCCACTTGATTGAAGGTCTGAGCGCGGCCGGTACCGAGATTGAAAATGCCCGAGTGCTGGGAATGGTCGAGGAAATACAGGTTCACCTGGACTACATCGTCGACGGACACGAAATCGCGCCGCTGTTCCCCGGCGTCGAATTCTGCGCTGCCCTCGAACAGCTTGACTCTTCCTTCCGCGCGGTACTGGTTAAAAAAGTGAAACGCCACCGAGGCCATGCGCCCCTTGTGCGCCTCGCGCGGACCGTAGACGTTGAAGTACCGCAGCCCCACCACCTGAGTCGTGTTATCGCTCCAGCGCCGCCGCACCAGACTGTCGAACAGGAACTTCGAATAACCGTAGACGTTGAGCGGCCGCTCGTGCGCGGCATCCTCACGAAACACAGTGCCTGCGCCGTAGACAGCCGCGGACGACGCGTAGATGAAGGGCACTTCCTCCGCCTGGCAGAAGTCGAGCAGCTCGGCCGAGTAGCGGTAGTTGTTCTCCATCATGTAGCGCCCGTTGCCCTCCATGGTGTCGGAGCACGCACCCTGATGGAAAACAGCGGTCAGCTCACCATCGTAGGTGCCCACCCCGAGCTTGCGCAGGAACTCCTCCTTGTCAAGATAGTCCGCTATACGGCAGTCGACCAGGTTGCGGAACTTGTCGCCGCGCGTCAGGTTATCTACGGCGATGATCTCATCTTCGCCGCGATCGTTCAGGGCCTTCACGACGTTGGCGCCAATGAACCCTGCTGCGCCGGTGACGACAATCATCTGCGAGCTCCTAAGGCCAACGTCACGCGAAAAGCTCGTCGGGATGAACGACGGCAGTGCCAAGCTTCCCGACCACGATGCCGGCCGCCTTGTTCGCCCAGCGTACGGCATCCGCGAGCTCGAGGCCGGCCGCCAGCATGACGCCGAGTGTGGCGATGACAGTGTCCCCCGCGCCGCTCACGTCGTAGACCTCCTTGGCGACCGCTGGCACATGCACGACCTCCCCTTCCTGGAACAGGGTCATGCCCTCCTCGCTGCGCGTGATCAGCAGCGCATCCAGCTCCAGAGCGCGGCGCAGCTGCTGCGCCTTGTCCGCCAGTTCGGCTTCACTGCGCCAGCGTCCCGCAACTGTGCGGAACTCGCCCAGGTTGGGCGTCAGGATAGTGGCCTGACGGTACTTCTCGAAGTCGTCGCCCTTGGGATCCACCAGGACGATTTTCCCGGCAGAACGCGCCTGGGGAATCATACGGTCCACGTGCGCCAGCCCACCTTTGCCATAGTCGGAGAAGATCACCACCTTTGCGGCCGAGAGCCGGGCATCGAAGTCCGCCCGCTTGGCTTCCAGGGCCTCTGGTGCCGGCGGATTTTCGAAATCGATGCGCAGCAGCTGCTGTTGACGGCCGATCACGCGCAGCTTTACGGTGGTGTTAAGCGTCGCGTCCCGCGTCAGTTGCGCCTGCACGCCGTCAGCTTCCAACAGCCGCGCCAGAGTGGTGCCGGGTTCGTCCGTTCCGATCACCGCAAGCAGATCCACCCTGCCGCCGATGGCCTTCACGTTGCGCGCCACGTTGGCCGCGCCGCCGGGGCGCTCCTCGCTGCGGGTGATGCGCGCCACGGGCACTGGCGCCTCGGGGGAGATCCGGTTTACCTCGCCAAACCAGTAGCGATCGAGCATGACGTCACCGACGACCAACACATGGGCCGTGGAGAGGTCCGGGCGCGTCATAAGCCGTGACTCGTGACCGAAGAGCCGTGACTCGTGACTCGTGATTCGTGATTCGTAAGTGCCATCGGATTAAGCATCGCCGCAGCGCGGCCACCGCCTGAAATGTTTCCCGCCGGTCTCAAGGCTGGTTCCCCCCATGAGTTACGAATCACGAGTCACGAATCACGGCCTTAATCCCAGCCCGATTGAAAAGTACTCCAGCCCGGCCGCTGTCACCAACTTCGGATCGTAGAGGTTGCGGCCGTCGAAGACCAGCGGCTGTTTCAAGCGCTGTTTGATGACCGCGAAGTCTGGGCTGCGGAACTCCTTCCACTCAGTCACGATGATCAGACCATCGGCCCCGTCCAGCGCGGCCAGTGGATCCGCGGCGTAGCTCAGACGAGGCTCGTCGCGGAAGATACGCCGCGCCTCACTCATGGCAACCGGGTCATAGGCGCAGAGCGTTGCGCCTCGCTCGAGCATCTCCTGGATCACGACGCGGCTGGGGGCCTCGCGCATGTCGTCCGTATTCGCCTTGAACGCCAACCCCCACAAGGCGAAGCGCCGTCCCTCCAACCGCTCGCCCAGGCGTGCCGTGATCTTCTGCGTCAGGCGTCGTTTCTGGGCCTCGTTAGCCTGCTCCACCGCGTGCAGAATCCGGAGCGGCAACCCGGCACGGCCGGCGGTCCGCTGCAGCGCCCGGACATCCTTGGGAAAGCAGGAACCGCCATAGCCGCAGCCTGCATACAGAAAATCGTAGCCAATGCGTGGGTCCGAGCCAATGCCCTGCCGCACCTGCTCGATGTCGGCGCCCAGCTTCTCCGCCAAGTTTGCGAGCTCGTTCATGAACGAGATACGCGTAGCGAGCATGGCATTGGCCGCGTATTTGGTCAGCTCGGCAGAGCGCACGTCCATCACCAGCATGCGCTCATGGTTGCGCTGAAACGGCGCATACACCGCACGCATGATCTGAGTCGCGCGCTCATCGTCCGCCCCGATCACCACACGATCGGGCTTCATGAAGTCCTCGACCGCTGCGCCTTCCTTCAGGAACTCGGGATTGGACACGACGCTGTACGGGACGTCCAGCCCGCGCGCCTTCAGCTCCTCACCGATCGCCTCGCGCACGTGATCCGCGGTTCCGACCGGGACGGTAGACTTGTCGACCACTACTTTGTAGTCGCGCATGTGGCGGCCGATGCTCCGTGCTGCCTCGGTTACATAGCGCAGATCGGCCGAACCGTCTTCGTCGGGCGGCGTTCCCACCGCGATGAACTGCACGGTGCCGTGGTGGACGCTGGGTTCAATATCCGTGGTGAACCGCAACCTCCCGGCCTGCGTGTTGCGCTTGACCAGGGCCTCGAGCCCCGGCTCGTGAATGGGGATCCCGCCGGAGCGCAGCAGCTCTATCTTGCTCTTGTCCACGTCCAGACACAGCACGTCGTTGCCCTGGTCGGCCAGGCACGCGCCGGATACGAGGCCGACGTAGCCCGTTCCGATCATCGTAACTTTCACTCTGCACCTCGTTGTACGCGGCAGTAACAGCCTGAAACAAAACCACGACGCGAGCACTCGCGCGCTACCTGCGCGGGGCGCACACGCGTACCGTTGCCCGAACGCGCAAGAGGTTGCATTTCGATGCTGTGCACGAACAACAATGTGCGGTAGTTCTGCATTCTTAGGCCGCGATTTCCGCGTGGATACGGTGCAGCGCGGCAAACGGATCGGGGGCCCGGGTGATCGGCCGGCCGATCACCAGATAGCTCGCCCCCGCGTCCAGCGCCTCGCGCGGGGTGGAAATGCGCTTCTGATCGTCGGTTTGCGGGTCTCGATCTCCAATCTCGGATGCCGGCCGTATTCCAGGAACAACGAGCAGGAAGTCAGGCCCGCATTGGCTACGCAACGAAGAGGCTTCCAGGGCCGAGCAGACTACACCGTCCAGACTGCTCGCCTGCGCCAACCGCGCCAGACGCGACGCCGCGGGCGCGGGCGCATCGTGGATGCCCACCTCGCGCAGGTCGTTGGCTGCCAAACTGGTGAGGATCGTCACCGCGACGATCCGAGGGCGGTCAGGGGCGTTCCCCAGAGCTTCGCGTGCAGCGGCCAGCATGGCGCGGCCGCCCAACGCGTGCACGTCCAGCATCCACACTCCGAGCGCCGCCGCCGATCTGCATGCTTGCGCGACGGTGTTAGGGATGTCGTGAAATTTCAGGTCCAGGAACACGGAGAACCCACTGCGCGCAAGGGTTTCCACCAGCCCCGGACCGGCTGCGGTGAACAACTCCTTGCCCACCTTCAGCCTGCACAGTTCGGGCGTGAGCCGGCGCGCGAGGGCCAAGGCCCCGGCCGCGTCCGGAAAATCCAGAGCCACTATTACGCGTGGGGCGCTCAAGCCGCTGCCTCCCGCTCTTCGCTGCGCCGCGGCGGATAGGTTTCCCAGCCGCGACATGCTGGGCAGTGCCAGTAGAACTGGCGAGCCTTGAAACCACAGCTGTCGCATCGATAGAGCGCCAGGCTGCGCGTATGCTGATGGACAAGGTTGCGGATCAGCTCGAGGTCTCGGCGACGCTCCAGCGGGGCTTCGAGGAGTTGGGCTTCCAGCAGCTTGTCCAACCCCAGAAGCGTCGGTGTGCGCCTTAGTTCGTCTCGCACCAGCTCGTTGACCTTCCCTGGTCCGTCGCGCTCCAGCACCGCCTGGAACACGGTGTTGAGCAGATCCAGCGACGGGTAGCTCGCGAGGTAGCCGCGTAGCAGACTCACGCCCTCGTCCAGCTGCCCCAGAGCGCGATAGGCCCCCAGGAACCTCTCGGCGGCAAGCGGCAGATAGGCCGGGTTCTGGCCCTCGATACGCTTCCAGGATTCGATCGCCTCCGTCGCCTTGCCTTCGTTGATCGCGAGATCGCCCAGGATCAGGTAGGCCCGCACGCACTTGCGGTTGACGTTCAGAGCGTCTTGCAGATAGGCACGCGCGCGTTCGGGGCGCGAGTGCGTCATTTCCGATTGCGCCAGCTCACAGTAGAAGTGCGCGATCTCGCGTTGGCTCGTTTGCCCGGAGACCGTGTCCATCCGGTGAGAAGCATCGATGGCTTTGAGCCAGTCCTTCTCCTGCTCGTAGATCTCGAGCAGGAACTTGAGGGCGGATTGCTCGTAGGCGGTGCCTTTCAGCTTGAGGAACATGTCCTCGGCGCGATCCAGCAGGCCAGCCTTGAGGTAGTCCTGCGCGAGCTCGTGCAGGGCAGTCAAGCGCTGCTCGGTGGCGAGGTCGGCGCGATCGACCAGATTCTGGTGCATGCGGATGGCGCGTTCCACTTCCCCGCGCCGGCGGAACAAGCTGCCCAGCGCAAAATGCAGCTCGACGGTCTGGGGATCGACCTTGACCACCTCGATGAACGCCTCGATGGCCTTGTCCGGTTGCTGATTGATCAGGAAATTGAGGCCGCGGAAGTACGACGTCGGCAACGCGCGCGACTCGGTCAAAAGTTGCTTGATGTCGACGCGCGCCGCGAGCCAACCCAGGCCGAAGAAGATCGGGAACCCGATCAACCACCAGAACTCGAATTCCATGCGCTCACGCTGACACCAACGCGGTCATAGAAACGAACGCTCGGGCTGCGCGTCCCGCGTCTGCGACGCTGCTTGCCTGGCGCGTTGCTCGCGCCGCAGCTCGACGAGCTCCCGGCGTTGACGGTACAGCGCCACTGTCCCTGCGAGCACCCCAAGCACGACGCCGGCCGCAAAGAACACGAACAGGGCCAGCGACAGCGGCGGGCGCCATTCCCATCCCAGAAAGTAGCGCACCACGACCGCATCGGTGTTCTTGAGGGCAAAGCCGAAGAGCAAGACAAAGAGAAGGATCCAAAGGATCCAGCGCAGGTACCGCATCAACTGCACCCGGATCCGCGCGCGGCTACTGCTGCTCTCCCTCACGGTGGGCGTCTACCCGTTCCCGCAGCTCCTTGCCGGCCTTGAAGTGTGGGACGTACTTGGCGGGGACCTGCACCTTGTCCCCCGATTTGGGGTTGCGCCCGACCCGCGGTGGCCGGTAGTTAAGTCCGAAACTGCCGAACCCCCGGATCTCGATGCGTTGACCCAGCGCGAGACTCTTGGACATGGCGTCCAGGATCATCTTCACGGCCAGTTCCGCGTCGCTAGCCACGAGCTGCGGAAAATGCGCCGCGAGCCTGGAGATCAACTCCGACTTTGTCATGGGTTTCCCTTATCGCTGCTCTGGTCTGTCTGTGGCGCCGCAGCCCAGCCTGCCCTGCCCAACCGTCCCTGCTCCTTCCCCGGCCTCGCGGTCGCGGTTACCGAACGGCATCGTTGCGCCGGACAGGCTTCCCTCGTTGGGCAGAGTTCCCTTTATTGAGTAGAGTTCTTGGTGTCGAGCTTAGCCTTGAGCAATGCGCCCAGATTCGTCGTTCCAGTGCTGGCAGGAGTATCGGCCGCGTGCTTCTGGATCGCTTCGGTCTCTTCGGCCATGCTCTTCTGCTTGATCGACAAATTGATCGTGCGGTTTTTGCGGTCGACATTGATGATCATCGCGCTCACAGCATCGCCTTCCTTCAGATGCTGCCGGATGTCCTCCACCCGATCGCGCGACACTTCAGAAGCACGCAGATAGCCCTCTACATCGCCATCCAGGCCAATCACGGCGCCCTTGGCGTCCAAGGTCTTGACCTTGCCCTCTACCACGCTGCCTTTGTCGTGGGTGGCGACGTAGTTGTTGAACGGATCACCCTCAAGTTGCTTGATGCCAAGCGAGATGCGCTCGCGCTCGACGTCTATGGCGACGACCACCGCCTCCACCTCGTCGCCCTTCTTGTAATTCCGCACTGCTTCCTCGCCCGGCAGGGTCCAGGACAGATCGGAGAGGTGCACCAGGCCGTCGATGCCCCCGAGCAATCCGATGAACACGCCGAAGTCGGTGATGGACTTGATCTGCCCCTTTACCTTGTCTCCCTTCTTGAAACTGCCGGCAAACTCTTCCCAGGGGTTGGGCAGGCACTGCTTCATGCCGAGCGAGATGCGGCGACGCTCCTCGTCGATCTCGAGGATCATCACTTCCACCTCGTCGCCCACCTGGACGACACGCGAGGGATGCACGTTCTTGTTGGTCCAGTCCATTTCCGACACGTGTACCAGGCCCTCAATGCCGGACTCGATTTCCACGAACGCGCCGTAGTCGGTGAGATTGGTAACTTTACCGAATAGCCGAGTGCCGGTCGGATAGCGGCGTGCAATGCCCACCCAGGGGTCTTCGCCCAACTGTTTGAGGCCGAGCGAGACGCGGTTCTTCTCCTGGTCGTACTTGAGTACCTTGGCCTCGACCTCGTCGCCTACGGACAGCACCTCAGAGGGATGCTTAACGCGGCGCCAAGCGAGATCAGTAATATGCAGCAGACCGTCGATGCCACCGAGATCCACGAATGCGCCGTAATCGGTGATGTTCTTGACCACACCCTTGACTACCGCGCCTTCCTGCAGGCTGGACAGCAGCGCCTCGCGCTCCGCACCCTGGGTAGCCTCTAGCACAGCGCGACGCGAGACCACTACGTTGTTGCGCTTGCGGTCCAGTTTGATGACCTTGAACTCGAGCTGCTTGCCCTCGTAAGGATTGGTGTCCTTGACCGGACGCAGGTCTACCAGTGAGCCAGGAAGGAAAGCGCGGATGCCGTTGATCATCACGGTGAGGCCACCCTTCACCTTCCCGTTGACCAGACCCTGGACCACCTTCCCCTGCTCTAGGGCCGCCTCGAGCTCGTGCCAGGCCGCCAGCCGTTTGGCCTTTTCCCGCGACAGCCGCGTCTCGCCGTAGCCGTCTTCCAGCGCCTCGATGGCGACCTGTACGAATTCGCCGGGCTGCACCTCCAGCTCGCCGCGATCATTGCGAAACTCGTCGATTGCGATGTAGCTCTCGGACTTGAGGCCTGCATTCACCACCACGAAGTTGGCGTCTACGCGCACGACCTCTGCGGTGATCACCTCTCCGGTGCGCATCTCCTTGCGCGAGAGGCTCTCTTCAAACAGTGCGGCGAAGTTCTCGGTTATGTCGGAGGAAATATGAGTAGAAGCAGCGGTTGTCATCACGTGAAAAGGGAACTCTTTCGTTAACCCAGTGGCAAGACCAAATGGGGCCGGTTCACAAAAAAGCCATCCCACGGCCTCGGGCTCCGCCCGACCCCTTCAGGTCCGGCTCCAAGCACGCGTTGCTAGCGGGATGGCGCCTGGTTCAGCGCCTGCCGACACAGTACCAGCACCTGCTCGACGGTCTCCTCTATCGAGAGCTCCGTCGTGTCCAGCAGGTGGGCGTCGGCGCATTTCTTCAGAGGCGCAACGGCGCGCCTCGCATCTTGGGCATCACGCTGGTTGATGTCCTGCAAAAAGGCGTCAAGGTTACCATGTAATCCTTTGTCGATCAACTGTTTATAGCGGCGGCGCGCCCGCTCCTCCGGGGTCGCGGTCAGAAATACCTTGAGGGTCGCGTCCGGGAACACCACCGAGCCCATGTCGCGTCCGTCTGCCACCAGTCCTGGCGCCCGCCGAAAGGCACGTTGGCGACCCAGCAGGGCCGCCCGGACCTCGGGCACCGCGGCAACCCGGGAAGCAGCGATCGACACGTCTTCGGTTCGGATCGCCCGGGTAACATGTTCTCCATCGAGAAACACCTCCTCGCCGCGGAACTCGCACTCCAACCCAGTGGCCAATGCGGCGAGCGCGCTCACCGCACCGAGCTCGACCCGACGTCTCTGTGCCGCCAGCGCGACTAAACGATAGAGCGCCCCGCTGTCCAGAAAATTAAAGCCCAGCGCTGCGGCCACCTGACGTGCCACCGTGCCTTTGCCGGATGCAGACGGGCCATCGATAGCAACAACGGGGACGGCAACCTTTGAAGTGATCTCGGCGAAACGCTCGAAATAGTCTGGGAAAGTCTTGGCCACGCACCTGGGATCGTTGATGCGGATCGGCACGCCGCCCAACGCCACCAGCGAGAAACACATCGCGATGCGGTGATCATCGTAGGTGTCAATGGCAGCATGAGGCGTGAGACCGGAGCCAGTCGGAGGTGTCACAACCAGATAGTCTGGGCCTTCGTCGGCGCGCGCTCCAAGCTTGCGCAGCTCAGTCGCCATCGCCGACAGCCGGTCTGTCTCTTTGACCCGCCAGCTGGCGATGTTGCGAAGCCGGCAGGGACCGTCGGCGAACAGCGCAGCCAC
>JBGPPC010000124.1:0-11081 GCA_041488355.1 Gammaproteobacteria bacterium
ACGTTGCTGTCCCGCAGCCCGGTATTGACTGCGAACAACGCCATGCGCTGCAGGTGACCCGGCAGTCCCTGGAGCAACTTGTCTTGCTTCTCCCAGGTGATGGGACAGGGCGGTCGCGGCGACTCCGGGAGCATCGAAATCAGCGGGGGAAGGCGCGTTAGCCACGGCCGGCCGTCGTCGTCGCGGTATGCTCGTGCCGCGCGGTTGAGAATCGCGCGCATGACTTCGAGACTGCGATTGACCGTCGTCGAGCTTGCCCCATCGTGCAGTCGTGCATCGATGAACGGGCGCAGCGTCGCGTCATGAATGCGCTCCGGCTCGAGCTCCGAGAAGTACGTCAGCAATAGCCGAACATGCCAGCCAATGACATCGGCAGAACGCTTGTCCTTCGACTCTCCCAGGTAGCGTGCCGCGCCGTGGCGGAACAGGGGTCGGGCGTCCGCCGTTATCGCGTGTAATTTCATCCGGGTTGTCACGCGAGATTGCGTTCGCTCTACGTATTTGTCGTGATCCATCACGGCTTCGCGTCTACTGCAGCACGTCAATGTGACCGAGCACCCGACATAGGCCTGGACGTTGCGGCAGTCCCGCGAGGCAGTTGACTACGACGGTAGCTAGGCGTACCTGATCCACGAACCCGACAGCAGCTAACGTTCGATAGTTACGGTTATCGGATTTTGCTTCCAGTAGCGCCACCTAGCAGCGAGCAAGGCGAGGTAGCAATGCGCATTAAGTCGTACTCGCATCTAGGTACAACACAATTTGAGCGGGCGACATTCCCCATCCACGTCGCGTCGCGAATATCTCTCCGACGATTACGTCGCGCACATGATCCTTGTGGAGGCGATCAAGACTGATTTGGAGGCTATCGATTAACAACGTGTCGAGCAATGTACGCATTGACATGTTGTCGAATCTTAAGTCGAGTTGCACCGCCTTGTTGATGGCGCGCTTGTCGAGAATGGGCACTGCGCATACGTCCGCACAAATTCGTCTCGCAATTGTAGGATGATGCGTCTTGCCGCGGCCGTCTTACTGTGGCTTCAAACCTGCCAGTCTGTTAGGTTCGGATTCGATAATGGTTTCCTAAGAGCGGAAGATGCAGATTTCTTGTATGGAGTAATTGGCCAGGGCGGGCGCGGTGATTCCGGGAGCATCGAGTACACTTGCATCCGCGGGCGCCGCGCGCGCGTATGTGGTATATCGAGCCGTCTTTGCTCCTGCGCCGGATCGGCGTAATGTGCGGCTGACAGACAGCACTCGAGGATAGTCGATGCACGCCACACTTTCATTGCTCGAGAAAACCACTTTCCCCGCCATCGACCGCCGGCGCCTCGATACCCTCCAGGTCAACCTGGGATACAAGTGCAACCAGAGCTGCGTGCACTGCCACGTCAATGCGGGGCCGACGCGCACCGAGATGATGTCCAGGGAGGTTGCCGATGAGGTGCTCGCGTTCCTGCGCGCTGCGCGACTGCCAACACTCGATATCACCGGTGGCGCGCCCGAGTTGAATGCGCACTTTCGCCATCTCGTAATCAGCGCCCGCTCGCTCGGCATCCACGTGATGGACCGCTGCAACCTCACCATCCTGGAGCAGCCCGGCCAGGACGATCTGGCCCGGTTCCTCGCCGCCAACCGGGTCGAGGTGATCGGCTCGATGCCGTGCTACTTGGAGGACAACGTCGACCGCCAGCGCGGCGACGGCGTGTTCCAGTCCAGCATTAGCGCCCTGCGCAAGCTCAACGGCGAGGGTTATGGCAAGTCAGGGACCGGCTTGACGCTCAACCTGGTGTACAACCCCCAGGGCGCATCGTTGCCCCCGAACCAGGTCAAACTCGAGCTGGACTACAAGCAGCACCTGGCGGATCACTACGGGATCGTCTTCGATCGCCTGTACACGCTCGCCAACATGCCGATCCAGCGCTTCGGAAGCTGGCTGCTGTCGAAGGGGCAATTCGGTGCCTACATGCGGCTGCTCAAAGACAACCACCGGCAAGAGAATTTGGACGGTGTGATGTGCCGCACACTGCTGTCGGTGGACTGGCAGGGTTACGTCTACGACTGCGACTTCAACCAGATGCTCGGGCTGCCCTTACGCCTCGCCGGAAAGCCGCGCGCCAAACTCTCCGATCTGCTCGGCAAAGACCTCGCCGGCAACCCCATCGTGGTCGCCGACCACTGCTACGGCTGCACAGCCGGGCAGGGTAGCAGCTGCGGCGGGGCGCTAGCCAACTGAGCTGTTGACTCACGGCGCACTGCCGTACGCGCATCTGTAATGCGGAGCTTCCCTAAAAGCCGTTGGCTGCTGGCCCTTCTGCTCGTGGTCCTGCTCGCCGTCTACTTCGCGTTCGACCTCTCGCGCTACTTCAGCCTGGATTATTTCAAGTCGCAGCAGGCGGCTATCGACGCCTGGTATCATGCCCATCCGTGGCAGACCGCGCTTATCTACTTTTTGGTCTACGTGGGCGTGACCGGGCTTTCCCTGCCGGGCGCCGCGCTCTTGACGCTGGCGGGCGGGGCGGTCTTCGGATTGCTGTGGGGCACGCTCATCGTCTCCTTCGCCTCGAGCATCGGCGCGACGGTTGCGTTCCTCGCCAGTCGTTTTCTGTTCCGAGAGGCAATCCAGCGCCGGTTCGGCGACAAGCTGCGCACCGTTAATACCGGCGTCGAGAAGGAAGGCGCTTTCTATCTGTTCACGCTGCGGCTAGTGCCGGCGTTTCCGTTTTTCCTGATCAATCTCGTCATGGGCCTCACGCCCATGAAGACGTGGACCTTCTATTGTGTGAGTCAGATCGGCATGCTGCTGGGCACGATCGTGTATGTAAACGCGGGTACTCAGCTTGCGCGGATCGACTCGCTCAGGGGCATCCTGTCGCTGGAGCTGATCATCTCCTTCGCGTTACTCGGTGTGTTTCCGCTGGCAGCGAAGAAGATCGTGGACCTGGTCAGGTCGCGACAAATCTACGCGCGCTGGCCGAAGCCACGCAGGTTCGACCGCAACCTGGTGGTGATCGGGGCTGGCTCTGCGGGCTTGGTCGCGGCGTATATCGCTGCCACCGTCAAGGCCAAGGTCACACTCATCGAGAAACACAAGATGGGCGGCGACTGCCTCAACACAGGCTGCGTGCCTTCCAAAGCGCTCATCCGATCGGCCAAGTTGCTCGCCGACATCCGGCGCTCGCAACGGTTGGGCATCCGGTCGGCCAGCGCCGATTTCGATTTCGCGGAGGTCATGGAGCGAGTGCAGCGGGTGATACGGACGGTCGAACCGCATGATTCCGCCCAACGCTACACCGCGTTGGGCGTCGAATGCGTTCACGGCGAAGCGCGGATCACTTCGCCGTGGTCGGTAGAGATTACGACCGCAGCCGGGCGCACCGCGTTGACGACCCGCGCGATCGTGATCGCCGCTGGCGGCCGGCCGGCCGTGCCGCCCATCCCCGGCATCGAGGACGTCGGATACCTCACCTCCGACACGATGTGGAGCCTGCGCGAGCTGCCCAAACGGCTGCTCGTCCTGGGCGGCGGGCCGATCGGCTGCGAGCTGGCCCAATGCTTCGCTCGCTTCGGCTCGCAGGTCACCCAGGTTGAGATGCTAGAGCGAATCCTCATCCGCGAAGATCCGGAGATCTCGGCGATCGTGGCACGGCGCTTCGCAGAGGAAGGGATCAGCATGCTCACGCAGCACACGGCGAAGCGGTTCGCGGTCGACAACGGCGAAAAGGTGCTGATCGCCGAGTCAGAACGCGGCGAGGTGCGCATCGCCTTCGACCTGCTGCTGTCTGCGGTGGGCCGCGTGGCCAACACAGCCGGCTATGGGCTGGAGGAGTTAGGCATCGGCACCACAGCGCAGCGCACGGTGGAAACCAACGACTACCTGCAAACGATCTATCCCAACATCTTCGCCTGCGGCGACGTGGCAGGACCGTATCAGTTCACCCACACCGCTTCTCACCAGGCGTGGTATGCGTCGGTCAACGCCCTGTTCGGCCAGTTCCGGAAATTCCGCGCCGACTATGCGGTGATTCCTTGGGCCACGTTTACCGATCCCGAGGTCGCGCGCGTGGGGCTCAACGAGAGCGAGGCGAAAGCCAGGGGGATCGCCTGCGAAGTCACGACCTACAACATCGACGAGCTGGACCGCGCCATTACGGACGCGGAAGCGTACGGCTTGGTGAAAGTGCTCACCGTACCCGGCAAGGACCGCATCCTCGGCGCCACTATCGTCGGCGCGCACGCCGGCGAGCTCATCGTTGAGTTCATCACGGCGATGAAGCAGGGGGTCGGCTTGAACAAGATCCTCAGCACCATCCACATCTATCCCACCCTGTCCGAGGCCAACAAGTACGCCGCCGGCAACTGGAAGCGGGCGCATGCGCCCGAGAGAGTGCTGCGCTGGCTCGAGCGCTATCATGCGTGGGTGCGGGGGTGAACTCGAAGCTGAGTGGTGTGAAGCGCATCTCCATCGTCGTCCCAGTGCTCAACGAAGCGCCAGGCATCGAGCAGGCGCTGCGCGCATTGCAGCCGCTGCGCGCTAGCGGCCACGACGTGATCGTCGTGGACGGCGGAAGCACCGATGGCAGCGCGCAGCTGGCGGCACCGTTGGCCGACCGCGTGCTCAGCGCAGAGCGCGGGCGGGCGAACCAGATGAACGCTGGCGCCCAAGCGGCGTGCGGTGACGTGCTGCTGTTCCTGCACGCCGATAGCCGGCTGCCGGAGCTCGCGGCGCAGCTGGTGCTCGAAACCCTGGCGCGCACTGGACGCGGATGGGGCCGCTTCGACGTGCGCATCGACAGCAGGCATTTGTTGCTGCGGCTCGTGGGTGCGCTGATGAACTGGCGCTCCCGCCTGACCGGCATCTGCACCGGCGACCAGGCGATCTTCGTGTCACGCGAGCTGTTCCTCCGTCTGGGCGGCTTTCCGCCCATCGCGCTCATGGAGGACGTCGCGCTGACGCACAAACTGCGGCGCCTGTCACCGCCGCTTTGCGTGAGCACACCGGCGCAGACCTCAGCACGCCGGTGGGAGCGCGGCGGGGTGGTGCGAACGATCCTGCTCATGTGGTGGCTGCGCCTGTGCTACTTCTTCGGTGCATCGCCAGCGCACCTGGCGCGCATTTATGACGGACGCAGTTCTTGAATCCGTGATCGGTATCTTCGCGCGGGCCCCCGAACCCGGGCAGACCAAGACCCGGCTGATCCCCCGGCTCGGAGCCGACGCGGCCGCGCGGCTGCACTCGCGGCTCGTCCGCCATACGGTCGAGACCGCGGTGGCTTCGGACGCCGGGCCAGTGGAGCTGTGGTGCGCACCATCGCAATCGCATCCGTTCTTTCAGAAGCTGGCGATAGAGCATAGCCTTAGGCTATGGACTCAGGGGGACGGCGATCTCGGCGAGCGGATGGCAGATGCGTTTCGGGTGATGCTTGGGGACGCCTCCGGTGCGATTCTCGTCGGTAGCGATTGCCCGGCCCGCACTGCGCAGGATCTGACGGAAGCGAGACAAGCGCTCGCGCGCGGATGCGACGCGGTCCTTGGAGCGGTGGAGGATGGCGGGTATCACCTGATTGCGCTACGCCGCCACGAGCCCCGGCTGTTCGCGGGCGTGAGCTGGGGTACCAATCGGGTGCTCGCACAGACGCGCTCGCGTCTCTCGGCGCTCGGCTGGCGTTGGCATGAGCTGACCCAGCGCTGGGACGTCGACCGGCCCTGCGACTTGGAGCGGCTGCTCGCAGACCCAGCTCTTGCGCCACTGGCCGCTGGACCAGCCAGCGACGCTATCACTTCGTGAAACGGCTGGTTTTGGTCGGCGGTGGACACACTCACGTCGAAGTGCTGCGGCGCTTCGGGTTGCGGCGCGAACCGGGTGTGGAGATCACGCTCATCAACACCAGCCGCTACACAGTGTACTCCGGCATGCTGCCCGGGCTCGTCGCCGGGCACTATGGTTGGCGCGCCTGCTTTATCGATCTGGAGGTGCTCGCTCGTCTCGCTCGGGCTCCGCTACTTCGCGACATTGCCATCGGGTTGGACTTGGAGCGCAAGGTGGTGCGTTGCGCCGACGCGGCTGAGGTTCCCTACGACATCGTGTCGGTGGACGTCGGCTCCGTTCCAAACACGCCGGCCTTTCCTCAGTCGGATCGGCACGCTATGCCGGTGAGGCCCGTGCAGCGCTTTCTCGCCGCGTGGGACGGGCTCGTGCATGAAGCTGGAGACCGGGACCTGAACCTCGTGGTCGTAGGTGCAGGCGCCGCCGGAATAGAACTGTGCCTTTCCATGCAGTATCGCCTGCAGCTGAGGGTCCCACATAACCGAGTGAAGTTCGGCGTGCTCGCGTTGAGCGCGGACATCCTGCCCGATCACAACGCAGGGGTGCGCGAGCGAATGGGGCGGGTGCTGCAAGCGCGCGGCGTCGCGGTCAGGACTGGCAGCCGCGTGGTAGGAATGGACGACCACAACCTCGTTCTCGAAGGCGGCGAGGCTGTGCAGGCCGATCACGTGGTCTGGGCTACTGGTCCGGCCGCCCCGCGTTGGCTCGGCGACAGCGGCCTTCGCACGGACGACCGGGGCTTTGTGTTGGTGGATGACAGCCTGCGCTCGCTGTCTCGTCCCGACGTCTTTGCGGCAGGCGACATCGCCACCATGGTGCATCACCCGCGCCCGAAGTCGGGTGTCTATGCGGTGCGCCAGGGCCCGCCGCTCGCAGCTAACCTTCGGTTGGCCCTGCGGGGCGAGACCCCACGCACCTTCGAATCGCAATCCATCGCGCTTCAGTTGATTACCACCGGCGACCGCAACGCGATCGCCTCGTGGGGGCCGCTGTACGCAGAGGGCGGCTGGGTCTGGCGCTGGAAGGATCGCATCGACCGGCGGTTTATGCGCAGATATGCGGCTGGACAACGATGAGGCGCGGTGTGATTCCGCCCGAAGGAGCGTCGGAAGCGACCGTCTACCGGCCAGGGGAATTCGCGTTGCCGTCTAAGCGGTGGACAACCGCAATCGTCTCTTGCGAGGGTCTTGCGGGTTGTGTCACCTAGGCCGCGGGTAACGCGCTGCGCAGCTTGGTCAGGAAGGTCCGGATACGCTTGGCGTTGACACCGAGATCGCTCCGCCCGACCCGCGATTTCGAACGGACGTCCACTCGAGTGCCCTGCGGAGACTCCTGGATCCGCACCACCATGTCGTCCTTGAATCCGTAGAGAAGCGTCGTGTCGACACCCTCCAGCTTGCCATCGGCTGGGTTCGCATCGGTGATCTCTAGGCCCATGCTCGCCAGCGTAGACTTTGCCACATCGAACACCTGCTCCTTGGGAGCCTTGGTGATGAGTGGCGCTAGGTCCGGGTAAGCTTCTTTCTGTTGCGCACCCACTTCCGGGCCGTCGTAGGCAACGGGGTGGTCGCCTTCCTTGCGCAATGTGCGGGCCGCTACGAATTCGGGCGGGTTGCCCACATCGGTGGTGATGTCGTGGATATAGGGCACGCTGCTCACCGTTCGCTTGTAGCTCCAGGGGATGTAAGCCGTGACGATCGCGATCAGCAGGCCCAGCAGCCCCATGAACAGGACACCGGGCCTGGTGTTGCGGCCCGCGATGAGTCCCGCGAGGGAAATCAAAGCAGCAGCCAAGGCCCCCCAGAACGCCCATTGAAGAATGGTGAAGCCGGTACGAAAGTGCCACAGCCCTACGCGATAGCCGATACCGGAGAAAATCGCAGCAGCCGCGCAGCTCACCGCGATGATTAGGCCGGCCGTGGCAAGCTTAACTTTGAAACCGCGCGGTGCGCGGACGACATCGTGCGCAGAGCTACTCTGTTCGCTCATGCACCGCCTCCCTAGAGTTGGCATGACAGCCGCGAGACAAACCAGCGTACGTTATTCTGCCCTAAACCGAGGCGCGGAATGTATAACAGTTAGGGCCGCCCCGCCGACTCCGGGTTTCCCGAGGACTCTCCTGCCACGACCCTACCTGCTCGGACCTATAATTGCGGCGGTAGGCCGTCGGCGAACTTTAAGTTGCTTGGGCACGGGGGAGTTCCCTGGCCATCGCTACCTGCCAAATTTTCCGGACTACGATACTTATCTCCGAACACAGTTCCTGCCCCTAACCGAAGCCTTGTCCGCTCCGAGAACATGACCTACGTCGTTCGTCTGCTCTTTCTGTGGCTGGCGGCCGCGCTCGTCTGTCACGCCTCAGCCGAATCACCCTCCCAAAATCCGAAGGCCCGGCCAGCGGGATTAGCCACGGCCATCTTCGCTGGTGGGTGCTTCTGGTGCGTAGAGGCGGATTTCGAGAAGCTTCCGGGCGTATTGGACGCCGAATCGGGTTACACTGGTGGACAGGTCCAGAATCCCACCTACGAACAAGTGAGCCACGGCGGCACCGGCCATGCCGAATCGGTGCGCGTGCACTACGACCCCGAGAAGGTGACTTACGAGCAGCTGCTCGACTACTTCTGGCACCACATCGATCCGACGGTCAAAGACCGCCAGTTCTGCGACGTCGGCGCCCAGTATCGGACCGCGATCTTCTACCAGAACGCAGCCCAGCGGCTGGCGGCGGAGGCGAGCAAAGCCACACTAGAGAGCAGCGGCCACGTGGCCCACATCTACACGGAGATCGTCCCGGCGGGTCCCTTCTATGTGGCCGAGGACTACCACCAGGACTACTACAAGAAGAACCCGCTTCGCTATAAGTTCTACCGGACCACTTGCGGCCGCGATGCCCGGGTCAACGAAGTCTGGGGCTCGAAGCACTAACGGGGGGCTTGCCACTCTTTTCGGATCGCCCGGTTGTCCTGGCGAATGTCCTGCACGTCCTCGCCAGCCTCGTCGGCGTAGCGCGTAGTGCGTAGTGCTGCAGCCAGACTGCATGTGAGTGATCATGCAAGCCGGACCAGGTTTGATCACCTAGCGGAGATCGGGTACGCGGGATTAGCTCAAGACCTGGCGCGCGTTTGAAAAGAGAATGCCTGGTCTGACTGCGATGATCACTGCCCCTTGTAGCTGGTCAAATTTACTTGATAGTTCACACTGTCACCAAGGTCTGCCGCGCACGCCCGTAGTTCGGGGAAACAGATGACGCGGTACTCGTTCTGAGACAGCCTGATACCGGCGCAGGAAGTGCACAAACAGGGAGTAGAGGTTCGTCATGAGCGCAAACGCACAGCTTCGCAAACGGCGCGAGGCGGCCAAGAGCCGCTACGCGCCCAAACCCAAGCCACCTGCTCCGGCGCCGCGGGCAGATCCCGCTGAAGAGCGGCTGAAGCGCATCGTTGCACGTACACTCGAAGAGTTGAAGCGGCCCGCCGCGATTCCGAGTGAGGTATTGCTGCGGGCGCTCAAGGAAGCGCGAAACGTCTAAGCTGCACCTGAAAAGTGAGTCCCGCGTCGTCCGCGAAACCGCCTATCCGCCCCTTTTGTCGTATTGCCTGATTATTCCGGTCTCATGGCTCTCGCTTAAGTCACTCCTGCCTCCGCACAAGCCGCTCGCACATTTCGATCGTGGCGCCGGACGCAGACTTCTTTCAGAATGACCGATCTCTCCGGGCGTTGATCGCCGTCCGCAGAAGGCGACTGTGATCCCATTCTCGCGACCATGATGGATCGTGACTACGACGTTGTGATCTATGGCGCGACCGGCTTCGTTGGCAGCAGAGCCGCGGAGTACCTCGCTGAGCACGGGCAGCGCGACAAGCTGCGTTGGGCGATCGCTGGGAGAGACCGGCGAAAACTGGAAGCGATCAAAGCGCGACTCGCAGGCGCAGCGGCGGTGGACGTGTTGACGGCGGACAGCGCCGATCAGTCCGCAGTTGACACCCTGGTCGCACGTACGCGCGTACTGCTGAATGTCGCCGGGCCGTTCGCGCTATACGGCAACGCCATTGTCGATGCGTGCGTACGGCTTCGCACGCACTACGTCGACATCACTGGCGAGACGGTTTGGGTCAAATCGTTGATCGAGCGCTACCACGACAAAGCTGCTGGCGCGGGTACGCGAGTGATTCCTTTCTGTGGGTTCGACTCGGTGCCCTCGGACCTGGGCAGTTATCTGCTCGTGCGTCACCTGCAACGCACATTCGGCGTCGAATGCCAGCAGGTCAAGGCGTATTTCCAAATGTACGGAGGCTTCAACGGCGGCACGGTGGCCACTGATATCAACGTGCGCGAGTCCGGCGCGAGGCTGCCCGCTCGCAATCCGTTTCTCCTTAACCCACCGCAGGCGCACTCTCAGGATGAGATCGACCGCTGCCTTGATCCGACTGGTGTCGCCTACGACGGGGACATTGGAGCCTGGGTCGGGCCATTTATCATGGGAGCCGTCAACACGCGCGTGGTCCGCCGCAGCGCTGCCCTGTACGCGCAGTGGCAGCAGCCCTACGGCCTGGACTTTCACTACCAGGAATACACCAAGTTCGATCCGCCACTGGCCTGGGGAAAGGCTGCGCTGATTACCGGACTGATGGCGCTCTACGACGGTGCGATGGAGCCAGTGTCGACCCGCGGCCTGCTCAAATCGCTACTGCCTAAGCCGGGCAGCGGGCCCTCTGAGCAGACCATGAACAGCGGCTGGTTCACCACTGAGTTACTGGGCTTGGCCGCCGACGGACGCACAGCGCGCGCTTGGATCCACCACCAAGGCGATCCGTCGAATCGCGCCACTGTGCGATTCGTGTGCGAGTCAGCCTTGAGCCTGGCGTTGAATGCGGACGCGCTGCCCGGTGGGGAGGCACGCGGCGGGGTCCTTACCCCGGCTACTGGCCTTGGAGAGGTTCTCGCGGAAAGGCTTCGGAATTCGGGGGTCGCCATCGCGTTCGGCAGTTGACTGACGACCCCGCCGAGGAGGGGTCGAGTGTCGATACGGATCACCCTCGCACGGACATTGCAGGGGAGGGTCGTTGTCGCGTCTTACTCAGCAGTCGCCAATATAGGCGACAGACGGGGCTTGGAAAAATGAGCGAACAAGGCGGGGCAGTTGCTGAAGTCTTACCAGCTGCTCTTCGATTCGCTCACGTAGGGTCTCGCCTTGGCGCAAGGGTCGTCGTGCCACTCCGGTGCGCTTGACATGACTCCACACCAGTTCATC
>JBGPPC010000125.1:0-11078 GCA_041488355.1 Gammaproteobacteria bacterium
AGTCGAGACTTCGTATGTCGAGCCTAAGCCGGCTGGCCCGCTCAAGGTCGTACTGAAGGTCAACGGCCAGGAAGTCGCCTCCGGCGTGGTGCCGGTCAGCGCACCGCTGACGTTCACCGCCAACGACGCCCTCGACTTCGGCATCGATCTCGGCTCGCCGGTGGGGCTCGAGTACTACGACCAGGCGCCGTTCAAGTTCAACGGCAGGATCGAGCAAGCGCACGTGGAATACACCAAATGACAGTCGTTGGATGGCGCAATGTAGCAGATACGAAGGAGGATAAGATGATTCGAGCCGTCGAAGTCAAGCGATGCTTGGCCGTTACGCTTTTCGCGACGATCGCCGTCGCGGGCACGGCGCCGGTCAGCGCCGAAGAGGACAAGTCCGACGGAAAGTGGCATTTCACCGTGACGCCCTACTTGTGGCTGCCGAAAATCGAAGGAGCAGTGACCTACAACAATCCGACCGGTGGCAGTGGGAGCATCACCTCGCAGATCGACCCCAGCAGCTATCTCGAGTCGCTCGACTTCGCGGCCATGTTCAGCGCCGAGGCGCGCAAGGATAATTGGTTGACGTTCACCGATTACATCTATCTTCACATGGGCGGCCACGAGTCGGGGGTCAAAGCGGTCACCGGCCCGGGTGGACTCGAGCAGGTGCCGATCAACGTCAGCGGCGCGACGACCGTGGTCTCGAACGTGTGGACACTGGCTGGCGGCTACGCCGTCGTGCATAAGCCGGGCGGATCTCTCGACGTGTTCGCCGGGACGCGCCTGCTGAACCTCTCCACCTCGCTCAGCTGGAATTTTGCAGGGCCGACCGGCGGGCTGGCACAATCGGGCAATGCCTCGGAGACGTTCAACAAATGGGACGCGATCATAGGGGTGAAGGGCGAGGTGCGATTCGGCGAGAGCAAGTGGTTCATGCCCTATTACGCCGACATCGGCGCGGGTTCGAGCAACACGACCTGGCAGGCGTTGCTCGGCGTGGGCTACCGTTTCGCCTGGGGCGACGCGGTGTTCGTGGTGCGCAGCCTCAGGTACAACTTCGACGACAACCAACTCGAGATGCGCATGATCGGACCCGCGCTGGGCGCGTCGTTCAGGTTCTGAGCCTCGGGGCACGCTGCATATTCTTGACGCAGTCGGCCGCAGCTCAGCAGCACGCGGCCGCTGCGCGGGAGGATACAGCTCGTCTGGGGACGCGTGAATCCGTCACGGCAGCTGGAGAAGTCGAATAAGAAGCAACCGGCAAGTACTGATCGGAGCGCTGTTCATACCTTCCAGAAGCCTGTCCGCCGTCCAGCATCCTCGGCATCGGGTGGAGCGACGTGCAGTGGCTGGTCGCCGCCATCGGCGTGGGTCTGGGCTTCGGCCTGCAGGAGATCTTCTCGAACTTCGTGTCGGGTCTCATCATGCTCGCCGAGCGCCCGATCCGCATCGGTGACATCGTCACGGTCGGCGACGTCACGGGGAACGGTCTCGCGCATCCGCGCGCGCGCGACGACGGTGACCGACTTTGACAACAAGGAAGTCCTCATCCCGAACAAGTCGTTCATCACGGATCGCGTGATCAACTGGACGCTCTCGAACCAGACGACCCGTCTGCTGATCAAGATCGGCGTGCCCCACGTGTCCGACATCGCGCTCGTGCAACGGGTGATGCTCGAGGCCGTGCGGCGCAACCCCGACGTGCTGCAAGAACCAGCGCCAACCGTCTTCTTGGTGGGCGCCGGCAGCGGCTCGGCCGACTTTGAGATCAGCGCGTTCGTCAGCTCGTTCGACAAGCGGCTGCGCGTTCAGCACGAGATCAACCTCGCGGTGGACAGCGCGCTGCGGGACAACGGCGTCGCGACCCCATCGGGGCTCACGGAGCCGGCGAGAACCGGTACGCGCGGCTAGTTGCTTTGCGGCGCACTAATGGCTCGCGCAGTAGATACGAAGGAGGATGACATGATTCGCCGTGCATCAGAAGGATCCCAAGCGGGTCACAACCATCTTTCCGTTCGGGCAAGTCATGTCCGGTAAAATGACTTTTGCGCCGCCCAAGCCCGAGACCAGCTCCCCTCCCAGATTGGGTTCGTTTCCCTCCCAATTTGGGCGTATAGTGCAGCCATGGCCGCAGCCGTCCGCCCCGTCGATGCGATCCTCACCAGGACGCAGCAACGCGTGCTCGCCCTGCTGTTCCCGGCGGAGGCTGAATGTACCCTGAATGAACTCGTACGCCGTTCGGGCGGCGGCTCGGGGGCGATCCGCAGGGAGGTCGAGCGGATGGCCGCGGCTGGGCTGTTGCGCGAGCGGCGCGTGGGCAACCAGCGCCGCTTCAGCGCCGATCGCACGAGCCCGCTCTTCCCGGCGCTTGCGGTGCTCGCCGCGCAGGCGGTCGAGCCGGCGCCGGGCCACTCGACCCGGCGGGCACGACCGTCGGCCGCGCTGAACGCGCGCCGCGCAGCCGTGAAGCGGACGCTTGCCCGCCATGGGCTCACGAATCCGCGGGTGTTCGGGTCGGTTGCGCGCGGCGAGGACACCGAGGCGAGCGACCTCGATCTCCTGGTGGATGCACGCGGCGGCACTTCTCTCCTCGACCTGGTGAAGGCGAAGCACGCGCTCGAGGACGTGCTGCGCGTCCCGGTCGATCTCGTGACCCTCGACGACCTCCCGGAGTCTCATCGGACAGCCGTGCTCGCGGAAGCCGCATCGCTGTGACGCCCGATCCGCGCGATCCCGCGTACGTCGAGCACATGCTCGAGGCCATTGCGCGCATCCGGCGCTACGTGGGGCGCAAGCGGCGTGCCGGCTTCCTCGGCGACGCCCTGCTCCAGGACGCGGTGATCCGGAACATCGAGATCATCGGCGAGGCCGCGAGCCGGCTGTCGCCGGAGTTTGCCGCACGGCATGCGGAGATCCCGTGGCGCGACATCGTCGGCATGCGGCACCGGCTCATCCATGGCTATCTGAACGTGAATCTCGTCACCGTGTGGGAGGTGATCGAGCGCGATCTGCCGGCGCTGGCGCCGAGGTTACGCGCTCTGCTCGCGGCGCCGTCGGCACCGGCGGCGGTCAAGCCGCGGGTGAACCAGCCGCGCGCCCTCCGCCCGCGAGCCTCTCGCGCCAGCGTCGCGCTGAACCGCCGTCGGTGAGATCACCTGCATCGCGTGCGGCAGGATCTTGCGGCCCGCGAGCAACATGTCGTCCCACATGCGCCAGTCACGTGAGCCTCGCGCTCGATAACGGCCGCATTCTGGCCAGCGCGATATCCAGGAGTTGCTCCCGCTCGGCTTTCGTACGGATCGAATCCTCGAACAGCGCTTCGCTGGACTCACCCCTTCACGATCCGGAATCCCTCCCGCATGGCCGCCTCGTTCAGGCGATCGTCGAGGCACACGAATTCCAGAGACGCCGGCTCGAGCTCTGCTGCCACGATCGCCGCCGCGAGCTGGAGGCTGTCCGCGGAGCGAAGGGGGTGGGTCCTGAGCAGACGCTGAGCGGTATTGCGAACCGGCGCGGTGGCCAACACCTCTTGCCATGCGGACGCCAGCCCTCGTAGCGTGGCGATCGCGGCCGTCGCGTCGTCCAGGGAGAGCAGCGCTTCGCGTTCGCGGCGGGCGACGGCGGACACGCACTCCACCGGGGTGCCCCACCAGACGATCATCACCGAGTCTTGTTCGACCAACTGCAGCAGAGCGGCGCGCGAAGGCTCGCCCACAAGCAAAGGAACGATCGCAGAAGCATCCCAGAATCTCATCGCCCCTCTCGCCGCTCCTCCATCAGCGCCTGAAGGACGCCGCCCTTCGCTTTGGGGGCAGGCGCCTTCAGTGCTTTGATTGGCACAGGCCGCGTTGCGCGCCTGATCAACCCTGCGCGTTCCAACCGAGCCAAGCGGTCGTCGGGGTGTTGTTCTGGCTCTACGCGCTCCAAGCGCGCCACCGGTTGATCACGGTCCAATATCAGGATACTTTGCCCGGCCTTGACCTTTTTGAGGTAAGCGCTCAGGCGGTTCTTGATTTCAGAAATAGTGGCCTTTTCCATCAGGCTATGTTAGCCATATTGTTCCGTCCATGCAAGTCGTATCCTTTCCAACATGCTATGGGCCTGAACCGGGGCGGGTGTTTCCGACGAGATATGGGTCCGAAGCCTGAGTTTTGGGTCGATCATCGCGGACAATGAGCGGGCGAAGCGGGACCCGCGCCGCGAGGCGTGGGCCGTTCGACCGCCCGTCGCGCGAAGGGTCCGATGAGTATGTTGGCAACTGGTTCGTTGAGCGATATCGTATGGAACGGCCGACTTTGAAGGAAAGGAGTTGAAGAAATGACAGGCACAGCAAATCCAAGGAAAGATGATGTGATTCGAGCCATTGAAGTCAGACGATGCTTGAGCGTCCTGCTTCTCGGGGCGATGGCCGTCGCGGCCGCGGCGCCGGTCAGCGCCGAGGAGGACAAGTCCGATGGAAAGTGGCATTTCACCGTCACGCCCTACTTGTGGCTACCGGACGTCAACGGAACGGTGACCTACACCAATCCGTCCGGTAGCGGTGGGAGCGTCTCCGCGCAAGTGGACCCCAGCAGCTATCTCGAGTCGCTCGACTTCGCCGCCATGTTCACAGCCGAGGGGCGCAAGGACAATTGGTTAGCGTTCACCGATTACATGTATCTTCACATGGGCGGTCACGACTCGGCGGTCAAATCGGTCACCGGCCCAGGGGGATTCGTGACAGTGCCGATCAACGTGGGCGGCGCGACGACCCTGGTCACGAACGTGTGGACGCTCGCCGGCGGCTACACGGTTTTGCGCAAGCCGGACGTATTCATCGATCTGTTCGCCGGGACGCGCCTGCTGAACGTTAGCAGCTCGCTAAGCTGGAACTTACCGGGCCGACCGGGGCGCTGGCGCAAGCGGGCAATGTCTCGCGGACGTTGAACAAATGGGACGCGATCGCAGGCGTGAAGGGGGAGGTGCGCTTCGGGGAAAGCAAATGGTTCATGCCCTACTACGCCGACATCGGCGCGGGCTCGAGCAACTCGACATGGCAGGCGATGCTGGGCGTGGGCTATCGTTTCGCCTGGGGCGACGTGGTGTTCGTGGTGCGCAGCCTCTCGTACAACTTCAACGACAGCAGCCAACTCGACCTGCGCATGACCGGGCCCGCGCTGGGCGCGTCGTTCAAGTTCTGAGGGTCGGCGCACGCTGGGGGTTCTTGCTCCGCGTTGCTTCGCGTGTCCTTACCTTGTAGAATCTTGAAAGGAGAATGTTCACGAGGTAAGGAGTCGCTATGAGTTATGCGACCATAACGAGCAAGGGCCAGACCACGATCCCCAAGGAAATTCGCGAGCAATTCAACTTGCAGCCCGGGGATCGCATCCTCTTCTTCATCAACGACGCCGGCCGTATCGAGATTCAACCACTGATCGATATCACTGCGGTCAAAGGTCTGCTCAAGCGGCCCGGGCGGAAGCCCGCCTCACTGCGACAGATCAGCCAAGCGCCGCGGCGCGGAGCGGCACGCCGCTTCGAGCGGTCGTCCAAATGATGGGGCTGGATACCAATGTCGTAGTGCGCTACTTCACGCAGGACGATCCTCGTCAGTGCAAGACGGTCAACGAGCTCCTGGATAGGGCGGCTGGCTCGGAGGAGCCGGCGTTCAGGCTCAATACCGTTGTTTTGGTAGAGATCGTCTGGGTGCTCGACAGCGTCTACGGCTACGGTCGCCGCGAGATCTCCCAGGCGCTCACGCTGTTGCTCGCTGTGCGCCAGATTGACGTTGAGCGGCGCCAACCGGCGAAACTGGCACTGGACGCCTTCGCTTCCGGAAGCGCCGACTTCGCGGATTACCTCATCGCGGCCCTGGATCGCGAAGCAGGCTGCGAGACTACCTTGACATTCGACAAGACCGCGGCAAAGATTCCCGGGTTCTCGCTCCTTTCGGCGTAGCGAACTCACACCTCCATCCCGTTACCGGCTTGGGGCATCGACGGGACGCGACACGGCAGCGGGAGAAGTCGAATAACACGGAGCCCAGCCATTCTGCTCGGAGCGGCATTCTTCATCACGGCCGCGCCCGTTCGTGCCGCCGACCAGACGTCGTCCGAGCCCGCTTCGGGCGACGTGCTGCTGCTCGACAATCTGGGGCGGCCCGTCCCCACGCCGGTGGAGAGCTTGCCCCAGGGCTTGCGGCCACGCTCGCAGACCGAGCTGAAGTACCAGACGCCGACGCCGCAAAAGGGGATCAAGCTGCCACCCGAAGTGCAGGAGAAGCTCCAGTCGATGCAGGAAGGCCTGCCGGCGTTCGAGTGGTTCCCGGGCGCGCCGCCATCTCTGATGCCCTACCTCCAAAGTCAGGACGAGCGCGGAAACACGGTCACTCGGCCAGGGCCGCTGATCGACGTCTTCCCGCTGGAACCGCTGGCGCAGAGAGGCAAGACTTGGTTATCCGGCCAGGGGTTGCGCTACTCCCTCGCGCAGACGTTCACGTACTCCGGCATGACCGATGTGATGGAAGGCGACAACGACCTCGGCAACTACAACCTCGACCTCGCAGCCAAGTGGGCGCTGTTCGACCGGCGCGGCGACCTTAGCACTGCGGGCTGGCTCAGCACGCAGATCGAATATCAGGCCGCGCTGGGCAGTGCCGGCCAGGCGCAGAGCGTCCAGGCCAACATCGGCTCCCTGACCAATCCGTTGCAGTTCCGGTCCAGCCACAGCGGCTGGCGCGTGCCGGAGCTGGCTTGGCAGCAGTCGTTCGACGCCGGGCGATGGGTCGCGCTCGCGGGCGTGATCAACCAGAGCAACTATCTCGATGTCAACGGTTATGCCAACTCCGGCCGGGGGCAGTTCATCAACTCGGCGCTGGTCAACAGCATGGTCCTGCCATTGCCGGCGTACGACTACGCGCTGAATCTGCAGTGGCAGCCCAGCAACGATTGGTACGGCATGCTCGGTTACTCGGTGGGCAACGCCCACGCGGGCGAGAAGCCGGGAACGAATTTCAGCTGGGACGCCTGGTCGCTTGAATGGGAAGTCGGCTACATGACAGATGACTTCCTCGGTCTCGGCCGGGGCGTCTACCGCATCCAGCCGTTCCTGGCCCGCGCCGATGGACCTGTGCAGGGCGGGCTAGGCTTCAACCTGGAGCAGCAGCTCGGCCCCGGCTCGCCGTTCGGCTGGTTCGGGCGCTTCGGCATCGGCGGCTCGCAGGTCTCCGGCGGCGCCAAGGCGCAAGTCGGCACCGGCTTTGTCATGAACGCGCCGCTGAAGTACGCCGGATGGGTCCCGCGGCTGACCAACGATCTGCTCGGCGTGGGCTTCGTCTGGAGCCAGCCCTCCGCAACGACGAAGACCGTATACCACGATAACGAGTACGTGTTCGAGACCTTCTATACGCTGCAGCTCTCTCCCACCAGCGTCGTGCAGCCCGACCTGCAGATCGTGTGGAACCCCGCATTCAACCCCGACCCCGGACCTGTAGTGGTCTTCCAGTTCCAGTTCGTCGTCAAATGGTGAGCCAGGTCGCAAGAAGCAGCGCTATGCACCTCGGCTCGCAACAAATCGCCGATCAACTCACCACGGAGACACAGGCAGCCGGTCTACGGCACCGGGCATGGTTTCGCATGCCAGATCTCCGCCGCGTACTGCGCAATGGTGCGGTCGCTGGAGAACTTCCCGGAGCCAGCTACATTCAGGATGGCCTTGCGCGCCCACGCTTGCGGGTCGCGGAACAGCTCAACCAACCGCTGGTCCGCCTCGAGGTAGGACTTGAGGTCTGCGAGGTGCATGTAATGGTCGCCATACGTGAGCAAAGTGTCGCGCAGCGGAGCGAAGATGCCGGGCTCATAGCGGCTGAAGTGATCGGAGAAAATCAAGTCCAGCGCCGCGCGCGTCTCGGGCTCATGATCGTAGTGCCAATGTGGGTCGTACCAGCTGCGGGTCTCGGCCACTTGCTGCGCGGTCAGGCCGAACAGGAAAAAGTTCTCTTCGCCGGCTTCCTGTGCCATCTCGATGGTGGCACCGTCGCGCGTGCCGAGGGTGAGGGCCCCGTTCATCATGAACTTCATGTTGCTCGTGCCGCTGGCCTCGAAGCCGGCAGTCGAGATCTGGTTCGACACATCGGCTGCGGGGATGAGCCGCTCTGCCAGCGACACGTCGTACTCGGGTAGGAACAGGACCTTGAGCCGGCCATTCACCGCCGGATCGCCGTCGACCGTGCCGGCGAGGTTGTTGAGGAACTTGATGATGAGCTTGGCCAGCCTATAGGCGGGTGCGGCTTTGCCGGCGAAGAAGAAGGTCCGCGGTGCCATCTCGAGGCCGGGGTTCCGGCGCAGGCGGTTGTATAAGACCACGACCCGCAGCGCGTTGAGCAGCTGCCGCTTGTACTCGTGGATACGCTTGATCTGGCAGTCGAAGATCGTGTCCGGATCCACGCTCTCGCCGCAGCTCGTTTTGAGCCATTCGGAAAACCGCACTTTGGCCTCACGTTTGGCCGCAAGGAATGCGCCCCGCAGCGCTTTGTCGTCCGCGAGCGGCTTGAGCCGGTCGAGCTGAGCGAGATCGGTGATCCAGGCGTCCCCGATCGCGTTGGTGATTGCGCGGGCCAGCGCCGGGTTGGCCGACAACAACCAGCGCCGTGGCGTGACGCCATTGGTCTTGTTGTTGAAGCGCTGGGGAAACATCTCGGCCAGGTCCTTGACTGTCATCGTGCGCAGCAGCTCGGAGTGGATCGCGGCCACGCCGTTGGTGCTGTGCGAGCCGACGATGGCCAGGTTCGCCATGCGGATCTTGCGCTGGGCTCCCTCTTCGATCAGGCTCACGCGCCTGCTGCGTTCGTCGTCGCCCGGAAAACGGGCCCGGACTGTATCGAGCAGGCGCCGGTTGATCTCGTAGACGATCTCCAAGTGGCGCGGCAGCATCAGCTCGAACCACGCTAGCGGCCATTTCTCCAGCGCTTCTGGCAGCAGCGTGTGGTTGGTATAGGCCAGCGCCTTTTGTGTGATGTCCCAGGCGGCGTCCCAGCCGAGCTGCCCTTCGTCGAGAAGAATGCGCATGAGCTCCGGCACCGCGAGTGTGGGGTGCGTATCGTTGAGCTGGATGGCGACTTTCTCGGGAAACGCGGTCCAATCGACGTTGCCCGCCCGGAAGCGCCGCACCAGATCGGCCAGCGAGCAGGCCACCAAAAAATACTCCTGTACGAAGCGCAGACCCTGCCCCAGGCTCGTGGAATCGTCCGGGTACAGGACGCGCGTGAGGGATTCTGCCGTCAGCGTTTCGGCCACGGCCCCGACGAACTCGCCGTGACTGAATATCTCGAAGTCGAAGTAGTCGGGTGCGGCGGCGGCCCAGAGCCGAAGGGTGTTGATGGTCTTGCCTCCGTAACCCACCACTGGGCGGTCGAAGGGAAGTCCGATAAGGGTCGAGGGCCGGCCTGGAATCGCGTGCAGCATGCCGCCGCGCACGTCGAAAGAGCAGTTCAGCTGGACTTCGACTCTCTCGTGCGGACGCGCGACCTCCCACGGGTCCGGGCGGCGCAGCCAGTTGTCGGGCCGCTCCTGTTGCCAGCCGTCTTCGATCGATTGCCTGAAGATGCCGTACTCGTAGCGCAGCCCGTAGCCCATGGCCGGGAGCTGCATCGTCGCCATCGAGTCGAGGAAGCAGGCCGCCAGGCGCCCGAGCCCGCCGTTGCCCAGCCCCGCGTCGGGCTCGCGCTCGAGCAGGTTCAGCCAATCCACATCGTGTTGCTTGACCGCCTGCTGCGCGAGCGGGTCGAGGAGGAGGTTGGCGACGTTGTTGGCCAGCGATCGACCGATGAGAAACTCCATCGACAGATAGTAGACGCGCTTGGGGTTCTCACGATCGTACGTGTTCTGCGTGTGCACCCATCGCTGCGAGAGGATGTCTCGCACGGAGCGAGCGAAAGCCTCGAAGCGCTCGCGCGGACTGGCCGCCTTGGGATCGATCACGTTGTCGAACAAGAGGTGACGCCCATAGAGTCCGTCGGTCCCCGTGAACTCTACAGGGCCGCATCCGTACTGCTTGAAGAGCTTCGACATGTCCACAGGCTTGGGGGCCAGCGCAGCGCTTTCTGGCGGCTTGTTCATTTGCGTCTGTCCTCTTCCCTTGGCTGCTGTCACCGGCCCACATGACTGGTTTCGCCCCATAGCCGGATCACCGACTGGGACAGGTTGTGCTCGTAGCCTAGCGCACTCAAGCTCGCCGTGCCGAGCAGGAAGTGCTGACCGCCCGCGGCTTCGAGCCCGAGCCAGCGGGCCGCCAGCACCCGCAGGAAATGCCCGCTCGAAAAGATCAGTACATCGCCCTCGATCGCGCGCACGCGGCTGACCACGCGGTCGGCGCGCGCGCCGACCTGGCTCGGCAACTCCCCACCTGGGCAGCCATCGCGGAACAGCTGCCAATCGGGACGCTCGCGGTGAATATCGGCGCTGGTGCGCCCCTCGTAGTCGCCGTAGTTCCATTCGAGGAGGTCGCGATCGACTTCCGCCACGGCGCCGAACCCGGCGAGCTCGCAAGTGCGCGTAGCACGTTGGAGCGGGCTGGTGAACACCTTCGCGAACGTGAGGCCCTGCAGCCGCTCGCCGAGCTGGCGCGCGTTGCGCGCGCCACGCTCCGTCAGCGGCAGATCGGTGAGACCCGTGTGCTGGCCGGAGAGGCTCCAAGCCGTCTCGCCGTGCCGGGCTAGCCAGATGACCGGGAGCGCTTCACTCATGGTGTTACAGCTTCCGCTAGGGTGTTTTCTTCCGGCCGCCGCGATTAGCGACGAGCGCCCCCGCCAGGGCCGTCCATCCAGTCTGGTGCGAAGCGCCAAGGCCCTCGCCCGTGTCGCCGTGGAAATACTCATAGAAGAGGATGTGGTCGCGCCAGGCCGGGTCTCGCTGGAACCGATCGAGCTCTCCGTACACCGGGCGGCATCCTTTCTCGTTCACCAGGAACAGCCGCAGCAACCGCCCCTCGATGTCGTCGGCCACTTCGCCGAGGTTGGCCTGCCGGCCGGAACCGGTCGGCAGTTCCACGGTGAAGCCGTCGCCGAGCGCCGCATGCAGATGCCGCAACGATTCGAGCGCGAGGAAATTGAG
>JBGPPC010000126.1:0-11070 GCA_041488355.1 Gammaproteobacteria bacterium
GCCCATTGCGTACAAACAGTGGACCGCAGTCACACCACGCCATGGCAGTACGCCAACGTCCCCCTTTGAAAAAGGGGGATGAAGGGGGATTTGATGTTTCGTGGCGGCCGCCGATAAATCCCCCCTGCCCCCCTTTGTCAAAGGGGGGTAGTTCCTCGGCCCTTAAGTCGCGCTGGACCTTCGACCGCATCACTGTTTCTTCTCCCCGCCTTGCCCGCCGACGGCGCGGCATGGTGGGCTCAACACGAACGGCTTTGTAAATGCCTTTCGACAGGTAATTAAGGAACCCTCTGGCCCACCTCCTGCTTCCGCTGGCCGCGGTTGCGCCTCCGCGCGGCCCAATTCCCCGAGGACGAACACCCGCAATGCATACCACTTTGACCCGCCAAGCGGCTCTGTTGACACTGCTGCTCGCTGTCTGCGCAGCTGCTCGCGGCGAAGAAGCCGCTCAGGCGCCCGAGGTTGCATTGACGGTGTTGGAGACCGACCCGGCGACCGACGCGCAGCTGCACTACAAGGAGCCGTTCTACGTTCGCTTTCGGGTGCGCAGCGGCGCACCCGTGCGGGTACTTGCCGAAGCCTATTACCAGGGTCAGGAAGTCCCGGTGGCGACGATCCGCGAGCGGGAGCTGCGCTCGGACGGTGGTACCGATGCCACGTTGATCTTCCACTGGCCCGAGCGGGCGACCCCGGTCGACGAGATCCGTCTGGTCGCCACGCGTTTCGGCCAGCGGCAACCGGCCGCGACGCTTTCCGTCCCCGTCAATCTGATTTGGGGCAGCGAGCCCGCGCGCACCGCGCGCGCGCTCCCGCAATGGGTGCACGATTTCGAGGCGCAGCGCGAGCGAGAGCACGCGCTCGACCCGGATTACCAGGCCTACCGCAAGGCGATGTCCAAAACGCGAACCGGATGGATCGCGGCCGCGCTGACCGGATGTGCCGGTATCGTGCTCGGCGGCGCAGCGTGGGTGGTGTTGCGGCGCCGCTCGCGCACGTCAGCCAAGGCCGACTGAGAAGCCGCCTCCCTGTGGTGCAGGGTCGTCCGCCGGTCTCGTCCGGCAGCGCTGCGGGCGCCGCTGCAGCGGGGGACTGCGCACGAGACGCGCTGCAAGCCGCGCAGCGCACGTCAAGATTGGACGACCGCGCTCCGCGCTGCGCATCACTGCCCGGTTTGCGGTTC
This sequence comes from Gammaproteobacteria bacterium, assembly GCA_041488355.1. Lineage (GTDB taxonomy): Bacteria > Pseudomonadota > Gammaproteobacteria > Burkholderiales > SHXO01 > SHXO01. The sequence continues at coordinate 1,181 of JBGPPC010000126.1, forward strand.
GTGCGCCTGCTTGAAACGTATGGCACCGGCATGCAGCGGCACCATGGATTGGGGCCCGGATCTGCGGGTGGGGGCGGAGCCATCCGGCCAGCGGAAGCCTGCCAATGCTGCCGCGATCCGCGCGGCCTTATCGGTGGAGTAGTCCTCGAGCGCGACCAGCAGGTGCGGGCCGAAAGGGGCCACGGTGCGAATCGGGATCGGGCTTTCGCGAACCGGGCCGGCGCCTCCCGAGAGCGCGTTGTTAGCCGCATCGATGCTCATGATTGCGAGCTCCAGCTGCCGTGTCCGCAGCAGCTGAACGATCTCGCGATCATTCTCGGCTTCCACGTGCGTTGCCTGGCTCTGGGAGACACGCGCGGCCAGGAGCGCTGACGCCGCATCGGCCAGCCGAGACGCCTCGGCATCGTCGCGGGCTGCCCCAATCAGCCAGTGCGTCGCCTTCAACGCATTCCAGTGCTGGTACGGCGAGTGGCCGGAAAGCAGCGCCGCGCTTGTCATTGCGAGCGCGGCTTGGAGCAGGCTGCGGCGCTTCATCTTCTTGTGCCCGCTGAGCAGAGGAGCAGTCCGGTCGGGATTCTCCCTTGATACGCGTAACCGAACCTGCGTTTCAGTATACGCCGGGCCGCACACGGTCTGCTGGAACCTGCTGCGGACGGGCCCGCGCGTTCTGTGGGCGGAGGTGCACACGCGTCAGAGCGGTTGAGCGAGCGCGGAGAGAGCGACCCCCGCGGCAGGGAATGACAACGCCTTGGTTACGCCGCTGCTCTGCCGACCAGGAAGGCGCGCCAACCACCGAAGCGCGAGATATCCTCCGCGCCGTTCACCGCCCAGGCCTCGCACAGAAACCCCTGCACCCACTCACCGTCCTCCAGCTCGATGCGGCCGATTCCCAGCGGAGCCGGAATGCCTGCCACAAACGGGCCGAACGCAGCGGCCGGCATGCGCCAGATCTCCAGTTCAATCGCTCGCCCGCCCCCGGAGCCGTCGCGCACCATACCCGGCTTGGGTGGTGTCGTACCGGGCAGGGCATACAGGCGGTACTGGGCTGCGGTGCGCGCCGCGCGCTCCAGCTTCGCGCCGCGTCGGGTGAGCTCGTGGTTGAGCGGCAGCCCGGACAGATGCGCGCCTACGACGGCCACCTTCACGCCGTCATCGCCCGGCCCGATCGACACGGGCGGCGGCAGGTCCTCGTCGAGAGCGCCAAGCTTCAGCCCGGTACGCTGATGGAAACGCTGAGCCAGGTCGGCGAGCATGTAGTCGCTGCCGGCAGGACCGATGAGAGTGACGCCGCACGGTAGCCCGTCGGGCCGGATCGAGGCCGGGACGGCGATCGCGGCGAGGTCAAGGAGGTTCACGAAGTTGGTGTAGTGGCCGAGTCGGCGGTTGGTCTGGAACGGCTCGGCCAGCACGGCCGCGATGGTGTACGCGGTGGGCGCAGTCGGTACAACCAGTACGTCGGCATACTCCCAGAGCCGGGCCGCCGCCTTTTGCAACGTGTGCAGGTGCGTGATGCCCTGAAACAGATCCGTCGCGGAAAACTTCGCCGCGCCGGCGATGATGTCGTGCACCACCGGGTGCATCTGATCGGCATGCCGCTCGAAGAAGGGCCGGATCGCGGCCATGCGCTCGGCCACCCAGGGCCCTTCATACAATAGCGACGCGGCATCCAGAAACAGCGCGAAGTCCGTCTTCGACGGCTGCCCGCCGATGGCTTGGAGCATGCGCGTGGCGTCATCGAAGGCGCGTCTGGCCCGCTCGTCGCCATAGAACTCCAGCGGGTTCGGCACCGCGAACCGGAACTGCGTGCCGCAGGATGCTGGCCACAGATCCAGCAGCCGCGAGTAGGGATCGGTCGGGTCATAGCCGCGCGCCGCATTGAAGACCGCGATCGCGTCCGGAGTCGTCAGCGCGAACACCGAGACGCAGTCCAACGATTGGCACGCCGGCACCAGGCCGCGCGCGCTGATCAGTCCGCGGGTCGGTTTCAGGCCGACCAGGTTGTTGAGTCCCGCCGGCACGCGTCCCGATCCTGCCGTGTCCGTGCCCAGCGCGAAGCTCGCGAACCCGCGCGCCACAACCGCGGCCGAGCCGGAGCTTGAACCGCCGCAGATGTACTCGGGTCGGAACGTGTTCGGCACGACGCCGAAAGGCGAGCGCGTGCCTACCAGCCCGGTCGCGAACTGATCCAGATTGGTCTTTCCGATCAGGATTGCGCCCGCCGCCTCCAGTTTGTCGACGACTGTGGCCGAGCGCTGCGGCACGTAGGAGAAGGCAGGGCAGGCGGCAGTGGTGGGGAGCCCCGCAACGTCGATGTTGTCTTTGACCGCGTACGGAATGCCATACAGCGGCATGCGGTCGAGCGCGCGCGCGTCGCTTCGCGCGCGGCTCTCCAGTTCTTTCGTCCGGCGCGCCAGGGTCGCCTCGTCTACACGGTGGATCCAGGCGCACGCGTAGCTGCCGTCGTCTCCACGCGCCAGCAACGCCTCGACGACTCGGGAGGGCGTGCGCTTCCCGCCCCGATAGTCGGCGAGAAGTGAGGCAATCGTCATCGACACCGCTTTCCCCTGCGCTGCAGCTTGTATACCATTCAGTATACATAGCGCGGGGCGGGGCGGAAAGCGGGGGCGTGCGCCGGTTCGGGTCGCGAGGGTCACAGGCAGAGGAGGGGAGCCATGGAACAAAAGACAATGGATGCCGAGCCTTATGAGCTCGAGTTCGACCCGAAGAAGACGGCTCTGCTGATCATCGACATGCAGCGCGACTTCGTGCTCCCCGGCGGATTCGGCGAGGCGCTCGGCAACGACGTGACGCCGCTGCAGGCCGCGGTTGCGCCTACGCGGCGTGTTCTGGACGCTGCGCGCAGGCTGGGGATGAGGATCATCCACACCCGGGAGGGTCACCGGCCCGATCTCACCGACTGCCCGCCCACGAAGCTCGTCCGGGGCCGAGGTAAGACGCGGATTGGCGATGCCGGCCCGATGGGACGGATCCTGGTGCGTGGAGAGGTGGGCCACGACATCGTTCCGGAGCTCTATCCCAAGGCGGGCGAAACCGTGATCGACAAGCCCGGCAAGGGGGCGTTCTATGCCACGGACCTCGAGTTGATCCTGCGTAACCACGGCATCGAGACCTTGATCGTTTGCGGCGTGACCACCGAGGTGTGCGTGAACACCACGGTGCGCGAGGCGAACGACCGCGGCTTCGAGTGCGTCGTGCTGTCCGACTGCGTCGGCTCCTATTTCCCCGAGTTTCAGAAGGCTGCGCTCGCGATGATCAAGGCGCAGGGCGGCATCTTCGGCTGGGTGTCGGACTCCAAGCGCGCGCTGGCCGCGCTTGGCGCTTGATGAGCGTCGAGTGATTGGCTAGCGACCCTTATACAGACGTCATCCCGGCGAAAGCCGTGCGGCGCGAGCTGTCAAAGGCTTCGAGGGACGGCCAAGCCGGGATCCAGGAGCAGAGCACAGCTACTGGATGGCCGTTCCTCGAAGCGCCCCTGCGCCGCGCTTTCCGGGTCACCGCGCTGACGCGCCGTGCCCGGAATGACGGGGATGGCGATCAAGGTTCCGCGGTAACCCTCGCGATGCCACCAACGCTTGCTCGTGCGCTCAGCATCGGTGCGCGCGCTCCGTGCCGCTTTACGCACGGCAGCGTGCACAGCGTCTACCGGCAGGCGTGCAACATCGAGCTGGAGGATGGAGCGCTCGTCACGCTGTTGGGCCGTGAGCCGGGCAACGTCCCGCACGGCATCCGCTGCGCTCTACCGCAGCCGGCGGATTTCCGGGCCTGGCTGCGTCCGACCCAGGCGGTCGCGGCCGACGGTTTGTCGCTGCACGTCCCCGCGGCCGGGATCGCAATCGATCTCTCTGCCGCTGTGCGTTGGCACTGTGGGCTGCGTCGCTGCGCCATCGACCTGCGCGCGGAGCCGACCGTGCACGCTCTGCGCTCGCTGCGCACGGTACTGCGGGAGCAAGGGCCTCGAAGCGGCTTCGCTCCGCTCTTGTTGCTCGATGCGACCCCCGGCTCACCGTTGGACCGGGCGATGCGGAGGCGGCTCATGCAAGCGCTGCCCGCGCTGAGCTGTGCAGACGCCGATCTCGATTTTGCAGCGGCCGCGCAGGCGCTCGCGCCGCTCGCGGGGCTCGGCCCGGGGCTCACGCCTTCGGGCGACGATTTCATCGTCGGGTATCTCGCTGCGCTGTACGGCCGCTGCTCGTGCGAACCTCGGCTGCGGCCCTATCTGAGCGGGCTATATGGTCCGGTGATGCAGTTCGCGCTCACCGCCAATCTGATCAGCCGGCAGTATCTGCTCAATGCGCTGGCAGGACAATTCTCGGAATCGCTGGCGCAGGTCGTAGTGGGCATCGCGGGGAATGACGATCTGCGGCTGCGGGAGAGCACAGCGCGGCTCGTGCGCGTCGGGCACAGCTCCGGCGCCGACTCCCTGCTCGGTCTGCTGTTCGGTCTGTGCCCCGCGTTCGTGCTCGCGGATCCCGCGGCGGCCGGTTTCGTGGCAGCGGCTTCGATCTAGCCAACGCGACGCATGGCGACCGCATTCAAGGTTGTTCCCAAGGAGTACCGGGATTCCGTCTCCCTGATGCAGTTGTCCGCGCTGCTGGCCAAGCTTCCGGGCGTCGAGCAGGCCTCCGCGGTGATGGCCACGGAAAACAACCTGGCCTTGTTGACCGAGGCCGGCTTCGGGGTGAGGGCCACCGGCGCCGGTCCAACCGACCTGTTGATCGTGGTGCGCGGAGACCAATCCGCGTTGGCCGGCGCCATAGACGAGGCGCTGAAGAACCTGACGCGGCAGGCGGACAGTGGGGCGCAGGAATCTGCGGTGCCGAAAGCGCGCAGCATCCAGATGGCATTGGCTCGGGCCAGCCGTGCCAACATGGCGTTGATCTCGACGCCGGGCGAGTACGCGGCGGCCGAAGCCATGAAGGCCCTCCATCTGGGGCTCAACGTCATGCTGTTCAGCGACAACGTGTCGGAGGAAGAGGAGCTGCGCCTCAAGCGCGTGGCCAGCCAGCGGAATCTCATCGTCATGGGTCCTGACTGCGGGACGGCGATCATCAACGGCGTACCTCTCGCGTTCGCCAACGTGGTCAAGCGCGGGCCGATCGGCGCGGTCGGAGCATCGGGCACCGGGTTGCAGCAGGTCACGGTGCTGGTCGACCGGCTGGGGCTGGGCGTGTCCCAGGCAATCGGGACCGGCGGTCGCGACCTGCATTCGAAGATCGGTGGCATCTCCATGTCGAAGGGCCTGCGGGATCTGGCCACCGACCCGGCCACCCGCGTGATCGTTCTCATCTCCAAGCCGCCCGCGGCCGAAGTCGCCGAGCGCATCCTCAGCGAGGCCCGCAAGGCAGGCAAGCCCGTCGTGGTCAACTTTCTCGGCGCCGATCCGCGCCAGATCTCGGGTGGCAGCGTGCACGGCGCCAGAACGCTCGAGGACGCGGCGCGCGCAGCGGTGGACATCGCGCGCGGCGAGATGCCGCGTCAATCCTACGGCGACGTTCCACCGCAGCTGGTCGGGCTGCCGCCGCTTGGACCCGGACAGCGCTACATCCGCGGTTTGTACAGCGGCGGGACGTTCTGCTACGAGGCGGCGCTGCTGCTCGACGAGCGTCTGTCCGACGTGTACTCGAACACGCCGGTGCGCCCGCAAGGCGAGCTGGAGGACCTCTGGCGCAGCCATCACCACACGTTGGTCGATCTCGGCGACGATGTGTTCACGCGCGGCCGTCCACACCCGATGATCGATTTCAGGCTGCGCAATGAGCGCATCGCGAAAGAGGCAGAAGATCCTGAGACCGCGGTCATCCTGCTCGACGTGGTGCTCGGTTACGGCAGCAACGCCAACCCCGCTGGTGAGCTCGTTCCTGCCTTGCGACATGCTCGCGAGATCGCCGCGCAACAGGGCCGAAACCTGGCGTTCGTGGGGCACGTCTGCGGCACCGAAGGCGACCCGCAGGGGCTCGACCTGCAAACCAACGCTCTCACGCAGGCGGGCATGGTGCTGACTCAGAGCAATGCGCAGGCGGTCAGGCTCGCCGCGAGCATGGTCGCGGGCCGTGCACCGGGGCGCGGCTTAGGCGAGGGCGTCCGATGAACCGTCAGTCCCAGAATCCGAATTCGGTGAGCACGCTGTTTCAGGAAGGGCAGGCCATCGTCAACGTCGGGCTCGTTTCGTTCGCCGAGTCCGTCGCTCAGGCCGGTGGAGAGGCGATCCAAGTCGATTGGTCGCCGCCGGCGGGCGGAGATCGTGCGGCGGGCTGGGCGCTGGCCGAGCTCGTGCAGCACCCAGCGGTGGAAGGCGCCAACCAGATTGCTTATTCGAACTATCTCGCTGCACAACCCGTGCTCATCGGAATAGGGGTCGCGCGCTCGGAGGTGCCAGTCCTGCGCGAGCGCGTGATCCTGCACGCAGGCCCGCCCATCTCCTGGAGTGAGATGTGTGGCCCGATGCAAGGCGCAGTCATCGGGGCGATCCTGTACGAAGGCTGGGCCGCCGACGCGGTGGCCGCGCGCCGCCTCGCGGACAGCGGCGCCATCGCGTTCGAGCCAACCCACCACCACGCCGCGGTGGGCCCCATGGCCGGCATCATCAGCCCGTCGATGCCGGTGTGGATTGTCGAGAACGCGGCTGGTGGCAACCGCGCGTACTGCAATCTGAATGAGGGGCTCGGCAAGGCACTGCGCTTCGGAGCCAACTCGCCGGAGGTGATCAAGCGCCTGCACTGGATGGCGGGTGTGATGGCGCCTGCGCTCAACGCAGCCCTGGCCAAGCTCGGGCCGATGGAGCTGAAGCCGCTGATCGCGCAGGCGCTGCAGATGGGCGACGAGGTCCACAACCGCAACGCCGCAGCGTCGTCTCTGTTTCTGAAAAAGCTCGTGCCTGCGGCGCTGAGCTGCCGGTTCGATCAGGCCGCCATGGCCGAGGCGATTACGTTCATCGCCGGCAACGACCACTTCTTCCTCAATCTGTCGATGGCGGCGTGCAAGGTCATGCTCGACGCGGCGCACGGCGTGCCCAACGGCAGCATGGTCACAGCCATGTCGCGCAACGGCGTGCGTTTCGGCATCCGCCTGTCCGGAACCGGAGAGCGCTGGTTCGAAGCGCCGGCGCCGGTGGTGCACGGGCTGTACTTTCCCGGCTATGGGCCGGAGCATGCGGCCCCGGACATGGGGGACAGCTCGATCACCGAGACCGCTGGCCTGGGCGGTTTCGCCATGGCTACGGCTCCGGCCATTGTCCAGTTCGTCGGCGGCACGCCCCAGGACGCCATCGCCAACACGCGCGAGATGACGCACATCACGCTGGGGCGCAACAACGGGTTCACTCTGCCGGCGATGAACTTCACCGGGACCCCCGCGGGGATCGACGCGCGCAAGGTGCTGGACACCAATATCGCACCGATCATCAACACCGGCATCGCCCACCGCGAGGCGGGCGTAGGGCAGATCGGCGCTGGCATCACGCGCGCGCCGCTGGAGTGCTTTACGCAGGCCGTCGTCGCGCTGGCGCAGCGCGTTGGGAGCGCCGAATGAACACAGCGGCTGATTCGACGATAGCGAGGCACATCCCCCCACCCCCGGATCGAGTCCGGGGCAGGCTTTCCCCCGCACGCGGCGGAGGGGGTAGCAAGCCGGAGGAGGAGCGGGCATGACGGATGGAAGCCGTACCGCGATCGTCGCGGTGGGGGGCAATTCGCTCATCGTCGACGAGGATCATCAATCGATTCCCGACCAGTTCAACGCTGCCGCGAAAACCTCGCACTACGTTGCAGACATGGTCGAGGCGGGATGGACCGTAGTGCTGACCCATGGCAACGGCCCGCAGGTTGGGTTCATTCTGCGACGTTCGGGCATGGCCAAGGGCGAGGTGCCGGAAGTCCCGGTGGACTATGCCGACGCGGATACGCAAGGCGCCATCGGCTACATGTTCCAGCGCTCGCTGTACAACGAATTTCGCCGTCGCCGGCTTGCGCGCAAGGTAGCGACCTTAGTCACGCAGGTGCTGGTGGATCCGAAAGACCCCGCCTTTCGCGACCCGAGCAAACCCATCGGCGCGCAGATGGAGGAGGCGAGGGCCAAGGAGCTCGCCGCGAGCCTTGGGTGGACGGTGAAAGAAGACGCCGGTCGCGGCTGGCGCAGAGTGGTGCCGTCGCCGCAGCCCAAACGCATCATCGAGCTGGACGTGATCAAGTCGATGATCGAGCGAGGCTACATCGTCGTGGCCTGCGGCGGGGGCGGCATCCCGGTGCTGGAAGACAAAAAAGGTGAGCTGCAGGGCGTCGAAGCGGTGATCGACAAAGACCTCGCTTCGAGTCTGCTGGCTCGCGATCTGCAAGCCCAGTTGTTCGTCATCTCCACCGGAGTCGAAAAGGTGGCGATCAACTTCAACCAGCCGGAACAGAAATGGCTCGAGCACGTATCGCTTCCGGAGCTGCGCCGATACGTCGCCGAGGGACATTTCGCGAAGGGCAGCATGGCGCCCAAGATCGACGCCGTGATTTCGTTTCTAGAAGGGGCGCCGAGCGGCCGCGCCATTATCACCGACCCGCCGAATCTCGGCCGCGCGCTCTCGGGCGCGGCGGGGACGCACATCACGGCGCATGATCCATAACTGAGCCTGGCCAACCTGGATGGCAGGCGTGCACAAGAACTCTGGACGATGCGTGGTCGCAGGCGCATGCTAGGCGCCGGCGTCGTCCGCGTGAACAGTACGGGCCGCGTCATATGCCATTGACGTCATCGTTCTCCGACGTCGGCTGCACCACCCTGGAGGTGCATTGGCGCGGGCTCGACTGGCAAGAGAAGTCCTCTACAAACCAAAAGCAAGGGGGGAAACGCAACCATGGCCACTGCTAGCTCTGCTGTAGCCCCACGATGGTGGGTTCCGGGTGACTGGAACGGGTTCTTCGGGTTGTTCACCAACGTCCTTCTCAATGTCATCGTTCTGACCACGCTGTGCCTCTACGTCATCCAACTCCCTCCCGACACGGTGTACGGCCGTGTGCTGCCGGCGCTGGGGATCGCGCTGCCGCTGGGCAATCTGTTCTATGCCTACCTCGCCTGGCAGCTCGCGAAGAAAGAGGGGCGGTCCACCGTGACGGCCATGCCGTACGGTCCGAGCGTGCCGCATATGTTCATTGTGGTCCTCGTGGTCATGCTTCCCACCTATCTCCAGACCAAGGACCCGATGCGGGCCTGGCAGGCTGGGCTCGCGTGGTGCTTCATCATTGGCGTGATCGTCTTGCTGGGCGCGTTCGTCGGGCCATGGATCCGCAAGATGACTCCGCGCGCCGCCATGCTGGGTACGCTCGCCGGAATCTCGATCGCGTTCATCTCGATGCGCCCGGCGTTCCAGATGTGGGAAGTCCCCTGGATCGCGTTCGCCTGCTTCGCCATCGTGCTCATCGCCTGGACCGCGAACATCCGGTTGCCCGGCGGCGTCCCGGGCGGGCTCGCTGCGGTGATCATCGGCGCGATCATCGGCTGGGCGGCCGCCGCTTTCGGCTGGAGCGACTACATGAAAGCAGCCGGCGTCAGCCAGGCGTTCCAGAGCTTCGGTCTGCATCTGCCCTGGTTCTCCGGGGACGTGTTCACCGGTCTCGCGAACATCGGGCCGCTGCTCGCCACCGCCATTCCGCTGGGGATCTACAACTTCACGGAGGCCATGAACAACGTCGAGAGCGCATCGGCAGCGGGCGACAACTACAACCTGCGCAAGATCCTGCTTGCCGACGGTGCCGGCGCGATCGTCGGATCGCTGCTGGGGAGCCCGTTCCCACCGGCGGTGTACATCGGTCATCCGGGCTGGAAGTCGGTGGGCGGCCGCATCGGCTACTCGCTGGCGACCGGAGTGTGCATCGCGCTGGTCTGCTTCC
>JBGPPC010000127.1:0-11057 GCA_041488355.1 Gammaproteobacteria bacterium
GAGGCTGATCCGTGGCCAGAAGCAGGAACGCGGCTGCGCAAGACAGCACGATGGCAAATCCGCCGATCGCATAGAAAGCCACGAAGGCGCGAAAGCTCAAGCTCCGCCCATAGGCCGGGCCCGTCAAAAGGTGAAACGCCAACCACGCAGCCATGCCGGCGTTGCACAGACTCGGCAAGACGAATCCGAGGAAGGTCTTGGCTGCCCGGCTCATCCAAGGTGCCTGGACGGCGCGCGCGGCAACGCGGCCCGCAGCACCCTCGCTACGTGCACCGCCTCGCGCCCCGCCCCGTCGAGGATCTGATGTCGACAACTGGTGCCGTCCGCGACGATCAGGGTATCGGGCTGTGCCGCGCGCACGCTCGGCAGGAGGCTCGCCTCCGCCATCCGCATCGACATCTCGAAGTGTTCCGCCTCGTAGCCGAAGGCCCCGGCCATGCCGCAGCAGCTCGACACGATGGTCTCGACCTCCAGACCGGGGATCAGGCGCAGTGCCTGCTCCACTGACGGCATGGCGCCAAAGGCCTTCTGATGGCAGTGGCCGTGCAACAGCGCGCGCTTGCCCGGCTGCGCTTCGAGTGGCAGCTTCAGACGACCCGCGGCAAGCTCGCGCGCCAAGAACTCCTCGAACAACAGCGCCTGGCGCGAAACCGTCTCCACCGCCTGGCGCGCAAACAAGCATAGCAACTCGTCTCTGAGCGTAAGCAGGCAAGACGGTTCGAGCCCCACGATCGGCACGCCGCGCGCGGCGAAAGGTTCGACCGCTTCGATCAGGCGCCGCGCCTCTGCCCGAGCCTCATCCACCAGCCCTGCAGCGAGGAAGGTGCGGCCGCAGCAAAGCGGGCGGGCGCCATCTCGCGCGGCGGCGACGTGAACGCGGTAGCCCGCTGCGATCAGTACATCCTGCGCAGCCAGCAGGTTCTCCGGCTCGAAGTAGTTGTTGAAGGTATCCGCGAGCAGAACGACTTCGGAAGTGGAAGCCGCAGTCCCGGGCACCGCCTGTGGTGCTTTGGCGGTTTCGGAAATCGCTTCGGGTTGTCTGGAAGAACGAGCGGCGAAGCGCGCAGAAGTTCGAGTAAAAATATCTCGCCGCCATCTCGGCAGCTTCCGCTTGGATGAGATCCCGAGCCACCTTTCGCTGATCGCTGCCAAACCCGGGATCCCGTCGCGCGCATTCAACAACGGCGCCAAGCGCGAAGCCCACGGCGCGTAGCGGGGCAGGAAGGCGATGACCTTCTGGCGCGCGGTCAGGCCGTGACGGCGCGTGTAGTGGTACAGCACTTCGATCTTCATTCTGGCCATGTCCACGCCGGTCGGACATTCCCGCCGGCACCCCTTGCAGCTCACGCACAGAGTGAGCGTGTCGTGCATCGCAGCGGATGTGAGCGCATCGGGTCCGAGCTGGCCGGTCAACGCGAGTCTCAAGGTGTTGGCGCGCCCACGGGTCAGGTGCTGCTCGTCGCCGGTAGCGCGGAAGGAAGGGCACATAGTCCCCGCGTCGAACTTGCGGCAATGACCATTGTTGTTGCAGATCTCTGCGGCGCGATCGAAGCCGCCCCATTCGCTCCAGTCCAGCACGGTGTCGAGCCTGGGTGCCGCGTGGTCGGGTTTGAAGCGGAACAGCGAGCGATCGTCCATCCGGCTGGGGTGAACAATCTTGCCCGGGTTCATCAGTCCCTTGGGGTCGAACAGCGCCTTGACCTCGGCCAGCGCGCGCGCCAAGCGTTCCCCGAGGATCGGCTCGATCCATTCGGAGCGCACCAGTCCGTCGCCATGCTCACCCGAGTAAGAGCCCTTGAACTGCTTGACCAGAGCGCAGGCTTCCTCGGCGATCGCCCGCATTTTCTGAGCACCGTCGGTCTTCATGTTCAGAACTGGGCGAACGTGCAGGGTGCCGACCGAGGCATGGGCGTACCACGTCCCCTTCGTGCCATGTTTTTCGAAGACGCGCGTGAGCTTCTCGGTGTACTCGGCCAGATGCTCGAGCGGGACCGCGCAATCCTCGATGAAGGACACCGGTTTGCCGTCGCCTTTCATCGACATCATGATATTGAGCCCGGCTTTGCGCACTTCCCAGATATCGCGCTGAAGCGCAGCATCGGTAACTTCTACGACCGCGCCCGGCAAACCGAGATCTCCCATCATGGAGATGAGCTGCGTGAGCTTGCGCACTTGTTCGGCGTAGTGCTCACCCGCGAACTCGACCAACAGGATTGCGTCGGGCTCTCCCTTCAGGAATCGCTCCACGATCGAGCGGTAGGCAGGGTTGCCGCGTGCCAGGTCGATCATCGTGCGGTCGACCAGCTCCACCGCGTCCGGGTCCAGCTTCACGATGTGCTGGGACGCGTCCATGGCCTGGTAGAAGGTCGGAAAGTGGCATACGCCCAACACCCTGTACTGCGGGATCAGGGCGAGCTTCAGACGCAAGCGCTGGGAGTACGCAAGCGTCCCCTCCGAGCCTACCAGGAGGTGGGAAAGATTGTGCGAGGCGCGCGGCAGAACCATATCCAAGTTATAACCCTGCACACGGCGCAACACCTTCGGCCAACGTGCATCGATTTCTGCTGCTTCACGGCCAGCGATGGCGTGCACCTTGTCGATCAAGGCGCGATAGGCGCTCGAGCCGCGCGCCACATCCTCCACCGGGCCAAAGCTGAGCTCATCGCCGCTCGGAAGCCACGCCTCGATGCCGAGAACGTTGTGGACCATGTTGCCGTAGCGGATCGAGCGCGACCCGCAGGAGTTGTTGCCGGCCATGCCCCCGATGGTCGCCTGGGCTGAAGTCGACACGTCAACCGGGAACCACAACCCGTGTGGTTTGAGGAAGGCATTGAGACGGTCGAGCACCATGCCTGGCTGGACCGTGACCTCGCGCGCCTGCGCGTCGAACGCGATGAGCTGGTTGAGGTACTTGGAGTTGTCGATGACCAGCGCCGCGCCCACGGTCTGGCCACACTGGGAGGTGCCGGCGCCGCGTGGCAGGATCGGCACGCCTTCCGCGACAGCGATCTGCAACGCAATGCGTGCCGCCTCCGGGGTGCGTGGCACCACTACGCCTACCGGCTCAATCTGATAAATCGAAGCGTCGGTACTGTAGCGCCCACGCGAGAAGGCATCGAACAGCACTTCGCCGTCGACTTCCTTGAGCAGGCGCTTCTCGAGGACGGAGGCGGGGCGCGCTGCGGCGCGGGGATGGAAGTGAACAGCTGCGGCCGGGGCGTTCATGATCTCGATTTGCAGGCATTCTTCTCCATGCCCGGGATCATCTTACCCTAGGGAAGCTCGCTTCCCTAGGCCACGGGTTGAGCGCGGGGGAGAGTTTCGGTAGGCTGAACGGTTACTCTACCCTGAGGCTGTCTCCATGCCCCTCCATACCGGCCGCCATTTTCTCCAGATTCCCGGCCCTACGAATGTCCCGGACCGGGTCCTGCGCGCCATCGATAGCCCGACGCTCGACCACCGCAGCGCAGAGTTTGCCGCACTGGGGATGCAGGTTCTCGAGGGCATCAAGCGGGTCTTCCAGACCCGCCATCCAGTCGTCATCTACCCGGCTTCGGGCACCGGCGCTTGGGAGGCCGCGCTGGTCAACACCTTGTCACCGGGTGACCGGGTGCTGATGTACGAGACCGGCCACTTCGCGACGCTGTGGCGGCGCATGGCCAGCCGGCTCGGGCTCGAGGTCGACTTGATCCCCGGCGACTGGCGGCGCGGCGCCGATCCCGAGGCGATTTACGCAAGGCTGAAGGAGGACCACGCGCATGAGATCAAAGCCGTATGCGTGGTCCACAACGAGACCTCCACAGGCGCGGTCACGCGCGTACCGGAGGTGCGTCGGGCGCTCGACCGCAACGGACATCCTGCGCTGCTGATAGTGGACACCATCTCGTCGCTCGCCTCCATCGACTACCGCATGGACGAATGGGGCGTGGACGTGACGGTGGGCGGGTCCCAGAAAGGCTTGATGCTGCCGCCGGGACTGAGCTTCAACGCGGTGAATGAGAAGGCTCTGCAGGCGGCAAAGTCGGCACGCCTTCCGCGCGCGTACTGGAACTGGGAAGAGATGTTGGCATCGAACCAGACCGGGTTCTTCCCCTACACGCCGGCCACCAATCTGCTCTACGGCTTGCGCGAGGCGCTCGACATGTTGCAGGAGGAAGGCCTGGACAACGTCTTTGCGCGCCACGCGCGGCACGCGGAAGCAACCCGTCGCGCTGTCCGCGCCTGGGGATTGGAGATCCTGTGTCTGGATCCTGGCGAATACAGCAATTCCCTGACCGCCCTGGTGATGCCTGAAGGTTACGACGCCGACCACGTGCGCAAGGTGATCCTGGAGCGGTTCGACATGTCGCTCGGCGCCGGTCTGGGCAAACTCAAAGGCCAGGTTTTCCGCATCGGGCACCTGGGCCATTTCAACGATCTCATGCTGGCCGGCACGCTGTGCGGCGTGGAGATGGGGATGGCATTGGCAGGGGTGCCGATCCGCAAGGGCGGAGTGCAGGCCGCGCTGGACTATCTTGCGACGCCCATGACCGGAGGCGTGCGGACAGCCCGCGCAGTAGCGTGATCGTGCTGCTTGAGCAGCGCGATGACACGCTCCCTCTTCTGCGTCGAGCTGGTCAGGCCCCATCCGGGCCGATACCGCTGCCTGCGGCGGCACGGGTGAGGCGGTCGCGCACCGCATCCCACTCCGCGGCCTCAGGCGGTACCTCCACGACGATCAGCGCGCAGCCGGAGCGTTCGAGAGAGCGCAGGATGGCATACAGGTCGTGACCGTAGCTCTGCGCATCGGCGGCAGCGACTTGCCACAACGCAGCGCTCGAGGCCGCGTGCTGGACGCGGCGAGCCAGCACGGCGACCGGTCCGGCCGCTTCGCGCACAGCCCGTTCGAGGCTTGCGGAACTGGCGAGCACCAGAGGAATTGTCGGCGCGTAGTGCGCGGCCAGCGTACCCGATGCGCGGGGCGACGTGGAGGTGGCGCGCAAGACCGGTCGCCCCACAACGGCTTCAATCTCGGCCGCACCGATCCGGCCGGGACGCAACAGAACCGGAGCGCCGCTGGAAAGATCCACAATGGTGGATTCGATCCCGACTTCACAGGCGCCTCCGTCGAGGACCATATCCACGGCATCGCCCAACTCATCGCGCACATGTTGCGCGGTAGTAGGGCTGACGCGACCGAAACGATTTGCCGATGGCGCTGCGATGCCGCCGCCGAAAGCCTGCAGCAGACTTTGTGCGATCGGGTGGGCCGGCGTGCGCAACCCCACCGTTTCCTGGCCACCGGTGACAGCGTCCAAGACACCAGCAGCGCGCCGCAGAACGAGCGTGAGCGGGCCCGGCCAGAAATGGTCTGCGAGCCGCTGCGCGATCGCTGGGATGTCACGCGCCCAGCGCGCGAGGTCCTCCCCCGTGCCGAGGTGCACGATCACCGGATGGTCCGACGGCCGTCCCTTGACGGCAAACATCCGACCCAGCGCGGTCGGGCTGGATGCATCAGCTCCCAGCCCGTAGACGGTCTCGGTGGGGAACGCCACCAACCCGCCAGCCCGCAGGATGGCGGCCGCACGCGCGATTTCGGAATCAGACGCGAGGCTCATCTACGGCGAAAGCTACGGGGCACAGTTGTGTCCCTCGTGCTTCAGGTGGGTTGGTCCGGTATCAGCAACCGCAGCGCTTCGCGATACTTCTGCGCGGTCTTGACCAGCACGTCGAGGGGGAGCGCAGGCGCCGGCGGCTTCTTGTCCCAGTTATGTGCTTCCAGCCAGTCGCGCACGAACTGCTTGTCGAAACTGGGCGGGCTGGTGCCGACGACGTACTGCGAGGCCGGCCAAAAGCGCGAGGAGTCGGGCGTCAGCGCCTCGTCGATCAAATAGAGCTTTCCGCGCGCGTCGGTGCCGAACTCGAATTTGGTATCCGCGATGATGATGCCGCGCGTGAGCGCATACTCTGCGGCTTCGGTATACAGCTGGACGGCTTTGTCGCGGACCTGTGCAGCCACGGCGGGACCGAGCAGCTGTTCCGTTTGCGCGAAGGGAATGTTCTCGTCGTGTGTGCCAGCCTGCGCCTTGGTGGAAGGCGTGAAGATCGCGCGCGGCAGCTTGTCGGCCTCCTGCAATCCGGCAGGCAGCTCGATCCCGCAGACTGCGCCGGAGGTCCGGTACTCCTTCCAGCCCGACCCGGCTAGATAGCCGCGCACGATGGCTTCGATCGGCAGCGGTTGCAGGCGGCGAACCACGAAGGCGCGGCCCGCGACTTGATCGCGCTCGCCAGCTGACACCACCGATTCGGGTGCGACGTCGAGCAGATGGTTGGGAACGACGTGCGCGAGCCGCCGGAACCAGAAATCGGACAGAGCCGTGAGTACCTCGCCCTTGCCGGGGACGGGGCTGGCTAGGACTACGTCGAAGGCGGACAGGCGATCCGTCTGAATGATCAGCGAGCGCTCGTCATCCACCGCGTAGATGTCGCGCACCTTGCCGCGGTGGAGGAGCCGCAGAGAACGAAGAGTGGTTTCGAACAGACTTTTGGTCATCGAGGAAAGCCTGCCGCGGCTTCGGACCGAACGTTTGGGCTCCGTGCCCTTGCCGCTTGTCTTAGCTTCACGCGCTCTTGAGTCTGCCCGCCTGCACCTCGGACAGCAATAGCGACTTCGCTTGCAGCGCCACTGCCAGCGCCGTCTCTGCGGTCTCCGCGAGCACCGTGAAGTGACCCATCTTGCGACCGGGCCGCGCCTCGGCCTTGCCGTATAAATGCAACTTGGCGCCAGGGTGGCGCAGCACGTGTTCCCAGCGCGGCTCGCCACCAGCCCACAGCTCCCCCAGCAGGTTAACCATGGCCGCGGGGCAATGCAGGTCCGTCGCGCCCAGCGGCACACCGCACAGCACGCGGGCCTGCTGTTCGAACTGGGAGGTGACGCAGGCGTCTATGGTGTAGTGCCCGCTGTTGTGCGGCCGCGGCGCGATCTCGTTCGCCAGCATCCGGCCATCACGCAGCACGAAAAACTCCACGCACAACACGCCGTTGTAGCGGAGATGCGAGGCGATGGTCACTGCCGCATCGCGCGCCTGTTCGGCCAACGCCTTTGATATCCGTGCCGGCACCAGGCTGACATCGAGGATGCCATGCGCATGCTGGTTCTCGGCCACCGCCCAGCTCACGACGGAGCCGTCGAAGCCGCGTGCGACAATGACCGAAAGCTCGAGCTCCAAGGGCAGCAGCCGCTCCAGCACGCAGGGCTGAGCACCGAGTTTCACGAATGCCGCGCGCGCCTCCTCCAATGTCGTCACCCGCGCCTGGCCTTTTCCGTCGTACCCCAGCCGGCTGCGCTTCAGGATGCCCGGCAGCAACTGCGCCAGACTCTCGTCTAGATCCTGCTCCCGATGCACTGCGCGGTGCGGGGCAACTTCGATGCCTGCCGCGGCAAGAAATTCCTTCTCGGCGATGCGATCCTGCGCCACAGCGACGCTGTCTGCGGAAGGGCTCACGACGCAGTGGCGGGCCAGGAAACGCAACGCCGCCGCTGGAACGTTCTCGAACTCCGTGGTGGCCGCGGCGCAACGGGATGCGAGTTCCTGGAGTGCCCCGGGATCGAGATAGTCGGCAGCGATGTGATCGTCCGCAACGCTGCCGGCAGGACTGTGACTGCCGGGATCGAGGACGACCACCTTGTACCCCATGCTCTGAGCCGCCATGGTGAACATGCGGCCGAGCTGGCCGCCACCGAGCAGCCCAAGCCAGGCGCCGGGAGCAATCATGCGAGCGAGATCATTTCACCGGAGGCAGCTGCATCGCTTTCACCGCCGCTTCCTGCGAACTGCGGAACTCACCCAGCTTCTGGGCCAGCACCACGTCAGTCGCAGCCAACATTGCGACCGCAAACAGAGCCGCGTTGATAGCGCCCGCTTCGCCGATGGCGAACGTGGCGACCGGGACACCCTTTGGCATCTGGACGATCGACAGCAGCGAATCGAGACCCTGCAGGTGGCGGCTGGGAACCGGCACACCGAGGACGGGAACAGTGGTCTTCGCGGCCAGCATGCCCGGAAGGTGTGCGGCGCCGCCTGCACCGGCGATGATGCATCTCAGCCCGCGCTGCGCGGCCGCCTCAGCGTAACGGAACATCTCGTCCGGGGTGCGGTGCGCAGACAGCACGCGGGTTTCATACGCGACGGCAAACTGATCCAGGTGACGTGCAGCGTGCTGCATGACCTCCCAATCGCTGCCGCTGCCCATGATGATTCCCACCAGCGTCGCGCCCATCGCGGTCCCCGCCATCAAGTCCAGTGCTCGCCGACCTTGATGATCTTGAGCGTGTTGGTCCCGCCCGGCTGGCCGATGGGATCACCAACGGTTAGCACGATGAGGTCCCCCGCCCGGACCGCGCCCGCCTCGACCAACTTCTCCTCGGCCAGCCGGAGCAGGGTCTCGCGGTTGTCTCCCACGTACTGAAGCATGAGCGGGTAGACGTCGCGGAACAAGGACAGGCGGTAACGGGTGGACACCTCGGGCGTCAGTGCGTAGATCGGCACGCCGCAGTTGAGCCGCGACATCCACAGAGCGGTAGAGCCGGACTGGGTGAGCGCCGCGATGGCCTTCACCTTGAGATGGTAGGCGGTGAACAGCGCGCCCATGGCGATGGACTGATCCACGCGCGTGAACACGCGATTCAGGAATTCGCGTTCCAGCGTCACCTCGCTGGATTTCTCCGCCTCGAGGCAGATGCGGGCCATCGCCTCGACCGTCTCCACCGGATACTTCCCGCTCGCCGTTTCGGCCGAGAGCATCACCGCGTCCGTGCCGTCCAGCACGGCGTTGGCCACATCCGACACCTCCGCGCGCGTGGGCACGGGACTGGTGATCATCGACTCCATCATCTGCGTAGCCGTAATGGTGAGCTTGTTGCGCTCGCGCGCCAGCCGGATCATGCGCTTCTGCATGGCGGGCACCGCCGCATCGCCCACCTCCACCGCGAGATCGCCGCGCGCCACCATGATGCCATCGGAAGCATCGATGATCTCCGCCAGCGCCGTGATCGCCTCCGCCCGCTCGATCTTGGCGATGAGTAGCGCCTGGCCACCGGCCGCGCGCATCAGCTCGCGCGCCATGTACATGTCGGCACCGCTCTTGGGGAAGGAAACCGCGAGAAAGTCCGCCTTCAGCTGCGTGGCGGTCTTGATGTCCTCCATGTCCTTGCCGGTCAGCGCTGGGGCAGTCAACCCACCGCCCTGGCGATTGATCCCCTTGTTGTTGGACAGGTCGCCGCCGTGGCGCACCACGGTGCGAATCTGGCTCCCATGCACTTCGCGCACATCCAGGACGATGCGGCCATCGTCCAGCAGCAGCACATCTCCTGCCCTCACGTCGCGCGGGAGCTCCTTGTAATCCAGGCCAACGCGCTCCTGGTTTCCAATCCCGGAGTCGGCGTCGAGTACGAATGGAGCGCCTTTTTCCAGCCGGATGCGGCCGCTCTCGAACTGGCCAATGCGTATCTTCGGGCCTTGAAGGTCGACCATGACACCCACGGTGCGTTCGAGCTCGCGCGATACCTCGCGCAGCAGCTCCGCACGTTGGACGTGATCGTCACGCTGTCCGTGCGAGAAATTCATCCGTACGACGTCGACGCCGGCGGCGATCATCCGCCTGAGCACGTCGCGCTCGCTGCTCGCCGGGCCCAGGGTAGCTACGATTTTTGTGCTTCGTTGCATCGGCTTAAGCGGCTTTGCCTGCGCCGCGTTGTTCGAGGATTTCCACCGCCGGGAGCTTCTTGCCCTCCAGGAACTCGAGGAAAGCGCCGCCCGCGGTCGATACGTAGCCAATCTTGCCCGTCACTCCGAACTTGGCTAAGGCGGCGACGGTCTCGCCTCCACCTGCCAGCGAGAAGGCTGAGGAGGAAGCGATAGCTTGCGCGATGGCGCGCGTGCCCGCCGCGAATTGATCGTGTTCAAACACGCCCAGCGGCCCGTTCCAGACGATAGTGCCGGCTCGTTTCAGCAGTTCGGTCAGGTGCGCGGCAGTCTTCGGCCCAATGTCCAGGATCAAATCGTCCGCTGCGATCTGCGATGCATCCTTGGTCGTCGCGGCGGCTGTCGCGGACAACTGTTTCGCGACCACAACGTCGGCAGGCAGCGGCACGTCGCCGCCCTGCGCTTTGATCTGCGCCATGACTTTTTTCGCCTCGGCCGTGAGGTCAGGCTCCGAGAGCGACTTGCCAATCGGCATCCCGGCGGCCAGCATGAAGGTATTAGCGATCCCGCCGCCGACGATGAGCTGATCCACTTTGCGCGCGAGCGCCCCGAGAATGGTGAGCTTAGTAGAAACCTTAGCGCCACCGACGATCGCCACCAGCGGGCGTCTTGGCTTCTCCAGCGCATTACCCAGGGCCTCGAGCTCGGCGGAAAGTAATGGGCCGGCACAGGCCACCGACGCATACTTGGCTATGCCGTGTGTGGTGGCTTCGGCGCGATGCGCCGTGGCAAACGCGTCGTTCACGTAGATATCGCACAGTGCCGCCATCCTGCGCGCGAGACCATCGTCATTCTTCTTCTCGCCCGGGTTGAAGCGGCAATTCTCCAACAAAACCGCTTTGCCCGGTTCCGCACTGACCCCGTCGAGCCAATCGCGCTTAAGCGGAACTTCGCTCCCCAGCAACTCAGACAAGCGCTTCGCGACCGGCGCCAGCGATTCCTTCTCGTCGAACTCGCCTTCAGTCGGGCGCCCCAGGTGCGATACCAGCAACAGCCGTGCGCCCTTGGACAGCGCATGCTTAATCCCCGGAAGCGAGGCCCGAATGCGGGTGTCGTCGCTGATCACGCCGTCTTGCAATGGAACGTTGAAATCCTCGCGGATCAGCACGCGCTTGCCCGCGAGATCGAGGTCGGTCATTTTGAGGATTGCCATGGAAGTGCCGTGACTTGTGATTCGTGATTCGTGATTGGCGGTCTGTCTACGAGCCACGAAACACGTATGGCTTTCGCCGCAATGAGTGGGGCCAAGCTGCTATCGTTACTTTGCGTTCATCAGAGCGACGGTTGTATCTAGCATACGGTTCGAGAAACCCC
>JBGPPC010000128.1:0-11008 GCA_041488355.1 Gammaproteobacteria bacterium
ATCGTCGTGCAACCAGAGCAGACGGACCAGAGCGGACGCCGTGAGTCGCACGACCGTGGTGGAATCGGTCTGAGATTCCGACGGCAGCAGACGCCCGTCGGCTGCCACGGTAAATGCGGCGGACACCGGCGGGATCTCGAAACGAACACCGCAACCCGCGAACGTTTCCAGACGCGCGCGCGCCCAGTCTGCGTTACCCAGAAGATGGTTGATAGCTGCTGCGGCCGGGCCAGAGAGCATGCCTGCGCACGCCCTAGAGGCGAAAGCCCCGATGCAGCGCGGCCACCCCGGCGCTGAGGTTCCAGTACTCTACGCGCTCCAGCCCCGCCGCCTCCATCATTGCCTTTAACTGCTCCTGAGACGGTTGCACGCGGATCGATTCGGCCAGGTAGCGGTAGCTGGCCTCATCTCCAGCGACCAATCGGCCAAGCGCAGGCAAAACGCGAAAAGAATAGACGTCGTAGAGGCGCTGAAACGGAGCCCATACATGAGAGAACTCCAGGACCAGCACACGGCCACCCGGCCGCAGTACACGCGCCATCTCCCGAAGAGCGTATGGCTTGCGTGTCACGTTACGCAGGCCGAAGCCAATGCAGACGCAATCGAAATATTGATCTGCGAAAGGCAGTCGTTCGGCGTCACACTGGACTGCCGAGATCACGATGCCGGCGTCGACCAACCGATCGCGCCCGCGCCAGAGCATGCTCGCGTTAATGTCGGTGAGCACCACTTGGCCGGAAGCGCCAACGCGCTTTGCAAACAAGCGCGCTAGATCGCCGGTGCCCGCCGCCACATCCAGCACCCGTTGACCCGGGCGCACTCCGCTGCGCGCAACGGTGAACTGTTTCCACAGCCGGTGTAGGCCGCCGGACATGAGGTCATTCATCAGATCGTAGCGTGCAGCCACGGAGTGGAAAACCTCGGCAACGCGCCGTGCCTTCTCGTGCTCAGACACGGCCTCGAACCCGAAGTCGATCGTCTTATCGTGCGGGCTTGTCACCGTTTATCCTCGATATCGCACCACTAAATTACAATTTCTTCCAACCCGCAGGGGGGCCAGACTGAAGCACGACAGGCTCGGCCCCGCCGCTGTCTGCCTCCCGGCTGGCTCCTGCCTGGGCGAGCCGATCGAGATACTCCCGCCACAGCCGATCCTGATCTTTACCGAGGTGATACAAGTACTCCCAGGAATACAACCCGGTGTCGTGACCGTCCGAGAACACCAGACGAACAGCGTAGCTCCCAACGGGTTCGATCGCTACGATCTGGACCTGGCGCTTCCCCACCTGGAGCACTTGCTGATCGGACCCATGACCGCGAACCTCCGCGGATGGTGAGTTAACGCGCAGAAATTCGCAGGACAGGCGAAACACCGCACCGTCGGAGAAAGCGATTTCGACCAACCGGGACGCTTGGTGCAGCGCGATCTCAGTGGGCTGGGGTATGCTCATTCGTTCCAAACGGGGCTGCAGGCTGGCTCAGCCGGGGACGACGGATCATAACCGACCCCGGTCGTACCCGGAGACTTCGCGGTCTGTAACGACACTGTAACAATGCTTTCATATGCTTGCACCCGCGCAATCCCTTTACTTGGAGAAATGAATGCCGGCGACAGTGCTGGTGATAGAGGACGAGCCCGCAATCCAGGAGCTGATCGCGTACAACCTAAAGCAGGCCGGCCACCAGGCTTTGCGCGCCGACAACGCGGAACAAGCCATCCGGCTGGTGCAGGACGCCCTGCCGGACCTGGTTCTGCTGGACTGGATGCTCCCGGGGCTGTCGGGCATCGAGCTGGCGCGGCGGCTGCGTGCCGACAAGCGCACCAAGTCCATTCCTATCATCATGCTCACGGCTCGTGCCGACGAGCAGGACAAGTTGACCGGACTCGACACGGGCGCTGACGACTACATCACCAAGCCATTCTCGCCGCGCGAGTTGAACGCTCGAGTCAAGGCGTTATTGCGGCGGCGCTCGCCGCAGATGACTGATGACATGGCGCAAGTGGGCTCCCTCCGGCTCGACCCTTCGACGCATAGGGTGACCGCTAACGGCGAGCAGGTACATCTTGGTCCCACGGAATTTCGCCTGCTGCACTTCTTGATGACACACCCCGAGCGCGTGCATTCGCGCACTCAGCTGCTGGACCAGGTGTGGGGCGATCACGTGTTCGTGGAAGAGCGTACGGTGGACGTTCACATCCGGCGGCTGCGCAAGGCCTTAGAACCCTCGGAGCACGATCGCCTGATCCAGACCGTCCGTGGAGCAGGTTACCGCTTGTCGGCCAGTTGACCGCGTTCGAGGCGCCGGCTAAGCCTTTTTGACGGCGCGTAGAAGGTACCGTCGCGACACTGCCTGACGGGCACGGTTGCAGTCCTTCTGACCGCAGCCTGAAGCGAAATTCTGGGATAATTCCGCGGCGTCGACGCGGGCCTTTCTGGCCCATCAGGGAGTTAGCGGAGTGCTCAAACTCTGGGGGCGGCCTCTGGTCGCGATTGCAGTGGTGAGTGTCGCCGCGCTGATCCTGTGGCCGATCCTGGGGGCGACCGAAGCCGCAGCAGCGTGGGCCGTTGGACTCGCTCCGATTGTTCTCCACCACGTCGTCAATGTTTCGCGGTTGTATCGCTGGTTGGGGAATCCTAGTTTGACCACGTTGCCCGAGGGCAGCGGCGCGTGGGAGGAAATTTTCGCCCTGCTCGCCCGTCTCCTTCGTCGGCAGACGCAAATCGAATCGCGCCTGTCGGCGGCACTCGAGCGTTTTCAACAGGCCGGTGCCGCCCTTCCAGAGGGTGTGATCGTCCTCGACGACAGCGATCGCATCGAATGGTGCAACCCCAGGGCCGAGGCCTATTTCGGGCTGTCCAGCCACCGCGACCGCGGCCAGCAGATCACCTACCTGGTGCGCATGCCCCAGTTCCAAGAGTATCTCGAGACCCGGAACTACGGCGAGCCATTGCTGTTGCGGCTGTCGCGCAACGACCAGGAGCTGACGCTGTCGGTTCAGCTGGTTCCCTACGGAGACCGTGAGAAGCTGTTGCTCTCCCGAGACATCACGCGCTGGGAGCGAATGGAGACCACGCGCCGGGACTTCGTGGCCAACGTCTCACATGAGCTGCGCACGCCACTCACGGTCCTGGGCGGATTCCTTGAGACATTGTCGGACATGCGCGAGCCCGACCCCGAGCTGCTGCGACGCTCGCTGCAGCTGATGAGCGACCAAGCCACCCGCATGCAGCGTCTGGTGGAGGATCTGCTGACGCTGTCCAAGTTGGAGAGCGCGCAGAATCCACTGCGCGAAGACTTCGTCGACTTGCCGGAGATGGCACGCGCGCTGGTCCGCGACGCACAGGCGCTCAGCAACGGCAGACACCGGTTCATCCTGCGCGTTGAGAGCGAAGTGGGCTTGAACGGCAACGCCGAGGAGCTGCGCAGCGCCTTGTTCAACCTGATCAGCAATGCCGTGCGCTACACCCCCGAAAGCGGCGAGATCGAGGTTAGCTGGTCGAAACAGGACAGCGAAACCGCGTTCGCTGTCCGCGACACAGGCATCGGCATAGAGCCCCACCACATTCCGCGATTGACCGAGCGCTTCTACCGAGTCGACCGCAGTCGGTCGCGTGCTTCAGGTGGAACCGGGCTCGGGCTGGCCATCGTGAAGCACGTTCTTTCCCGCCACCAGGCGCGCCTCGAGATCGACAGCGAACCCGGCAGAGGTAGCACGTTCACTGCGGTTTTCCCATCGACCCGCTGTCTGATCCGCCCTCCGGAACCGGTACGCGAACCAGCAGCAGAGTCGGCTGATTCCGAATAGTCACGCTGCGCAAATCTGATGCACCGCACTTCGGGTCGCGCGGCCGGGTTCCTAGAGCAGCCCGCGTTTGGCGCTTAGCAGTTGGTCAAGCGTATGCCGCATGTTCATGGCGAAGTCGGGCGGCAGCGGGTGGCCACCCTCGCGCACCTGCCGGCCCCAGATGGCAAACGGCCAGTGCGGGTCGTCCTTGAAGCGCGGAACCACGTGCCAATGCAGGTGCGGCACCTGATTGCCCAGGCTGGCGAGATTGAGCTTATCCGGCTCCAGGACCTGGATCAGTGCCTGCTCAAGCGCGAACACCACGCGCATGATCTGATTTCTGCCGGCGGCGTCCAGTCCCGTCATCTCTTTCACGTGTCTGTCCCAAATCACCCGGCATAGGCCCGGATAATCGGCCTCGTAGGCCCAAACAGCGCGACAGTAGTCGTCCTCCCAGAGGATCTCGCCGCCGGCTTCTTCGCAGAACACGCATCCCATGTCCTCCTCCTTCGCGCCCATCCCCAAGAGCAAGCGCTCGAAGACGTCGGAGGCGCGGACCGCTAGCAGAGGGTCGTGCAGATAAGGATTGTGCACATCGCCCGGACCACTAATCGTACTTCCTACAGTATTCGCACTGCAGAAGACCCGGCATCCACCGCAATGCAAAGCACCGCAAGCTGGCGCGCCCAGCGGGATTCGAACCCACGACCCTTGGCTTCGGAGGCCAATACTCTATCCACTGAGCTATGGGCGCGCGGAGGGCGAAATGCGAGGTTTAAGAATAGCCGCAATCGCCGCACGCGTCCATGGCTCAGCCTAGGAGAGCGCGTCCCGATCTTTTATACTGCGCGTGTTGATACGAGTCTGAGGACGAGGATTTTTCATGACCGACGTGCACGTCGAAGACCATTCCACTCCGATCCAAACGCCCAAGCAGCTTATCGTTGTCGTCGTTTTGGCCTTCCTGATCCCGGTCCTGCTGATCGTCATGATCACGCAGATGGTTACGGGTGGGCTGAAGGGAGGGACCGGCGGACGCGGGATCTCCGAGGACGCTGTGGCCCAACGTCTCAAGCCAGTAGGCGACGTCGTGCTGGCGGAAGCAGATTCGACGGCAGGGGTCCGCAGCGGCGAACAGGTCGTAAACACAGTGTGTCAAACCTGTCACGGCGCGGGTTTGGTCGGTGCACCGAAGATCGGCGACAAAGCTGCGTGGCAAACGCGACTGGCCCAGGGCGCGAAGACGCTACACGAACACGCTATCAAAGGCATCCGCGCGATGCCGCCGAAGGGAGGCAATCCATCTTTGTCCGACGCGGAGGTCAGTGCTGCGGTGGACTACATGCTGAAGCAATCGAAGTAGTGCGAGATCTTCAAACCGAAGGCGCGGTTGCCCGCGCCTTTTTTGCGTAGCCGTTCGGCTCGCGCCGCACCTTTTTGTCGCTCGATGTAATGGCTACCTACGCGATCGGCGATGTGCAGGGCTGCTTTCAGGCCCTCCGGGGTCTGCTCGAACAGATTGCGTTCAATCCGAAACGCGACCGTTTGTGGTTTGTCGGCGACCTCGTCAACCGCGGGCCGGATTCCTTAGCCACCCTGCGTTTCGTCAAGGGTCTGGGCAACAATGCGGTTTGCGTGCTCGGAAATCACGATCTGCACTTGGTAGCGGTGGCGGAAGGGCACGCGGCCCTGCGGCGGGACGACACGCTGGACGAGACACTGAGCGCGCCGGATTGCGCCGAGCTCGTTGCGTGGTTGCGTCAGCGTCCGCTGATGTACGCGGAGGGCGGTTGCGCGATGGTTCACGCCGGGCTGCTGCCATCCTGGACCATAACGCAGGCGCAGGAACTGGCCCACGAGGCAGAGACCGCGTTGCGCGCACCGCATTATGCTTCAGTGTTGGCGCGCATGTACGGCAACGAGCCTGACCGCTGGACCAATCGACTCACCGGCTACGCGCGGTTGCGCGTGATCGTCAATGCCATGACCCGCATGCGCGTGTGTACAGGTGAGGGCGTCATGCAACTTCGGTACAAGGGCGACAGCACCGTGTTACCCGCCGGCATCCTGCCCTGGTTCGCGGTGCCGGGCCGCGCTAGCAGCGCAACGCCTATCATCTTCGGGCATTGGTCAGCGCTGGGTCTGGTGCTGGAACCAAACGTGATCGGGCTGGATACGGGGTGTCTGTGGGGAAGAAAGCTGTCGGCGTTCCGTCTTGAGGACCAGCAGCTGTTCCAGTTCTCCTGCCGGGACGCGGCAACCCCAAAGCGTCGGAGATAGCAGATTCGGCCGCCCGTGCGATATCGCGCCGGGTCTTGCCACTGACATCGATGGTGACGGCGAACGTCAACTCTGCGTGGAGGCGTCGATGTCCAAGGATGAGCCGAACCGACTGCAATAGCGAACGCCCGTCCACGTAAGAGGCATCCAGATTGACGTTGCCGTCGGGCTTAACGTAGCGCAATGCCACCACGACTACCCGCGCTCCCGCCCCCAAGGCAGGCTGAAACAGAGATGCATGGAACGCCTTGACTGCAGTGCCATCGGTAGTGGCCCCCTCGGGAAACATCGCGACGTATTCGCCGCGGGTGAGCGCTTCCACGATGGCGCGGTTGGTACGGGCTGTATCCTGCGGCCTGCTGCGTTCGATGAAAATGGTTCCTGCGCCCGACACCAGGAACCCAACCAACGGCCAGCGTCGAATGTCGGACTTGGCCACAAAACGCACGGGCACGACGGAATCCAGAACCCAAATGTCGAGCCAAGATACGTGATTGCTGACAATCAAGGTCGGCGCATGACCGGAAGGTGGCGAGCCGGCCACCGTCAGCCGCACATGCAATATGCTTAGAAGTTGGCGCGACCAGCGCCTGATGGCCACAACGCGACGCTGCCAGGAGAAAAAGGGAAATAGAACACCCACGCAGTAACAGCCATAGAGCAGGTGCAGCACGAGCCTAGTCAACCGGTACAGCCGGACGAAGCTTGGGGTCGACTGGTCCCGCATCACCTCGCGCCCCAAAGAGTTACCCGAGGAGGTCCTGCCCTGGTTCGCGGTCCCAGGACGGATGGGCAGCACGAGCGTCGTCGTCGCTGTCACCGGCCACGCTGGGGCTTGGCGCTGAAGCCGAGCGTAGTCGGACTGGATGCGGGGTGCCTATGGGAGAGGAAGCTGGGGGCACTACACCCGGAAGACCCGCGGCCATTCCGGTTTTCCTGCCGGGACGAGGCAACTGCAAAGCGTCGGCGGTAGCGCACTCGGCCGCGCGCGCAATGTCCCCGCGGGTCTTTCCGCTGACATCGATGCTGCCGGCAAAAATCAGCTCGGCATGCAGCGCTCGACGCGCGACGACCAGTCGAAACGACTCCCACAGCGAACGTTCGCCCGCGTAAGACGCGTTCAGATTGACACTGCCATCCGAGTTGACGTAACGCAGCGCTACGGCGACCACGCGCGCGACGGGCCCCAGCCCAGGCTGGAACAGGGATGCGTGAAACGGCCTGACCTCGGTGCCATCGGTACTGGTCCCTTCGGGAAACATCGCGACGTGCTCACCGCGGGTCAACGCTTCTGCGATAGCACGGTTGGTCCGCACCGTATCCAGTGGACTTCTGCGCTCGATAAAGATGGTTCCGACGCGCGACACCAGGAACCCAACTAGAGGCCAGCGGCGGACATCGGCCTTGGCGACGAAGCGAAGCGGCAGCACGGTATTGAGGACACAAATGTCGAGCCAGGAGACGTGGTTGCTGACGATCAGGGTGGGTACCTGACCGGACGGCAACGAGCCTCGCACCGTCAGCCGCAGGTGCACGATGCCCAGAGCCTGGCGCGACCAGATCCTGATCGCCCACAAGCGGCGTTTGTGGGAGAAAAAGGGGAACAGAACAGCTACGCCAGCGCACCCATAGACGATCTGCAGCAGCAGTCGGGTGAGCCGGTAAAGCCGAGTGAAGCTTGAGGTCGACTTGTCGGCGGCAGCGTCGTGGGGCCGCAGCGCGCTGCGGCTACGCGGCATGCCTCAGAAAATGCCTTGCGTAGCGCGCGGTCATTCGGGACAGCGGCAGCAGCATCAACAAGTCGGCCGTATTGAAGTCTGGGTCCCAGGCCGGCTCCCCGCAGACATGAGCCCCGACTCTCAGGTAAGCCTTGATCAGCGGTGCGATCGACGGCGTCGCGTTCTGGTCGAGCTCATGCAGCGGCAGCGGGCAGCGGGGGAACACCCGATATTCGACCGAACTCAGGTGCGACTCGCGCAACTGCTTGAAAGCCGCGGCAGCGCTATGTCCGCCGTCGACCATGCTCAGGCTGGCGCAGCCTAGAATGTATTCGTAGCCGGTCCTCTGTATGTATTCGAGCACACCCGACCACAACAGCGAGATCACCCCTCCCCTGCGATGATCCGGATGCACGCAGGAGCGCCCGATCTCGACCGCTCGATCGCGCAGATGGTTCAGCCGCGTCAGATCGAACTCCTGGTCGGAATAGAATCCGCCGACGCGCTTGGCCGCCTCCCCCGTCAGGATCCGATAGGTACCCACCACCTCGCCCGTGTCCTCTTCGGTGACCAGCATGTGTTCACACCAGGCGTCGAACGGGTCACGGTCGATGCCCTCGTCCGCGGTCGGCAGCCGCGCGCCCATCTCCTCCGCGAACACGCGGTAACGCAACCGCTGGGCCTCCAGAATCTCGGCCTCCCCGCGCGCCACGTGCACGGCTAATCTGCGTTTGGGCTCAAGGCGGGGGTCGCCCCGTGGTTCCAGCATGTTTCCGCTCCATTAAAGAGGACCAGGGAACACTAAGTTTCCGCTATGACGGATGGGTGACGCACATGTGACGCTTTCGCGACGGCCGCCGGAACCGCGCTGCGACGGCACCAGGCCGGGAGGTCGCAATGGGCGGAAGGGACCGCTCCCGCCGCTTCGCGGGTAGAGATGCGGGGCCGCATCGCTGCTTAGCGACCGGCCAGAGTACCGCACTGATCTGACTGGCTCTCCTCGTGGCTGGTGAGGGTGTGGACAGACCGTTCAGCCGCTTCAGGACCCCGGTCTCGGGCCTTTCTACCTACACTGAGGACAATTATCGGCCGCTAGCTTACCAGATCGAGGTTCCAAATGCTTCCTTGAAGCGGGCCCCGACTTCGTCTCGCGTAGTCTGGTGGTTCTGGCCGCCTCGGCTGGCGATCTTGATCGCGCCCATGAGCGATGCCAGCCGGCCCGTGGTGGGCCAGTCCCAGGCATGGCCAATGCCGTATAGCAGTCCTGCCCGATAGGCGTCGCCGCAGCCAGTCGGATCGAGCACGGCCTGCGGCTTCGCACTCGGGATATCCAGAGTCGTGCCGTCGTAGTAGATCCGCGAGCCCTCGGCGCCCCGCGTAACGATTAACGCCTTTACCATGTTCGCCAGGTCCGCAACCGATCGGTCAGTCTTCTCCTGAAGCAGGCGCACCTCGTAGTCGTTGACGGCTACGTAGTCGGCAAGGCGCACGAACTCGAGGAGCTCTTCACCGCTGAACATCGGTATGCCCTGCCCGGGATCAAAGATGAAGGGGATGCCCGCTTGGTGGAACTGGCTGGCGTGGTCGATCATGCCCTGTCGTCCATCGGGCGCTACGATCCCCAGGCTCACGTCTTTGGCGTCGCTTACCCGGTTGAGGTGCGAATAGCTCATCGCGCCGGGATGGAAGGCCGTGATCTGGTTGTCGTCCAGGTCTGTGGTAATGAAGGCTTGAGCAGTGAAGGCGTCCTTCACCTGTCGGATGTGGGTCTGCGAGAGCTTCAGCCGCTCCAGGCGGTAGGCGTAGGGCTGGTAGTCTTCGCCGACGGTGGCCATGATCAGTGGTTGCTCACCCAACAGGCGCAGGTTGTACGCGATGTTGCCCGCGCATCCGCCGAATTCCCGGCGCATGTCGGGAACCAGAAATGCGACATTCAGAATGTGGATCTGATCGGGGAGGATATGATTCCGGAACCGGTCTCGGAAGACCATGATCGTGTCGTAAGCGATCGAGCCACAGAGCAGATATGCCATGCTTGAGGGTCCCCCCGCTAGCGCGTAATCAAGATGGGTTTGAGATCCATCGACTGCTCGATGCGGCGAGCCACCTCGTCGGCCTGAATCCGGTCCGCGTAAGGACCGGCGTGCACTCGGTAAAATCCGTCGCGCGCGTACATCCCGATGGCACCAGCGAGCCAGCTCATTTCGATCCGCATATGAGCCAGGAAGCTCTCGGCATTCGGGCGCAAGGCGAAGGCGCCGAGCTGCACGTACACGCCGGCAGGTTCCTGCACCACGGCGGCCTCCTCGACGGGTCGTTCACGCGAGGCTCCTTCGGTGGGTCCCTGCGCCTGCGCAACGATGCTCGCAGACGGCGCTTCGTCGGGCACGATACTCTGCACTTCCACCAGGTCGCTGCCGGAGCCAATCATGCCGAGCTTGTAGGCAGCCGTATACGAAAGGTCGATCACACGATCGCCG
The DNA here is from genome assembly GCA_041488355.1 of Gammaproteobacteria bacterium. Classification (GTDB taxonomy): domain Bacteria; phylum Pseudomonadota; class Gammaproteobacteria; order Burkholderiales; family SHXO01; genus SHXO01. The sequence continues at coordinate 10,266 of JBGPPC010000128.1, forward strand.
TGGAACGGGCCGCGATCGTTAATGCGGACCACGACGGATTTGCCGGTTCGCAAATTGGTTACGCGCGCATAGCTTGGGATGGGAAGCGTCGGATGCGCGGCGGTCATAGCATACATGTCGTAGGTTTCCCCGGATGCGGTGGCCTGGCCGTGATAGCGCTTGCCGTACCAGCTCGCCGTGCCCCGTGCCTGGTACGGGCCAAGCCGAGTCATGGGGGTATAGGTGCGACCGAATACGGCGTAGGGCCGCGAAGTCGATGCCTTGATCGGCTCGACCCTGGGCTCGGGATTCGGTATCTGGTCCAGATTGGTGGGCGCATTGGCGCCTGGACCGTCGTCGAGATAGTACCCACCGGGTTTGCGCTGCGGCACGCTGGTTTCCGGGTGAGGTGGCAAGGAAGAGCACGCGGTGAGCGCGAGCAGTCCCAGCAGCGCCATGGCCCGCACGGCGTGAAGGGTGAAGGGTGAAGGGTGAATAGTGTTTGCGGCTCGCCAGTGATGATGGCCCCGCCGCGCGATGAGCGCGCGAATTGTCCGCCCTGACAGCCTCCTACCCTTCACCCTTTACCCTTCACCTTTACTAGCTTTTCACCAGCCGCTTGTGGGTGTGAATGCTCATCAGTATCCCTAACGCGAACAAGATGCTCACCAGGGACGTGCCTCCATAACTGATCATCGGCAGAGGCACCCCAACGACTGGCAGCACCCCGCTCACCATACCCATGTTCACGAATACGTAAGTGA
>JBGPPC010000129.1:0-10957 GCA_041488355.1 Gammaproteobacteria bacterium
AGCCCCTTCCCCGAGCAGCCGCTGTTCGGCAATCGCTTCATCTCCTCGCACGAGCTGGGAGCGATCGGCATTACGCTCACGGTGCTGGTGCTGCTCTACGCATTCTTCCGCTTTACACCGCTCGGGCTGGCGATGCGCGCAGCGGCACAGAACCACGTGTCCAGCCGTCTGGTCGGGATCCGCGTCGGCTGGATGCTCGCTTTGGGCTGGGGTCTCGCGGCCTCGGTGGGCGCGATTGCGGGCATGCTCGTGGCGCCCATCATCTATCTCGAACCCAACATGATGTCCGGCGTCCTGCTATACGCTTTCGCAGCTGCGTTGGTGGGTGGTATCGACAATCCGTTCGGGGCCGTCCTGGGTGGGTTCGCGGTGGGCGTGCTGGAGAACCTGATCGGCGCCTACTTGATCGGGACCGAGTTGAAGCTGACGGTGGCGCTCGTGCTGATTATCGGTGTGCTGTTGGTAAAGCCAACCGGATTGTTCGGCAAGGTTTTCGTCACACGGGTGTAGGCCTCAGGATGAGCGATGCGGCCACAACAGTTGAATTCATGATACCCCGCTACGCGGGGCTGTCGCTGCCTGCCTGGAAGACGATCGGGCTCGTCGCACTCGCGGCCGGCGCCATCGCGCTGCCGTTCCTGGTCAGCAACTACCGGGTGTTCCAGTTCAACATGGTGCTGGTCTACACCATCGTACTGCTGGGCCTGAACATGCTGACCGGGTACAACGGGCAGATCTCGCTCGGTCACGGCGCGTTCTACGCCATCGGCGCTTATGTCGCTGCAATTCTGATGGACCGGTTTGGATGGCCTTATTGGGCCACGCTGCCCGTTGCTGGGGTCGTGTGCTTCATCTCCGGGTTCCTGTTCGGACTGCCGGCGCTGCGGTTGCGCGGGCACTATCTTGCGTTGGCCACTTTCGCACTGGCCATCGCCATGCCGCAGATCCTCAAGTACAAACACATCGAGCACTGGACCGGGGGGGTGCAGGGTATCGTCATCATCAAGCCCGACCCGCCCTTTGGGCTTAAAGTGACGCCGGACCAGTGGCTCTATCTGTTCACGCTTGGGGTCCTGCTGGTGATGTTCGTGATCGGTTGGAATTTGCTGCGGGGGCGTGTCGGGCGCGCGATGGTGGCGATCCGCGATCACCCGATCGCTGCTGAGGCTATGGGCGTGAACAGCGCGCTATTTAAGACCCTGACCTTCGGTGTGAGCGCGCTTTACACCGGTGTCGCTGGCGCGCTTGGGGCGATCGTGGTGCAGTTCGTGGCGCCTGACAGCTTTACGGCGGGGCTGTCGATCACCTTCCTGGTCGGCATCGTGATCGGCGGCATCGCGTCGATCTCGGGCGCAATCTACGGCGCGCTGTTCATACAGTTCATCCCCAACTTCGCCGATCAGATCTCCAAGGCAGCGCCTTGGGCCATCAACGGCGTGTTCCTGCTGGTGTTTATTTACGCAATGCCCATGGGTATAGCCGGTTTCATCCGCATGCTCGTCGGAAAGCTGGTGCGCCGCCTTGCTCCTGCATGACGGGGCAGGCTGCGGTTATTGCAAGGCAATCCATCCTCGGAGGATGCAGCCATGACAGCCCCACACCAGGTTCTCATATGGTTGGCCGCCGCCACGCTGACGCTTCCCGGATCTGCAGTGGCACAAAAGAAATACGACTCCGGCGCGGGCGACAGCGAGATCAAGATCGGGCAGACCATGCCTTACAGCGGTCCGGGCTCTGCCTACGGGACCATCGGCCGTGCGGAATTGGCGTATCTCCAGATGATCAACGACCAGGGTGGGATCAACGGCCGGAAGATCACGTTGCTCAGCCTCGACGACGGCTATAGTCCTCCCAAGACCGTAGAGCAGGTCCGGCGTCTGGTGGAAGACGACGGCGTGCTGTTCATCTTCCAGAGCCTGGGCACGGCCGCGAATACTGCGATCCAGAAATATCTCAACGCGCGCAAAGTCCCGCAGCTCTTCGTCGCCACGGGCGCCACCAAGTGGGGCGATCCGCAGAACTTCCCCTGGACCATGGGCTGGCAGCCCAACTATCAGTCCGAGGGTCGCATTTATGCCAAGTACGTTCTGCAGCACAAGCCTACCGCGAAGGTGGGGGTGCTGTACCAGAACGACGACTACGGAAAGGATTACTTGAAAGGCCTCAAAGAGGGCCTTGGCAGCAAGGCATCGCTAATCGTCAAGGAGGTGAGCTACGAAGCCAGCGACCCGACGGTGGACTCACAGATCATTACGCTCCAGGCCTCGGGGGCGGACACCTTCTTCATCTTCGCTATCCCCAAGTTTGCAGCGCAGGCCATCCGCAAGAGCTACGACATCGGCTGGCGCCCGCTGGCGTTCGTGAACAACGTTTCAAGTTCCATCGCCTCGGTGCTCGAACCCGCGGGGCTCGACAAGTCTGCGGGCCTCATCACCGCTCTCTATCTCAAGGATCCGACCGACCCGCAGTGGCAGAGAGAGAAATCGTTCAGGGACTGGGTGGAGTGGATGAAGAAGTACTATCCGCAGGGTGACCTGACCGATATCAACAACGTGTACGGCTACAGCGTCGCGCAGACCTTGGTGCAAGTGCTCAGGCAATGTGGCGACGAGCTCACACGCGAGGCGGTGATGCGGGAAGCGGCCAACCTCAAGAATCTCGAGCTCCCGCTGCTGCTTCCCGGGATCAAGGTTAATACGAGCGCCACCGACTTCTATCCCGTGGAGCAGATGCAGCTTGCCCGCTTCGACGGGAAGCGCTGGGGGCTGTTCGGTGAAGTCATCACCGGCGAGAGCCGATGAACGAGATCAGTGGCTTGCGAATCGTGTTTCCGACCGCGAGCTATCCATCATGAACCACGAGGTTTGATCAAATGACCGAGAAATTCTTGCAGGGACGAGTCGCTGTCATCACGGGCGCGAGCCGCGGCATTGGACGAGCGATCGCGCTGGCGCTAGGCGGCGCCGGGGCCAAGCTTGCGCTTGCGGGGCGTGCTCAGGATAAGCTGGCCGAGACGCAAAAGCTGGCGCGAGAAGCGGGTGCAGAGGCGGAGACCTTTATCTGCGACGTGCGCGAAGAGACGCAGGTCAGGGTGCTCGCGGACAACGTCGTCAAGCGTTTCGGCGCTGCGCATATCCTGGTCAACAACGCGGGGACTGCGATTCGCAAGAAGATTCACGAGTTTACTCTGGAGGAATGGCGCGCCGTGATCGACACCAATCTCACCGGTGCTTGGCTCATGTGCCGTTACTTCATCCCGCACATGAAAGGGCGCGGCTATGGTCGCATCATCAACATCACCTCGATCATGGCGCACGTGTCGAGCGATGGGCGTGGCATCTACTCGACCAGTAAGCACGGACTGCTCGGGCTTACGCGTGGACTGGCGCTGGAACTGGCCGACGATGGCATCACTGCAGTTGCGATCAGCCCCGGCTTCATCGCCACCGACCTGACCGCGCCGCTGCGTGCCGATCCTGCTAAGAATGCGGCACTGATGGCGCAGACACCGCTCAAGCGCTGGGGCCAGCCGCAGGAAATCGCTGCGCTCGCTGTATACATCTGCTCGGATGCCGCGGCGTTCATGACCGGCAACGATGTGCTCATCGACGGTGGTTGGTGCGCACAGTGAACACAATGCTAAACGTGTCATCGAATTTCACTTTCTCGCAAAGTCCACCCTGACAGCTTCGCCGCGCCTGACGCATAACGGCTGTCTCTTGCCCCTCGAGGTAGCAGTCCTGAGCTAAGCGGCATTGCGGGCTCTGAGTCTGTTGTCGCGGTCGCGAGAACAGAACGGTGCGCCGCCGTCCGTGCCGGCATAAAGCTTGCGGTCGTGTTCGGGCGGAGGGTCTGTCGAAGCCATATCCCGCCGAGGAAAACCTTCGACGAATCGGGCCTCAGCCCGGCAGACCGCTCCCAATAGGGGCCCGGAGACGGGCCCCCCGTACAACGGAGCCTCGAGACTCGGTCCATGCAAGCCAACATTCAAGCCTGGCTCGACGAGCAGTGCAGACAGATCAACGGCGCCACTGGCGCTGTGGTTCTGGTCTTGCCGCGCAACAGCACATCGCTGGTGCCGGCCGCGCACTGGCCGGCGGGCGGGATACCAGGTGAGGGATTGGCAGTGGCCGCGAAGTCCGCGTATGAGCGGCGCGAGCCGTTGTCGCAGCCGCGTCTGAACGGAGCGGAGCGCCCGGTCCCGCTCGGCCCGATGATTTCCTGCCCGATCGAAGTGAAGGGCCGTACCGTAGGCGCCGTCGCGGTGGGCTTCGACCCGAATATGACGTTGCCACCTCAAGCTGTCATAGATGGCATCAAGCGCGGGGCAGAAAGCTTCGAGGGCTTCATGCGTCAGAGTCCGACGCCAAGCCAGCCCCCGAGTGCGAGTACACCCGCAATCGGTTCCGCGGGCTTTGTACCGCAGGACATGACGCGCACACAGCCCAGTCCCATGATCACGTCGAATGCGATCGACCCGACCCGGACACAGCCCGGACCGAGCGCGGTCGCGGTGTCTGCGGCCTCCACTCCAGCCTCGGGTACCGCTCAGACGCCGCTCCCGACGCTGCGCAACGCAGTGGACGAACGAACCGCTGAGCTGCCGGCCTCAAACTCCGCGCGGATTCTGCAGCTGTTGGCCACAGTGGAGTCGCACGAGCGTTTCACTGAGGCCGCTACCGCGTTCGCAACGGAGTTGGCGATCACGTTTGCTTGTGAGCGCGTCAGCATCGGTCTGTCGAGTCGTCGTCACGTCAAGGTTGAAGCGTTGTCGCACGCTACAGAGTTCCGTGCCAACCAGGGTCTGTTGCGCGACATCGGTGCCGCCATGGAAGAGGCGGTCTGGCAGGGCGCGACGCTGATCTATCCGCTGCCGGAGGGCGCTCAGCCGCGAGTGGACCGTGCGCACGCCGACCTGGCGCAGCGCCACGGCTCGGCCTGGATCAGCACCGTTCCATTGGTCAAATCGGGCCAGCCCTGCGGGGCCATCACGCTCGAGCGCAACAGCGCCGCCCCGTTGGGCCGCGCCGAGCTCACGCTGTGCGAAAACATCGCAGCGCTGCTCGGGCCTTTGCTCGAGATCAAGCGCACGGTGGACAAGCCTTGGCCCGCGAAGCTTGCAGGTGCCCTGTCCGAGGCCCTGTCACCGTTGTTCGGTTCCGGACATCTCGCTGTGAAAACCGGCGGGGGCACAGTCTTGGCAGTGCTGCTGGGTGCAGCTTTTATCACAGCGGACTACCGAGTCAGTGCGCCGGCGCGGCTGGAAGGCGCAGTCCAGCGCGTGCTTGCGGCGCCGGCCGACGGTTACCTTAAGCATACGCACGTGCGTCCCGGCGACCACGTCAAGGAAGGGCAGCTGGTGGCCGAGCTGGCAGACGAGGACCTCAAGCTCGAGGAGCGGAAAGCGCAAAGCGAGGTCTCTCAGCTGGAGAACTCTTACGGTACGGCGTTGGTGAAGCAGGACCGTGCCGAGGTCGCCATCCTTGGAGCGAAGCTGGAGGAGGCCAGGGCGCAGCTGGCACTGGCTCAGGCACGTCTGCAGCGCACGCAGGTACAGGCGCCGTTCGACGGCATCGTGATCACGGGAGACCTGACGCAGTCGCTCGGGGCGCCCGTGAAGAAAGGCGAAACGCTGATGACGGTGGCACCGGAGCACGATTTCAGAGTCATTCTTGAAGTCGACGAACGCGACATCGCAGACGTGAAACTCGGCACAGCCGGATCGCTGGCGTTGTCGGCTCTGCCCGCTGACACCTTCCCGCTCGAAGTCAATCGCATTACCCCAGTGGCCACGACCGGCCCAGGGCGGAACTTTTTCGAGGTTGAGGCGAAACTCAAAGCCAACGCCGAGCAATTGCGCCCAGGTCTGCTGGGCGTGGGAAAGGTAGAGGCCGGCTCGCGCTCTCTACTCTGGATCTGGACACATCGTATTTCGGACTGGATGCGCCTGACCCTGTGGTCCTGGATCGGGTAGCCCATGGACTCGCTATTCAGCTCCCGCTGGTATCGCGTCGCGGGCCTGCATCCGCGCCTGCGCGGGCACGTGCGCGTGTCGCGGCACGTCTATCGCGGGCAGGTCTGGTACCTGCTGCAAGACACTAGCTCGGGACGCCACCACCGCGTCGACGAAAGCGCCTTCCACTTCATCGGGCGGATGGACGGCCGGCGTGCCGTCGACGAGATCTGGCACGCGCTGCTGAACTCGCTCGGCGAACGCGCGCCGACGCAGGACGAAACCATCGAGATTCTGTGCCAGCTCAGCGACAGTGGCCTGCTTCAGTGCGAGATTACGCCGGACGTCGCGGAGCTCTTCCGCCGCAGCCTGGCACGTGGCAAGAAACGGCGCATGTCGATGCTCAACCCGCTGTCATTCCGCGTACCCCTGTTTGATCCCGATGCGTTGCTAGAACGACTGGCCCCCATGGCGCGCGTGCTGTTTCAGCCTGCGCTAGGACTGGTGTGGGGCTTCGTGGTGCTGGCGGGCTTACTCTCCGTTCTTTCCAACTGGGATGCCGTCCGCTCCTTCGCCGTGGTACATATGCTGACGCCACGCTACCTGTTGCTGCTGTGGCTTTGCTATCCGGTGATCAAGGTCCTGCACGAGCTTGGCCACGGCCTCGCGGTCAAGGCGTGGGGCGGAGATGTGCGGGAAATGGGATTGAGCCTCCTGCTGCTGGTCCCGGTGCCGTTCGTGGATGCCTCCGCGGCTTCCGCTTTCCCTGAAAAACACCGCCGCGTTGTCGTTGGTGCGGCCGGCATGATGGTTGAGTTGTTCCTCGCAGCGCTGGCCGCCTTTGTCTGGCTCCATGTCCAGGACGGCACAGTGCGCGACATCGCTTTCGTCAGCATGTTGATCGGTGGGATGTCCACCGTGCTGTTCAACGGCAACCCGTTGCTGCGCTTCGACGGCTACTACGTGCTGTCGGATCTACTCGATGTCCCGAACCTGGGTCCTCGCGCCAACACGTACGTCGGATACCTGGCGCAGCGTCGCCTGCTGGGTGTGAAGAGCGCGTCCTCGCCGGTTACGGGCCCGGGCGAGGGTCCCGTACTGTTCGGGTACGCGGTGTTGGCTTACGCATATCGATGGTTCATCGCTGGTCTGATCATCTTGTGGGCTGGCCACTTCTCTTTATGGACCGGCATGCTTGCGGGGGCGATGGTTGCCGCTACGATGGTATTCAGGCCCTTGACCGGTCTATGGCGATTTCTCACCAGCGCACCGCAGATCGCACGTACGCGCACACGCAGTATGACGGTCGCCGGTGCCGTCGCCGCGGCGCTATTTGTGCTCCTGTGTGTAGTCCCGTTCCCCTTCGCGACCAGCGCTCAAGGCGTGGTATGGCTGCCCGAGCAGGCGCGCATCCGAGCCGGGACCGATGGGTTCGTGACAGAAGTGCTTGCCAAGGATGGCCAGGCGGTGAAGACGGGCGATCCGATTCTCGTGCTGTCGGATCCCGACTTGATCATGGAGCAGCAGCGGCTGCAGGCGGCGATCATGGGTCTGGAAGTGGAGTTCACGCGCGAAGTGGCGCGCAATACCTCGCGCGCCAAATCGATCTCTGAAGATGCTGCCGCCAAGCGGGCGGAGCTGGCGCACGTCGAAAAGCGGCTCGCGAGTCTGCGCGTCATGAGCCAGACGGACGGCACTCTGGTGATGCCACGCGCGCTGGATTTGCCGGGCAGCTTCGTCGCTAAGGGAACTGTGCTAGCCAATGTGCTGCGTCCCGAATTGATCAGCGTCAAGGTCGCTGTGCCGCAGGAAGACGCTGGCTTGATCCGCAGCGACACGCGTGCAGTCGAGGTCAAACTGGCCGATGTGCCAGGCCCTAGCTTGCAGGGCCGTCTCACCGCCGAGGTGCCGGGCGCGACCAACCAGCTACCGACCGCCGCGCTCGGTGACCGGGCCGGTGGGCCGTTCGTGACCGACCCGGCGGACAAAGAAGGTTTAAAAACACTCGAACCCGTGTTCTTGCTGGACCTGCGGTTGACGTCGAAGATGCTGGAGCGGGTGGGTGGGCGCGCATGGTTGCGCTTCGACCACGGCGCGAGACCGCTCGCATTCCAGTGGCAGCGCCGCATGCAGCAACTTTTCCTGAAACAGTTCAATCCGGAAGGTTAGCCCTTTCGGCGATGCAGCTCGCAATGAGATCCGGAGCCCTATCAGTCCCGGGGATGACCTCAGCCCCGTATCCCGAGCGCGCAGACAAGCAGCGAGCTGGCGTGGCGCTCGCGTGGTCGTCTTTGCGGGCGCCCGCACGTGTGGAACGGCACCAACAAGGGCGCTTTCTCGCGCGCGTTCATGCACACGCCCAGGCGTTGCGGACGCTGCCTGACAGCACATGGCAGTCGCGGTTGCGAGACCTGCGGACCAGGCTCGCCGCGTCCGGGTTCACGATGGAAACCAACGCCGAGGCTTTTGCGCTTGTGCGTGAGGCTACACGTCGGCAACTGGGCACGCCTCACTATGACACTCAGCTTGTCGCTGGGCGCATCATGCTTGGCAATCGGCTGGCGGAGATGGCTACCGGCGAAGGCAAGACGCTCGCCGCAGCGCTCACCGCCGCTACGGCGGCACTGGCGGGCATTCCAGTGCATGTGATCACCGCCAACGACTATCTGGTAGCGCGCGACGCGCAGACCCTCGGTCCCGTATACAGATATCTAGGTCTGACGGTGGGTGCTGTCACCCAACCTCTAGACCAGGTTGCACGGCGCTCTGCCTATGGTTGCAACATCACCTACTGCACAGCCAAGGAACTCGTATTCGACTACTTGCGGGACCGACTCGTCCGGCGCGAGACCTTCAGCCATCTACACGAGCGCGTGCGGCAGCTCGATAGCGGGACAGAGCAACCATCCGCACTCCTACTGCGCGGGTTGTGCATGGCGCTCATAGACGAGGCGGATAGCATCTTGATCGACGAGGCACTCACGCCTTTTATCCTTTCGCAGTCGCGCGTGAATGACCAGCAGCAGACCTACTTCAAGGAAGCGCTGCGGATCGCTATGCGACTGCGCACGGGAGCCGACTTCCGTCTCGACCCGGGCAGCCGCCAGGCAACGCTCACCGATAGCGGGCGCGAAACGGTTGGAGCTACGGCGGCCACGATTGGTGGGTTGTGGCAGGACCGTCGGCATCGAGAAGAGGTCATCACCCTAGCACTCGCTGCGCGTCAGTTGTACGCCCGAGACCGGGACTATCTGGTGCGCGACGGCAAAATCCTGATGATCGACCAGACGACCGGGCGCGTTGCGCCAGGCCGTGTGTGGTCCAAGGGCCTGCACCAGCTGCTTGAAGTCAAGGAAGGGTGCGCGCCTACCGGGGAGATGGAAACCATCGCCCAGATTACGTATCAGCGCTTCTTCCCGCGCTATCTGCGCCTGTGCGGCATGAGCGGAACTCTGACGGAAGCGGCCGATGAGCTGAGATCCGTCTACGGCCTCTCGATTTCCCGGGTGCCTTTGCGCAAGCCTTCTCGGAGGGTGGCGCTGCCGTTGCGGGTCTGCGCATGGCGGGAACAGAAATGGGACGCGGTCATCGAACGGGTGCGGGCGCTTGCCTCCGAGAGCCGTCCGGTGCTGATCGGCACCGACTCGGTCGCGGACACGGATCAGTTGAGTTGTCGCCTTACCGCTCACGGCTTCAAGCATGCCGTGCTCAACGCTCGCAACGATCGAGAGGAGGCGGAGATCGTTGCTCGAGCAGGATGCCCGGAGCACATCACAGTGACCACCAATATGGCCGGACGCGGGACCGACATACCGCTCGGGCCTGGCGTTGCCCAGCGCGGAGGTCTTCACGTGATCTGCTGCCAGCACAACGCATCCAGCCGCATCGATCGGCAGCTGCAGGGACGCTGTGCACGACAAGGCGATCCGGGCAGCGTAGAGACCATCCTCTCGCTGGAAGATCCGCTCATCGTTCAGTTTTGGCCGACATGGCTGCGCTCCGTGTTGCGGGGACGCGCGGCGGGCCGTGCCGGTCTGCCGTCGTGGCTTACCCGCCTCGTTGCTCGCATACCGCAGACGCGCGAAGAACGACGCCAACGCAGCGAGCGCAGGCTGTTGCTGCAACAGGACCGAAATCTCGAGCGCCGCCTCTCATTCGCGGGACGCGGAGAATGAGACTATCTAGCCACCAGTCAGGCTGGGCAGCGGCGCCGCATGAGCGCGCTGTCGCCCGGCGTCGCCCCGTGATCGAGGAGATCGAGCCACGGATTCTGTACTCCGCCGATTTTTCGCCTGCCATCCTGGATGCCCACGCTCTAGTCCCCACTGCTGAGCATCGCATAGTTGACGCGGCTGGCGATTTCGTGACCGAAAGCGCAGCGGCGACGGCTACCGCACCGCAGGCAGCACGACACGAGGTGGTGTTTGTCGACACGGCTGTACCCAACTATCAGAAGCTGGTCCAGGACATCACCGCCAACAGCAATACGCAGCATCAGTACGATATCGTCTTGCTCAATGCAGGCAGCGACGGCATCAAGCAGATTACTCAGACCCTGGCGGGGATGCGCGATGTTAGCGCTGTCCATGTCATCTCGCACGGCGCGGATGGCGAGGTGGAGCTGGGCAACGCGACACTGAACTTCGACTCGCTGCTGAACAATGCAGCCCAGATCAAGGGCTGGAGCAAGGCGCTCGCCCCAGGGGCGGACCTGCTCATTTACGGTTGCGATGTAGCCGAATACGCCGACGGCAAGGCGCTGGTGGATGCGTTGTCGCGTCTGACTGGCAGCAACGTCGCCGCCAGCGAGGATTTGACCGGCGCGGCCGACAAAGGCGGCAACTGGACGCTCGAGTATCAGGACGGTCGCATCGATACGCAATTGGCCGTCAGTGCAAGCGAGCAAGCAAGCTGGAGAGGCATCCTCGACGCTACTCCGACCAGTCCCGCCAGTTCGGCGCCGACGAAGTCCACACAAACTGGCACTCCCAGCGCAGCGTTTGC
>JBGPPC010000130.1:0-10893 GCA_041488355.1 Gammaproteobacteria bacterium
ACAAAAAAGCCCTGCTCGCGCAGGGCTCGCTTGTTCCGAGCGAGATGTCGACGCGCCTACTGCTGTTTTTCTGCCGTTACGGTAACCTCTACGCGGCGGTTCGGCTCCAGGCAGGCGATCAGCTTCTGCTTGCGCTGGCCGTGGCAGTTTTTGTAGCTCGCAAACTCTTCGGTCTTGCCGCGACCCTCGATCTTGACCCGATTGGCGGGGATGCCTTTGTTCACGAGGTATTGCTTTACAGACGCGGCCCGCCGTTCCGATAGGCCCTTGTTGTACTTCGCGGTGCCGATCGGGTCAGCAAACCCCACGGCGATGATTTCCCCGTACGTGACGCCCTTAAGCTGCTGGACCAGCTCGTCGAGTTTCTTACGCGAGTCGGTGCGGATCGCATATCTATCGAAATCGAACAGGGGGTCCGCCTCCACCGTAACGGTTACGGGCAGCATGGTCACGGGTGGCGCTTTGGGCTCTTCGGCCTGAGCTACTTTCTCTTCGGTGAACGTCTCGGGCTCGCGAGCCAGCTCCTCGGGCGCAGCCTCTGCGGTGTCGTCCTTGAACACCTCTGGTGCAGTCACCTCTTCCGTGGCCGTCGCGGCGTCGTCCGTGAACTGCTGTTGCGCCACGATGTCCTCGTCCTTGGCGGCAGACGGCTCGTCGGTGAATTGTTGCTGCGCGATGTCCTCGTCCTTGGCGGCGGGCGGCTCGTCGGTGAATTGTTGCTGCGCGATGTCCTCGTCCTTGGCGGCAGGCGGCTCGTCGGTGAATTGTTGCTGGGCGATGTCCTCGTCCTTGGCTGGGGCCGCATCGTCGGTGAACTGTTGTTGCGCGACGTCCTCGTCCATCGCCGGGGCGTCGTCATCGGTAAACTGCTGTTGCGCGACTTCTTCGTCCGGGGCCGTCTGGTCGTCTACGAAAGGCTGTTGGACGGACGGCTCCTCTTCTGCCACCGGGCCAGCCTGGTCCGAGAACTGCTGCGGTTCGGGCTCTTCTTCTGGCTTTGCCTCAGCGGCTTCCTCTCCGAATACTTCCGGCTGTGCGACGCCTTCCTCCGCGACCTGTCCACCGCCTTCGTCCTTGAACACCTCAGGCGCCGCCGCCGTCTCCTCCGCGGGTGGGCTCGAGACCACGGGGTCTTCGTAGGCCGCCGGTTCGTACGCCGACTCTGCCGCGGGAGTCTGCGCCGCCTGCGTTTGCGGAGTCGGTTGTGACGCCGATCGGGTTTGTGCTTTGGTGCTGCAGCCGACGAGTACGGCCGCGAACAGCATGGGCGTGAGGGTAAGAAAGGTTGCGCGCAATGCCGTACTCGGAGAGCCCGCTGCCAGCCCTTTGCGCGTCGAATTGGGGTTCGCCATGTGCATTGTTCTCCTCTCCTCATGATTCGCGGTGGGTCCGCGATTTTTGGGTGCTACCGATGCCGTGGACATCACGCAGCGCTCGTTCTCGGGCCGCTGATTGGCAGGCCAGTGAATCATATAGCACAACCCGAACGCTGGCCAACCCGCTCGCCGAGCCGGCGCGCGATGTGCCGGCGCTAGGCAGCGACATGGCCTGGGTACCCGCTTCGAGGCGGTCTCAAGAGCCCGCTTCGGCAGTGAACCATCTACATGATAAAATTTTAGTTTTGCTTCGGTTGCCGCGCCCACGGACCAACGAGGGCGTGGCGGCGGGCGTTGTCTTGAGGCGCCCCGCACCTACCGCTTCATGATCCCGGACACGATGGACCAATTTGCCAAGGAAACCTTACCGGTAAGCCTCGAAGAGGAGATGCGCCGCTCCTACCTCGACTACGCCATGAGCGTAATCGTGGGGCGGGCGCTGCCCGATGTGCGCGACGGGTTGAAACCAGTGCATCGGCGTGTGCTCTTCGCCATGCACGAAGCCAACAATGTCTGGAACCGCCCATACGTGAAGTGTGCGCGCATCGTCGGCGAAGTCCTCGGCAAGTACCATCCGCACGGAGACTCGGCTACGTACGAGGCCCTGGTGCGTATGGCGCAAGACTTCTCCATGCGCTACATGCTCATCGACGGGCAGGGCAACTTTGGGTCGGTCGATGGCGACGCGCCCGCCGCCTACCGCTATACCGAGTGCCGGATGTCGCGCATCGCCTCCGAGATGCTCGAGGACATCGATAAGGAGACGGTTGATTTCGTTCCCAATTACGACGGCAAGGAGAACGAGCCCACGGCCCTGCCGGCCAGGGTTCCGAACCTGCTGATCAACGGCTCTTCAGGCATCGCGGTGGGAATGGCAACCAACATCCCGCCGCACAATCTGCAGGAAGTGGTGGATGCCTGTCTGGCATTGCTCGCCGACGCTGAGCTGGGCGTGGAAGATCTGATCGCTCTCGTGCCGGCGCCTGACTTCCCCACAGCCGGCATCATCTACGGCACGGAGGGCGTGAAGGAGGGCTACCGCACCGGCCGTGGCCGCGTCGTGATCCGGGCCCGCACCCATACCGAGGAGGTGGAGAAGGGCAACCGCGCCGCGATTGTGATCGATGAGCTCCCTTATCAGGTCAACAAATCCAATCTGCTGATGCGCATCGGCGAGCTCGTGCGCGAGAAGAAACTGGAGGGCGTAGCCGAGATCCGCGATGAGTCGGACAAGTCCGGCATGCGCGTCGTGATCGAGCTCAAGCGCGCCGAGATCCCCGAAGTCGTACTCAACAATCTGTACAAAGAAACGCAGATGCAGGACCACTTCGGCATGAATATGGTCGCGTTGGTGGACGGCCAGCCGAAGCTGCTCAACATCAAGCAACTGCTCGAGGCTTTCCTGCGTCACCGCCGCGAGGTGGTCACGCGTCGCACTGTATTCGAGCTGCGCAAGGCGCGCGAACGCGGCCATATCCTGGAGGGGCTGGCGGTAGCTCTGTCCAACGTGGACGAGATCATCGAGTTGATCAAGGCCTCTCCCTCGCCGGCGGAAGCCAAGCAGAAATTGACCGGACGTTTGTGGCGCTCCGAGCTGGTGGCGCAGATGCTGCAGCGGGCGGACGCCGAGCGTACCCGGCCGGAGGGCCTGGCCCGCGATCTCGGACTGCAGAGTGCAACGCCTGACTCGGAGGGCGGCTATCGCTTGTCGGAGGCGCAGGCCCAACGCGTTCTCGAGATGCAGTTGCAGAGGCTCACCGCGCTGGAGCAGGACAAGATCGTGTCCGAATACAGGGAGGTGATGACGGAGATCGCCGACCTGCTGGATATCTTGGCCCGACCCGAGCGCATCACCGCCATCATTGGCGACGAGCTGAACCAAGTTAAAGAGCAGTATGGCGACAAGCGCCGCAGCGAGATCCAGCTCAACGCGGAAGACCTCAACCTCGAGGACTTGATCGCGCCCACGGACGTCGTGGTGACGTTGTCGCACACCGGGTACATCAAGTCCCAGCCGCTGGCCGACTACCGCGCTCAGAAGCGCGGGGGACGTGGGAAACAGGCTACGGCCACGAAGGAGGACGACTTCATCGAGCGTCTGTTCGTCGCCCATACGCACGATTACATCTTGTGCTTCTCGAGCCGCGGGCGCGTGTACTGGGTGAAGGTCTATGCCGTCCCGCAGGGCAGCCGGGTTTCGCGCGGCAAGCCGATCAACAACTTGGTGCAGCTCGAGGAGGGGGAGAAGATCAATGCCGTGCTGCCGGTCAAGACCTTCGACGACGGGCACTTCGTGTTCATGGCGACCGCAAACGGGACGGTAAAGAAGACGCCGTTGTCGGATTTTTCGCGCCCGCGCCCAAGCGGCATCATCGCAGTTGAACTGGATGAAGGCGATTACCTGGTGGGTGTGGCGATCACCGACGGCAACTACGACGTGATGCTGTTCTCGGACGCCGGCAAAGCGGTGCGCTTCAGCGAGCAAGACGTGCGCGCGATGGGGCGTACGGCCCGCGGTGTGCGCGGAATGACGCTAGGCATCGGCCAGCAGGTGATCTCCCTGGTGGTAGCGGAAGATGAGAGCCACTCGGTGCTGACGGCTACCGAGAACGGCTACGGCAAGCGCTCGCCGATTGCCGAATATACCCGCCACGGGCGCGGCACCCAGGGCATGATCGCGATCCAGACGACGGCGCGCAACGGCAAGGTCGTAGCGGCTAAGCTGGTGCTGCCCGAGGACGACATCATGCTGATCACCACCGGCGGGGTGCTGATCCGCACGCGCGTGGCCGAAATTCGCGAGATGAGCCGCGCAACGCAGGGTGTTACGTTGATCAACCTGGGACTGGAAGAGAAGTTGGCTGGTCTGGAGAAGGTGGTCGAGACCGAGGATAACGGTGCGACCGACGGCAATGGCGCGCCGCAGGCCAGCTCCTCTGATGCCGGCGACGCCGCGGCGGATGGCGATACGTCAACCGACGGCGATTCCGAATCTGGAGACCGGCCTGAAACCCTGCATTGAGAGGGCATCGCAAGCAAATGCGTGTTTACAACTTCAGTCCCGGTCCGGCGGTGCTGCCGGAAGAAGTCTTGGTCCAGGCCCGCGAGGAAATGCTCGACTGGCAGGGCTCGGGCATGTCGGTGATGGAGATGAGCCATCGCGGCAAGGAGTTCATGTCGATCGCCGAGCGCGCCCACGCAGATCTGCGGGCCCTGCTCGGGATCCCGGCGAACTACAAAGTCCTGTTCCTGCAAGGCGGGGCCAGTGCGCAGTTCGCCGTTGTGCCGATGAACCTGCTGCGGGGCAAGACTAACGCCGACTACGTGCACACCGGGGAGTGGGCGAAGAAGGCTATCGGCGAGGCGAAAAAGTTCTGCACAGTGAGCATTGCTGCGAGCAGCGAAGACAAGAGCTTCACCTACGTGCCGAAGCAGGCAGTGTGGCAACTCGACCTCGCGGCGGCCTACGTCCACTACACGGGGAACGAGACGATCGGCGGAGTGGAGTTTCACTGGATTCCCGACACCGGCGCCGTGCCGCTCGTGTGCGACCTCTCCTCTAGCCTGCTGTCGCGCCCGTTGGACGTCGGCAAGTTCGGCCTGATCTATGCCGGAGCGCAGAAGAACATCGGCCCGGCCGGATTGACCATCGTCATCGTGCGCGAGGATCTGATCGGTCGCGCTACGACCGGGACGCCGTCCGCGTTCGACTACAAGGTCCAGGCCGACAACGATTCGATGTACAACACACCCCCCACCTATGCGATCTATATAGCCGGCCTGGTGCTCAGGTGGCTTAAGGCGAACGGAGGGCTGGCGGCGATGGAGAAGATCAACGTTGCCAAGGCCGGACTGCTGTACGACGTGCTGGATTCCAGCGGCTTTTATCGCAGCCCCGTGGCCAGGGACGACCGCTCGCGCATGAACGTGCCTTTCACCTTGAACGATTCCGCCCGGGACGAAGCATTCCTCAAGCAGGCTGCCCAGCACGGCTTGACTCAGCTCAAGGGACACCGCTCGGTAGGCGGCATGCGCGCCTCGATCTACAACGCCATGCCGCTGGCGGGGGTGAAAGCGCTGGTGGAGTTCATGCGCGACTTCGAGCGCCGGCAGGGTTGAGGTGGACCCTATGCTGGACAAGCTCCAGGTTCTTACGCTCAATTCCGTTTCTCACGCCGGGCTGAGACTGCTGCCGCTCGAGCGCTATGAGGTGGGCAACCACATCGCTCTCCCGGATGCGATCCTGGTGCGCTCACAGGATATGCACGCGATGACAATCCCGGCCTCGGTCAAGGCGATCGGACGGGCTGGGGCCGGGACCAACAACATCCCGGTCGATGTCATGAGCCAACGCGGCGTACCGGTCTTCAATGCACCGGGCGCGAATGCCAACGCGGTCAAAGAGCTGGTGTTGGCTGGTCTGCTGATCGCCGCCAGAAATCTTCTTCCCGCCGTGCGCTTCGTTGAGGGGCTCCGCGGTAGCGACGTGGAGCTGAACCGACTGGTGGAGGAGAACAAGAAACACTACGCTGGCTTCGAGCTGCCCGAACGCACGCTCGGCATTCTCGGCCTAGGCCGAATTGGCAGCCTGGTCGCCGACGCGGCGATCAAGCTCGGCATGAACGTGATGGGATACGACCCGGAGATCACGGTCGAGGCGGCTTGGAGCCTGCCATCTCAGGTGCGGCGGGCGCACAGTATCGAGGAAGTCCTCAAAGCCTGCGACTTCCTCACTGTGCACGTGCCGCTGGTTCCCGCCACGCAGCATCTGATCGATGCGCGGCGGCTGGCGCTCATGCGGCATGGGGCCGTCCTGCTCAACTTCGCACGCGACGAGATCGTAGACGCCGAGGCGGTGCTGGAGGCGTTGAAGACGAAGCGGCTGAATTGCTACGTGTGCGATTTTCCCAATCCGCGCTTCGATGCCAACCCCGGTGTGGTTGCACTGCCGCACCTCGGGGCGTCGACGCGCGAGGCGGAGGATAATTGCGCAGTCATGGTGGCCAACCAGGTCCGGGACTATCTAGAGCACGGCAATATCCGCAATGCTGTGAACTTTCCGGACGTCGTGATGGAGCGGGAGTCGCCCTACCGCGTCGGCATCGCGAACGCCAACGTTCCCAACATGCTGGGGCAGATTTCCACAGCGGTTGCGACCGCAGGGCTCAACATCCACAACATGCTTAATAAATCAAAGCGCGAGATGGCTTACACCTTGGTGGACGTGGACAGCGCGGTACCCGAGGACGTGCTGAGCGGGATCGCCGCCATCGGAGGCGTTCTGATGGTGCGCTATCTACCCGCGCGCCCCTAACGGTCATGACCGACCCGCTCAAGCAACTGCGCGACCGCATCGATGCCATCGACGATGACATCCTGCGGCTGGTAAACCAGCGCGCGCAGGTGGCGCGCGACATCGGCAGCCTCAAAAGCGGGGGGCCGATCTATCGTCCAGAGCGCGAGGCCCAGGTGGTCCACCGACTGCAGGACCGCAACCCGGGGCCGCTGCCGGCGGGCGCGGTGGTGCGCCTGTTCACCGAGATCATCTCCGCTTGCCGCGCGCTCGAGCAGGCGCTGTCAGTGGCTTTCCTCGGACCGCGCGGAACGTTCAGTGAAGAGGCGGCGCTGAAGCACTTCGGCGGGCAGGTGCGCAGCCACCCCTGTGCCTCGATCGACGAGGTTTTCCGCCAGGTGGAGGCGCAGCAGGTGGGCTATGGCGTGGTGCCAGTCGAAAACTCCACCGACGGCGCGGTGGGGCGCACCCTCGATCTGCTGCTGGCGACGCCTGCACATATCTGCGGTGAGGTCCTGCTGCCCGTGCATCAGTGTCTGATGAGCAAGTCGGCTTTGGGCGAGCCGATCGACAAGATCTACGCGCATGCGCAGAGTCTGGCTCAGTGCCACGAATGGCTCAATCAAAACCTGCCGCACGCCGAGCGCGTCTCGGTAGTCAGCAATGCGGAAGGCGCGCGGCAAGCCTCGCAGGAGGCCCGTAGCGCTGCTCTCGGTTCGCTGGCGGCGGCGGCGGCGTACCAGCTCAACGTCCTGTCTGCCAACATCGAGGACCAACCCAATAACACGACGCGGTTTCTGGTGATCGCGAATGAGGAGGCGGCGGCGTCCGGGCGCGATAAGACCTCCCTGGCGATGTCCACGCTCAACCGGCCCGGCGCGATGCACGATCTGCTGGCCCCGCTTGCCGAGGAGGGCGTGGACATGACCAGGATGGAATCCAGGCCCTCGCGCACCGGCATGTGGGAGTACGTCTTCTTCGTGGATCTGAAGGGGCATCAGCAGGACGCGCCCGTCGGGCGCGCGCTGATGCAGTTGCGCGGCCGCGCGTCTTTTCTCAAGATCCTCGGTTCCTATCCGGCCGCGCTATAGGCCTTCATGATCGACGCCTGCGAACTATCCCCATCGTATATCCGCGCCGTTGCTCCTTACCAGCCGGGCAAGCCGATCGCCGAGCTGGCCCGAGAAATGGGGCTGGAGGAGAGCGGTATCGTCAAGCTCGCGTCCAACGAGAACCCGCTCGGCGTGAGTCCGCTGGCGCGCAAGGCGATCGAGGCCCAGCTCCAGGGTCTCGCCCGCTACCCGGACGGCAACGGCTTCGACCTGAAGCAAGCGCTGGCCGCCCGTTACCGCGTGGGGCCGGAGCAGATCGTTTTGGGCAACGGCTCGAACGACGTGCTGGAACTCGTGGCTCGATGTTTTCTCGGCAACGGCACGTCCGCAGTCATGTCCCAGCATGCGTTCGTCGTTTATCATCTAGCGACGCAAGTGGCCGGAGCAGAGAAGCTGGAGACGCCGGCCAACGACTATGGCCATGATCTGCCGGCTCTGGCGAGTGCGGTGCGCGAAGACACGCGGGTCATCTGGATCGCCAATCCGAACAATCCTACCGGCACGTTCGTTCCTGCTCCCGAAGTAGAGGCGTTTTTGCGGCGGGTGCCGCGCCGGGTCGTCGTGGTAGTGGACGAGGCGTACAACGAGTATCTGCCGGACGAGATGCAGGCGGATAGCTTGCGCTGGCTGGCGCAGTTCCCGAACCTCGTCATCACGCGCACCTTTTCCAAAGCCTACGGCCTCGCGGGCCTGCGAGTGGGTTTCGCACTGACCCATCCGGAAATCGCTGATCTGATGAACCGGGTGCGGCAGCCGTTCAACGTCAGCAGTCTCGCTCAGACCGCTGCGGAGGCGGCTCTGAACGACGGTGAGTTTGTGCGCAGGAGCGTGGAACTCAACCGCTCAGGCATGCGCCAGATCATCCAGGGGCTCGAGCGGCTGAATCTCAGGTACATCCCCTCATTCGGAAACTTCGTGAGCTTTCGGGCCAGCGGCGCTGCGCAGGTCTATCAGCGGCTGCTGAAGCAGGGCGTCATCGTGCGGCCGATAGGCGTCTACGGACTGCCCGAGCACCTGCGGGTCACGATCGGGCTCCCGGCCGAGAACGAGCGGTTCCTTGATGCATTGCGCATGGCGCTACACGCCTGAGACACTCCCGTGCTGGTACCTGTAACCGATGTCCGTTTTCACAAGCTGGCCGTGTTCGGCGTAGGGTTGATCGGCGGTTCTTTTGCGCTGGCGCTGAAGCAAGCCGGCCGCGTCGACCGTGTCGCCGGCATGGGTCGCAGCCGGGCCAATCTCGAGCGCGCATTGGAGCTTGGTGTGATCGATGAAGTGGCTCCCGATGCGGCCTCGGCGCTCGATGGTGCCGATCTGGTTCTGGTCGCCGTACCGGTCCAGCAAACCGTACCCGTGTTCGATGCCATCGCGCCGCATCTCGCGCCCGATGCCGTGCTGACCGACGGAGGGAGCACCAAGCGCGATGTGGTGTCTGCAGCGCGCGGCCATCTGGGACTCAAGCTGATGCAGTTCGTCCCCGCCCATCCGGTAGCGGGCGCGGAACTGTCCGGCGTGGAAGCTGCCAGCGCGGAGCTGTTTCGCGATCGGACCGTGGTGTTGACTCCGGTGGCGGAAACCGGTGATCGCGCGCGCGTCCGGGTCGAGGCCGCATGGCGCGCCTGCGGGGCGCGCACTGTGGAGATGTCCGCTGAGCGTCATGACGAGGTGCTCGCCGCCGTGAGCCATCTCCCGCACGCGTTGGCGTTCACGCTGGTGGAGATGATCGCCAGCCGCGAAGACGCGACGGAGTTTTTTTCCTTTGCGGGCGCGGGATTCCGCGACTTCACCCGTATTGCCGGCAGCTCGCCCGAGATGTGGAGGGACATTTGCCTGGCCAACCGCGATGCGCTACTGACGGAGATCCGCGCATTTCAGGACCGGCTGTCGACGCTGGCCGCGGAGATGGAAGCCGGAGACGGCGCCGACATCGAGCTCAACTTCGAGCTGGCGCGGGCAGCTCGCAGCAAGTGGCTGCGCGGCCAGCAGTGAGTCGATGAAGGCCTACCCGCCCTACCTCGAGTTAGGCCCGCTTCATCACGCCGCTGGGACGATTCGACTGCCTGGCTCCAAAAGCATCTCCAACCGCACGCTGCTGCTGGCGGCGTTGGCTCAAGGCGTAACCGAAATCCGTGACCTGCTGGCAGCCGACGACGTGGACCGCATGCTGGAGGCGCTGGAGCAGCTGGGCGTGCGGGTGGAGCGCAGCGACCCCCAGCGGGTGCTGGTAACGGGTTGCGCGGGCATCTTTCCTCAGCGCTCCGGCGACCTGTTCCTGGGAAACGCCGGTACCGCTTTGCGCCCGCTCGCCGCCGCGCTAGCTCTCAACGGCGGTCACTACACGCTGTCCGGTGTGCCGCGTATGCACGAGCGTCCGATCGGCGACTTGGTCGACGCGCTGCGTGCGCTTGGCGCTGATATCCGCTACCTGGGCAAAGACGGATTCCCGCCTCTGGAGATCTTTCCGGCTACCATCCGCATCCCGGGGCACGTGCGCGTACGCGGGGACGTGTCGAGCCAGTTCCTCACGGCTCTGCTCATGGCCCTGCCGCTGACCGGGCAGATCGTGACCGTTGAGGTCGAAGGCGAACTGATCTCGAAGCCGTATATCGAAATGACGCTGCGCCTCCTGGCCGTGTTCGGCCTCCAGATAGCGCGTGACGGCTGGGTGTCGTTCAACATCCCTGGCGGCGCCCGCTACCGGAGTCCGGGCGTTGTGCACGTGGAGGGCGACGCGTCCAGTGCGTCCTACTTTCTCGCCGCGGGTGCCATCGGCGGCGGGCCGGTACGCGTCGAGGGTGTCGGGCGCAACAGTGTGCAGGGCGACGTGCGCTTTGCGGACGCCTTGGCGCAAATGGGCGCGGTCGTGGAGCCGGGCGACAACTGGATTGAAACCAGGGCGCCGGCGGGCGGAAGACTCAAAGCGTTCGACCTGGACCTGAACCACATCCCGGATGCCGCCATGACGCTGGCGGTGGCTGCGCTGTTCGCCGACGGTCCCTGCCGGCTTCGCAACATCGCCAGCTGGCGGGTCAAAGAGACAGACCGGCTGTCGGCGATGGCGACTGAGCTGCGCAAGCTTGGAGCGCGCGCCGACGAAGGCCCAGACTATCTG
>JBGPPC010000131.1:0-10885 GCA_041488355.1 Gammaproteobacteria bacterium
CGGGCTGCAGTGGACCACCGTACGCAATCTGCTCCTCGCGTGGGTGCTGACGCTGCCGGCCTCGATCCTTCTGTCGGGCTGTTTGTTCTGGCTGTTCCGGTTCCTTTTCTAACGCGAACAGGCCGGCAGCGAGAAGCCGGCCCGAACGCGTCTCAAGGCCGGCGCGAAATATAGATCGCGCCCGCGACGACGAGCGCTGCCAGGGCGATGCAAAGAATCGCCGGCGGCGCCGCCGAGACACCGTACCCGCCGATAACGCGTCCCACCAGGGGCGGAAAGAACGCCGCCCCGAGCAAGGCCCCGCCAATGACGAGCGCATTGGCGTGCGCCGATATCGGCAGCGCGGCGCCGAGCCAAACCAGCGTGGCCGAGAAAATCGGCGCGGTCGCAAAGCCCGCCAATGCGAGCGCGATGGGCGCGCCATGCGTCACGCTTGCGATCGTCAGCAGAACCACGATGCAGCCGATGCCGCCAATCACCAGAAATGCCGGCTTCACGTGATGACCGAATGCGGCGGCGATGAGTCGGCAGATTAAGATCGAGCCGAAGAACATCGCCGTGAAATTCGCGGCGGCTGCGAAACTGTAGCCGTTTGCGATTGCCAACGTCGTTATCCAGCCAGCGACCGAGTTCTCAGCGCCCGAGGTGAAGCACATCAGAGCCGCGAAGGCGCAAAGCAAAACGCGCGATCGCAGGCGACTTCCCGTCGGCCAGCTCGCCTTCGCTTCATTGAACAACGCCGCCGAAGGCACTGCCCTGCCCTTCCGGTCAGCCAGAACGTTCACTGGCAGGAGCAACAAAGCTAACAGCGCTACGCCGCCGAACACGCGCGTGGACGGCTCCCCCAGGAGCCCGACGACGACCGGTCCTACAATCGCGCCCACGCTGAATCCCGCGTTGATCAGCTGGGACATCCACATTCCGCGCGACCCGAAGCCCGCCACGAACAAGCTGTTCAGGCGCACCACGTGAATCCCAAACCCCAGCGCGAGGACGAACGCCGCTGACAGCAGCGCCGGCCACGTCGGCGCCATCGAAATCGCCGCTGCGCCGACCAGAATCATTGCGGTCGCGATGCTGAGCCACCGGTTGGCGACCGCGGGAGCGCGGATGAAGCTCGGCAAGAAAATCCCCGCCAACGCGCCGAGACCGTGCGCGGCAAACACAAGGCCGACATCGCTCGTACCGACAGCGAACGCGCGTTGCAACCCCGGCAACAGCGGCCCGTACAACGCCTGGATCGAGCCCAGGAACGCGAACGTCAGAATCCCTGCGATTGCAATCAACGATCGACCCGAGTCTGGACTGCGCGAGGACTCAGCGCAGGAAAAGTTGATAGACGGTAAGCAGGATCTCGAACACGATCAAGATCACGATATACCACTCGACGCGCAACGAGTGCTTGCTGCTGAGCAGTTCCACGAGGGTGTGCGCGGTGCGCGAGATGAGGTTGAGCTTGCGCTCCAAGGCTGTGTGCCGCTCTCTGATCTCGAACTCGTCCTCCAGCCTGGCGAACAGGCCCTCCAGCCCGGGGTTGTCCCATAGAACCTCGGGTTTTTCGGTGATCTCTGCGCGCCCCACCATCCTCTGCTCGACCAGCAGCATGGACCCGATGTTCTTCAAAAGATCCTTGCTGTGCCCGCGTATCCGGCCCGATCTGTCCAGCTCGCCAGCCAGCGGCTCGATGCGGTCGAACTCGCCCGCCACTTTGCTTTCGTAGAGTGACAGCAACACGCTCTTGCTGAGCACATCGGCAATCACCTGAAGACGCTCGACAGCGGCGTCCTCGAGGTACACGACTCCGCCGACCACGCCTTCCCGGCCGCCCGGCTCGGTGCGCACCTCGAGCTCTTCGGTTTCCGGCGCGGAATAAGGATTCGCCGCCAGGGGCCGCAGCGAACGGAGAAACGCCACCTCCTCCATCGGCGAAACATCGAAGAACACCACCACGCCATAGCGGTGTAGAGTCGCGACCCCGCCGCCCTTCACCTTGACGGTGAGCGGATTGGTGGCGAGCGTGTCCGCCGTGCTCCAGGCTTTCAGGTCTATGCGCTCGCCTACCAGCATCGCGCGAGCCTTAAATGCCTTCTCCGAAATGGCGGATGGAATGGTCATGGTGAACGCCGTGCCCGTGTCCTGAGTCGTAAGTTCGTCAGGACACTACAGAGCACGCCCATCGGTCGGACGTCTCACGCTGGCCCGGCCTTTTCTCTGCTCATCCGCGGAAAATCGAGCGCCCGACATCCAAAGAAGCTGAGCAAGCCGACGAGCACACAGACCGCGACGTCGTCCTGATGCAACCGGGCAAAATGGAACACTCCCCTCAGGATCGGAATATAGAGCGCGGCTGCGAGAAACGCCAGCGCCCCGCCCACCACCCACCAAAGCGCAGGATTGCGACTGCGCAGCGCATCGCGGACAGAGTGCGACCACGAGCGGTTTGCGAGGATCAGGCCGAGGCTCGCGACGATCAACGTCGTGAAGGCCAGAGCCCGGGCATTGTCTGCGGCGTGACCGCTGTACAGCGCGGCTGCGAAGACGGCCAGCACGATCGCCAGCAGAATCGTACCTTGAATCGCGCTGCGCGCGAGCAACGTCCGGTCGAACAGGGGAGCGTCCGCTGGCCGCGGGCGTCGGCGCATGATATCCGGCTCTTCGGGTTCGGCTTCGAACACCAGCGAGCAGGCGGGGTCGATGATGAGCTGCAGAAACAGGATATGGATGGGCATCAAGATCAACGGCCAGCCCAGCACAACGGGAACGATAGACAGACCCACGATCGGCACATGTACCGAAACCAAGAACGCGATCGCTTTGCGCAGGTTGTCGAAGATGCGACGACCCAGCTTGATGGCTTGCACGATGGAGGAGAAATCGTCGTCCAGCAACACGACATCGGCCGCTTCCCGCGCTACGTCGGTTCCACGACTTCCCATGGCGATGCCGATGTGCGCTGCCTTGAGCGCCGGCGCATCGTTCACGCCATCGCCCGTCATCGCGACCACTTCACCGCTCGCTTTCAGCGCCCGGACTAGGCGCAGTTTCTGCTCGGGCACAACGCGACAGAAGATATTTGTGCTACGCAGCCGCTGCTCCAGTTGCACTTCGTTCAGACGCTCCAGCTCTGCGCCCGTGATGACTCCGCCTTTGCTGTGGAGCCCGATCTGGCGGGCGATGTTCAGCGCGGTGGCCGGATGGTCGCCAGTGATCATGACCACCCGGATGCCGGCCCTCTGACTCTCCCTGATCGCCGCGGGCACGGCTGGACGCACGGGGTCTTCCAGCGCGATCAAGCCGAGGAAGCGGAAATCGAAGTCGTGCTGGATTGCCGGCAGCTCGGTCCGAAGAAATGACGCACGCGCCACCCCCAGTACCCGCAACCCGCGGGCGGCGAGATCGTGAGCCTGCGCACGCACGAGCTCTGCGGCATTCACATGCAGGTGGCACAGATCCACGATGGCTTCGGGCGCCCCCTTGGCCGCGACGACGTACTGCGCAAGATCCGGGGAGCGCCATACGCGGGACATCGCGAGGAGCTCCGCGGACAGCGGGTATTCGTCGATCAAAGTCCAGTCATCGTGCAAGTGCTCGGTGTTCGCGAGCAACTTCAGTCCGCCCTCCCGGATAGCCTTCTCCATCGGGTCGAACGGGTCGCGATGGCTGGCCAGAACGCTGAACTCGAGGAGCTCGTGAAACGATTCCGGTAGCGGCTTCGAATCGTCGCTGTCCACCTCGAAACTGGCATCGCCGGCGGTCAGGTGAGCAAGGGACATCCGGTTCTGGGTTAGCGTCCCCGTCTTGTCCACACACAGAATCGTCGTTGCGCCGAGCATCTCCACGGCCGGCACGCGCCGGGTCAGCACCTGGCGCTTCGAAATGCGCCAGGCGCCGAGCCCGAGAAAAACCGTCAGCACCACGGGTAGCTCCTCCGGGAGCACGGCCATGGCGAACGTGATGCCTACCAATAGCCCGTTGAGCCAGTCGCCGCGCATGGCGCCGTACGCGACCGCGACGACGAGCGCAAGGCCAAGGCCTATGACGGCGACGTATCGGACGACGCGGCGCGTCTCGCGTTGTGTGCGGGTCGGCTCCTCTTCGAGACCGGTCAGGGCCTGCCCGATGCGTCCGATCTCGGTCCGAGCACCCGTCGCCAGCACGCGCGCGAGACCTTTCCCCTGCACCACCAGCGTGCCGGAAAAGACGAAAGGCGAATCTTCGCCGCCTGGGCGCGACATCTCCGCGATAGTCTCCGATGAAGGCGTCTTGCCCACCGAGACGGACTCGCCGGTAAGCAAAGACTCGTCTACCGCCAGGTTCGTGCCAGACAGCACGATCGCATCCGCGGGCACTCTATCGCCCTCGCTGAGAACGATCGCGTCGCCGCGTACGACGTCGCGCCCCGCAATCCGCTTCTGTTGGCCGCCACGCAAAACCAAAGCCCGCGGGCTGGACAGATCGCGCAACGCTTCCAGGGCCCGCTCCGTCTTGCGCTGCTGGTACAGGGTGAGACCGATCACGACGAACACGAAGCCCAGGAGCATCGACGCCTCCCTGGCATCCCCAAGCAGCAGATACACCGCTCCGCAAGCCATCAGCAACAGAAAGATCGGCTCGCTGACCACCGAGAATGCGATTGCGAGAAGGCTCCGAGGCTTCGCCGAAGGGAGCTCGTTCGGGCCTTCCTCGGACAACCGGTGCGCGGCGTCAACCTCGGTCAGCCCTGCCGAGGTGTCGGCCGAAAGGCGGGTGGTCATATCATTTGAACGATGGAAGCTGCTGCGGCTTGTGCGGACCTTGAACCCAGCACTGGTCCGGCTCCGGGGGGTCCGTTCATTGTCATATGCCCAAAGCGAACCCAGTTTGCACCTGACACGCCGTACGCTCTTTGACCCTCATCAAACAACGCTACGAGCCGATGTAAAAGCCAGGAGCGTGGGGAACCTTGATCCAAGGTTTCCGGACGCTATACTCGCCGAGACGCGCCAGGTCCTGCCAGCGCGGACGGCTTCCGTACAAGGCTCCGAATGTTCCTGTTCAAGCTCGTTCTGGCCCTGGGCATTATCGTTGGGGTGCTCATCCTGGTGTTCCGTTTCCAGAAGCAGATCCAATCTGGTGGGAACTCGAGTACGGACAAGAAGTCCGATGGGGCGCGAGCCACCGAACTGGAAGAGTTCATCGCCGCATACCGACGGGACAAGGCGACGGGACCAGGCCAGTCAAACCCGACATCAGCACAACCGGCAGCTGCCCCGACCGCAGCCACGGCGCCAGCAGTCAAGGCACGCGCGGCCTTTCTTTCCGGGGCCGCCAAGCTCGCGTTTCTGGTGCTGAAGGCAGGGCTTCCGGACCACCATGTCTTCGCCCACACGCGGGTATCCGATCTGATGGAGGGAACCAGCGTCCCCGCGCTGGCCAACCTGCCTATCGACCTCCTGGTGTGCAGCAAAGAACTGGGAATCGTCGCCGCCGTGGACCTGAATAACGGGACGCAGTCTGACGCGCTGCTCGCGCGGGAGAAAGAGCAACGCCTGCGCAGCGCGGGGATTCGCTACCTACGCTTTGCTCCCGGCGCCTTCCCCAAACCGGGGGACGTGCGTAAGCTGATCTACGGAGAGTAGGGAGCGTGCGCTCGTTCAGCGCTCGGCCGGCTCGGCCTCGGCGGCGGGGACGTCCACTCGCCACACGGGAATTACACGGTGCCGCGGAGCGTCCGGCGCAGGCACGGCCGTAAAGCTCGCGCACCGATACAGCTCGATGTCGTTGCGGCTCTCCGGGTAACGAGAGCAGTTCAGCAGCCCCCAGAAGCGGCTCCCGTAGATGTGGCAGCGGGAACGTCCTCCATCGTCGAACTCCAGGAATAGACAGCTGCGGTTGAGGCAGCAGTTGCCGCAATGGGTGCAGGCGCCGACGATGCGCTCCTGCGGCGCCGCAGCGCCGTTGCGGCGCCGTCGGAGCAGATAGCGCGAGATGGCTCGGTCCCGCAGCATGCCTCTGGCGTGGACCGCGCCACGGATGACTGTCGTCCTATAGCGTCGGGCGTAGGAGGGGTCGCGCGCGATAGCACTGATGACGAACGGACCGATCGGCAAAAGCACGAACATCAGCCCGGTCGCACCGTATTCCAGCCCGCGTGCAAGCCAGGCCGCGATGGCTTCCAGCCGTGGGTGGGGCCGCTTTTCGCGCCAGTGAGGCGCATCGTGCATGACTTCGTCCGGCATCGGGTGTCTCTCGTGAATTTTTCGGGGAGTCTAGAGGGTTCTGCCCTCGATTGCTACGCGCGAAGCTCCACGCATCACACCGGGGCCGTAATCAGTCATACACCGCGAGATGCTTGCCGCGTGTCTCAGGCAACAGCGAAACCGCGAAGATCACCAGCAGAAAGGCGAAACCGGCAAATAGTCCGATCGCCGTGCCCAAGGCCATCCTCGCGCTCATGAAGCCTACCAGGGTCGGGAACAGCGCGCCGACGGCCCGACCAAAATTGTAGGTAAAGCCCTGCCCCGATCCACGCATGCGGCTCGGGTAGAGCTCAGTCAAAAACGCTCCCACGCCGCTGAAATTTCCCGACACGAAGAACCCGAGCGGAAAACCGAGCACCAGCATGGCGGCGTTGCTGATGGGCATGAAGGTGTAGAGCGCTGCGATGCAGGCCGAGCCCACCGCGAAGATAAAGAAGGTATTCCGCCGTCCGATCTGGTCGGACAGGTAGGCGGACACCAGATAGCCGATGAATGACCCTACGATGATCACAAATAGATAGCTGCCAGTGCCGATTACGGACAGCCCGCGCTCGGCCTTGAGGAACCTGGGGAGCCAAGTGGTAACCGCGTAGTAACCGCCCTGCATTCCCGCGGTCATCAGGCTGGCGAGCACAGTCGTGCGCAACACCGCAGGCGAGAAGATCTCGAGGAAACTGCCGCCTTGCTCTTTCACGCGTACGCGTGTGGCTTGAGACACCTCTGGTTCCACCACGTGCTTGCGCACGTAGAAGATGAGCAGCGCGGGAAGGACGCCAACCCAGAACATCGCGCGCCACGCTAGGTCTTCTGGCAGCACGGTAAGGAAGATAGTAGACAGTATGGCGGCGATGCCCCAACCCACGGCCCAACCGCTCTGCACCGTTCCCACGGCCTTGCCACGATGCTGCGAGCGGATGATCTCGCCGATCATGACCGATCCCACCGCCCACTCGCCGCCGAAACCCAGCCCCTGGAGGCTGCGCGTGATCAACAACTGCTCGAAGGAGTTGGTGAAGCCGCTGAGAAACGTGAAGAGCGCGAACCAAACGATGGTGATCTGCAGCACGCGGACGCGACCCCACTTGTCGGCGAGAACGCCGGCACCCCAGCCACCAACCGCAGATAGGAGCAGGGCAGAGGTCACGAGCAGGCCGGCCTGGAATCCGCTGATGTTCCATGCGGCTATCAGCGTGCTGATGAGGAACGTGTACATCATGAAGTCGAAGGCGTCCATCGACCAGCCGCCGTATGCGGCCACCATAGCCTTCTTCTCTTGACGGCTCAGCTCTTTGAACCAGGCGAACATGTTCCCCTCTCAGAAGAGTGCCCCGCGCACCGCGGCGTTGGTCACGGCGCGCCTGTGCCTCCCCGTACCGAGACGCATGATACAAGGTTGCGCGAAAGGACGACGTCCCGCCCCCTTCCCACGAATGTCTGTCGATTCAATCCAGCACGTGCGACACCAGCCCGTCGGCCAGTTTGGGCTCGAACCAGGTGGACTTGGGTGGCATGACTTCGCCCTTGTCCGCCACATCCATCAGGTCCCCCATGCTCGTTCGATGGAGCGAGAAGGCCGCTGCCGCCCTGCCGCTGTTCACCCGCTTCTCCAGCTCCAGCAGACCACGGATCCCGCCCACGAAATCGATCCGCCTGTCGGTGCGCGGATCGTGGATGTCGAGCAGTGGCGCGAGCAGATGGTCCGCAAGGAGGCTCACGTCCAGCCGCGCGACCGGATCGTGGATCGGAATGAGGCCGGCATGGAGGAAGAGACGATACCATCCGCTCGCGAGGTACAGGCCGAACTCGCCGGGGCTGTCTGGCGACACCGCTTCGCTGCTCGGCTCCACATTGAATGCGGAGCTCAAGCGCTGCAAGAATGCATCGGGACTCATCCCGTTCAGATCGGTGACCACGCGGTTGTAGGGTAGGATCTGCGTCTGGTGGTGCGGAAAAATGACCGCCAGAAAATAGTTGTAGCTCTCGTCTCCGGTATGCTTCGGGCTACGCGCGCGGCGCGCGGATGCGACCCGCGAGGCGGCGGCGGTGCGATGATGGCCGTCGGCGATGTATAGCGCGGGCATCACATCGAACACCGTGGTGAGGCGTGCGATCTGGCTTGTATCGCGAATCACCCAGAGCGTATGCCGCACACCCCCGCCAGCCGTGACGTCGGTGTCGGCCGCGCCGCCCGTGGCCTGCCGAAGGAGATCGTTGACCTGAGGTGTAGAAGGGTAGGCCATCATGACCGGGCCGGTCTGCGCATTCAACGCCTCGATCTGGTGCACGCGATCGTCCTCTTTGTGCGGCTGGGTGAATTCGTGCTTGCGGATGCGATTGGCGTCGTACGCAGCGATGGACGCGGCTGCGACGAGGCCGGTTTGCACGTGGCTGCCCATGATCAGGCGATAGGCGTAGTAGCACGGGTCACGGTCACGGACCAGCACGCCATCCGCGATCATGCGCTGAAGATTTTCCGCGGCCTTGGCGTAGACCTCGGGCGCGTACGGATCGCTGCCGGGTGGCAGATCGATCTCGGGCTTGGAGATATGCAGGAAGCTCCAGGGGTTGCCGGCTGCCTGCGCGCGCGCCTCTTCGGTCGACAGTACGTCGTAGGGTGGGGCGGCGACATCGGCCGCGCGCTCCGGCACGGGGCGCAGAGCGGCGAAGGGTCGAATCAGATGCAAGGCCGGACCTCTCGATTGTGTGAGAGCGCGATTCTATACTGCCGCGGACGGTCTCAACGCATTCTTCCCTCAACGCATTCTTCCCCCACCCCATCCCTCCCCCGCTCGCGGGGGAGGGGGACAGTGATCAGGACAACAACATCCAGATGATCGAAAGCAGCTTCTCGAGCCTCAACCCGCACGGGTTCCACAAAATCGCATACACCGATTGGGGCAACGCCGCGAATCCGCATGTGGTCCTCTGCGTTCATGGGTTGACGCGTAACGGTCGCGATTTCGACTATCTCGCGCGCACTCTTCAATCTCACTGCCGCGTCGTCTGCCCGGACGTGGTGGGTCGCGGCCGCAGCGACTGGCTGGAGCACAAGGACGACTATACGTTTCGGCAGTACCAGATCGACGCGGCTGCGCTGATCGCACGCTCCACCGACGCCCACGGACGTTCTGTCCTTCCGCGCTGGGCACGATCGGCGCCCGCGGACGTGGACGGCAAGGTCGATTGGATCGGGACCTCGATGGGCGGACTGATCGGCATGCTGGTCGCAGGGCAACCCCATGCTCCAATCCGGCGTCTGGTGCTGAACGACGTCGGGCCCTTCATTCCGTGGGCGGCGCTGATCCGGCTGAAGGGCTATCTCGGAAGCCAGACGCGATACGCTTCGCTGGATGAGGTGCAGCGTGCGTTGCGCGACGCCTGCGCCGAGTGGGGGCCCATCACCGATGAGCAGTGGCGGCACCTCGCTATACACAGCGCTCAGCGCCGCGAAGACGGCAACTGGCAGATGGCCTGCGACCCTGCAGTAGGCGTGGCGACCGCCTGGGGCTGGAACCCCGACGCCAAGGTGGGGAACCGCAACCTGCGGGGCCTGGAGGTGTGGTCGACATGGGAAGCGATCCGCTGCCCGACGCTGGTCCTGCGCGGTGCCGACTCCGAGGTGCTCGACGCGCACACGATCGAGCGCATGCGTAGCAGCGGACCACCGACGGAGGTGGTGGAACTGCCGGGCATCGGGCACGCGCCGTCGCTGGTGGCGGAGGATCAGATCGAGATCGTGCGGGAGTTCTTGCTGCGTACGGCGTGAGCGCAAGAACTACAGCACTCCTTGCTCGTCATCCCGGCGAAAGAAAAGTACATTTTGGCTGTCATGTTTTCAGTAAGTTTCGGCAGGAGCAATCGTGTCCATCAAATCCTTGATCCGCACCATCCCCCACTATCCGAAGCCGGGCGTGATGTTCCGCGACATCACCACGCTGCTGAAGGATCCGGTCGGCCTGCAGCTCACCATTGGAGAGCTGCTGCAACGCTATAAGGGTCGGCCCATCGACAAGGTTGTGGGCATCGAATCGCGCGGCTTCATCGTGGGCGCGGCGCTCGCGTTCCCGCTGCGCGCCGGTTTCGTGCCACTGCGCAAGCGAGGCAAGCTGCCGGCCGAAACGATGGGGCAAGACTACGAGCTGGAGTACGGCGCTGACCGCCTCGAGATGCACGTGGACGCGGTGGCAAAGGGCGAGCGCATTCTATTGGTTGACGATCTCATCGCCACCGGAGGCACCGCCGAGGCCGCGGTCAAGCTGATCGGAGACGCCGGCGCCACTATCGTCGAGTGCGCCTTCATCATCGAACTGCCTGAGCTCGGCGGGCGCAAGCGCCTGGAGGCGCTCGGTCACACGGTGTTCTCGCTGGTTGCGTTCGACGGCCACTAATAGCTCCCTCTCCAGCAGACATAAGGTCCTCTCCCTCTGGGAGAGGGTAGGGTGAGGGTCCGGGAGACGGTCGGGGTAAGGGGTGACAGAGCGCCGCTCCCGCCGATGATAGACTGACGCGCCTATTCTACCCACGAGATCGACGTGCTCAGAACGCTCCTGACCGTATGGCTATCGTTATCGTGTGTCCAACTCGCGCACGCGGCCTCGTATCCCGCGCCCGTCGAGGGTGACTACGTCATCCGCGACTTCACCTCC
>JBGPPC010000132.1:0-10859 GCA_041488355.1 Gammaproteobacteria bacterium
ACTTCAGATACAGCCATAGCGCCCTCATCTCGTCGTCGGTCATCTCACCCAGAACCTTCCAAGGCATGTACTTGGTGTCGAATTGATTGCCGCGCGGGGTGATGCCTGTGCGTAGCGCGTGCACGAATTGCGCTTCCGACCATTGCGCCAGCGCTGCGCCCGGATAGGGGGTGAGGTTCAAGGCGGGCGGCCAGTCTGGTGGCGTCCCCGGGATCTTGCCCCCGGAAAGCGTTTCCCCGTGGCAACCAGCGCAGCGTACGGCGAGATACTTCCCGTACTCCACAGTGACTCCCACGAAGGGCGCTGGCGGCCGTGTCGCATTGTGGTCTATGCGCTCGGCGGCCAGAAGCGGCAGATCTTTCATCGCGAGCATCAGCGTGCGCCCGATCGGAGAGACAGCACTCGAGGGAAGCTCATTGTCGACCGGCGGAATGGTCTGGAGATAGGCGATCAGTGCGCCGAGGTCGGCATCGCTCAACGCGTAGTACTGCTTCGATGGCATTACCAGAAGAGGTTTGCCGTCCGGTCGCACACCGTGGCGGATGGCGTGGACCCAGTCTTCGTCGGAGAAGCGGCCGCCGCTGCCGCCCTTGCCTTTGGTGAGGTTAGGCGCGACGAAGCGGCCGATCATGACGTTCTCGAAAAACACGCGGCCCGAGAGATTCGGGCCGTGGCAGTCGATGCACCCGCTGATGATGGCCAGGTGGTGCCCGCGGGCGATGGCCGCGGGCTGGGTTGGGATTGCGACGTTCTCGGCAGGGAGAGCATAAGCATGCGTGAGCCGCGCCTGGCTCAACGCGAACACGGTAGTGGCGGCAAGCGCGGTAACAGCAAGCAGAGCTATGCCGATACGCGTGAGCCACTTGCGCAACTTCATTTTCGCTCTAGCTCCCCCGCTGCGCCAGGAAGGTTTTCAGCACCTGCGCAGTGTGCGACGGTTGCGCACCCTTCGCCACGTCGTCGGGAGAGCCTTGCACGACGACGTGTCCCCCGGCATCGCCGCCTTCGGGCCCCAGATCGATGATCCAATCGGCGTCGGCCATCACGTCGAGATTGTGCTCGATCACAACCACCGTGTTGCCGGCATCGACCAGCCGATGCAGCACGCGGATCAGCTTCTCCACGTCGGCCATGTGTAATCCGACGGTGGGCTCGTCGAGGACATAGAGGGTGCGTGCACTGGTGTCGGACGAGGCCCCCACCCCAACCCTCCCCCGCAAGCGAGGGAGGGAGCCGTCGCGCGTCTTGGCAAGCTCAGTAACCAGCTTGATGCGTTGGGCCTCGCCGCCGGAGAGAGTCGGGCTCTGCTGGCCGAGTGTGATGTAACCGAGCCCCACGTCCTGCAGCAGCTTGAGCGCATGATGGATGCGGTGGGCCGAGAAAAACTCCGCCGCCTCGTCCACACTCATCGCGAGCACGTCTCCAATGCTCTTGCCCTTGAAGCGCACCATCAGCGTCTCGGGCGAGAAGCGCGCACCGCCGCACGCTTCGCAGGTGATCTTGACGTCGGGCAGGAAGCTCATCGCGATCGTCTTCACCCCTTGGCCTTCGCACGATTCGCAGCGGCCGCCCGCCGTGTTGAACGAGAAGCGCCCGGGGCCATAGCCGCGCATGCGGGCTTCGGTGGTCTCCGCGAACATCTTGCGGATCGCATCCCAGAAGCCGACGTAGGTCGCGGGGCAGGAGCGCGGCGTCTTGCCGATCGGAGTCTGGTCCACCTCCAGAATGCGTCCGACCTGATCCCAGCCTCGGATTTCTCGGCATCCATAAAACGGAACGTCGTTCTTGCGCCGTTGGCTTCCGAGCCGCTGTGCCAAGTTCTCGTGCAACACATCGCGTGCCAGCGTGCTCTTGCCGCTGCCGGACACGCCGGTCACAACGGTCAGCCGCCCGAGCGGAACGCGCACGTCCGCGTTCTTGAGGTTGTGCAGCCGCGCGCCGATCACGTCGATGCGTGGACCGTTGTGTTTCACCTCGCGGCGGGGCTGGAGCGGGTGTCGCAACGGGTGGGACAGGAACCGGCCGGTGATCGACTCGGGCTGGCGTGTCAGCGCCTCGGCCGAACCCTGAGCAACTACCTGACCGCCGCGCGTACCGGCGCCCGGACCCAAGTCGATCACGTGCTCGGCGTGGCGTATGGTGTCCTCGTCATGCTCGACGACAACCAGTGTATTGCCCTTGGATTCGAGCTTGGCCAGCGTGTCCAGCAGGATCCGGTTATCGCGTGGGTGCAGACCGATGGTGGGTTCGTCCAGAACGTAGCACACGCCGCGCAGGTTGGAGCCGAGCTGGGAAGCGAGCCGGATGCGCTGGGCCTCGCCGCCTGAAAGCGTCGGCGCCGAACGATCCAACGACAGATAGGAGAGTCCGACGTCGCGGAGAAAGGACAGACGCGCTTTCAGTTCCGCGAGGATGTCGCGCGCGATCTCGCCCTCTCGCCCTTCCATGCGGAGATCCTGGAAGAAGCGCTCTACCGCCGCTACAGGCAACGTGGTGATGTCGGCGATCGACTGGCCGCGGAAGCGCACATGCAGCGCCGTAGGGTTCAATCGCTTGCCTTCGCACGCGGAACAGGCTTCGTCGACTTCGAGCCACTCCAGCCACGAGTCGAGCACGTGGTCCTCGGTACCGGTTTTCTCGCGCTCCTCATCCCAGCCGATGTCGCTGAGTTTCAGGCCGGTTCCGTAGCATTCCTCGCACCAGCCATGCTTGGAATTGAAGGAGAACAAGCGCGGATCGAGCTCCGGGAAGCTCTTGCCGCAGGAGGGGCACGCGCGCTTGGTGGAAAAGCTCACTTCGCGCACCATCGCTGTGCCCTGCATGAGCCCATCCAGAGGCGCGAGCACTTGCACCACGCCTTTGCCGAAGTCGAGTGCGCGCGCAAGCGCCTCGCGCAACGCCGCTTCGTTCGCCGGGTCGATCACCAGGTCCGCCACCGGCAGTTCGATGCTGTGCTCCTGGAACCGAGACAGGCGTGGCCACTTGCCCGTAGGCAGGAACTCGCCGTCGACGCGCAGGTGCGAGTATCCCTTGCCGGCGGCCCATTTTGCGAGATCCGTGTAGTAGCCCTTGCGTGCCACAACCAGCGGCGCCAGCAGTCCAACGTGTACTCCGCGGTAGTCGCGTAACAGCCGAGCGGCGATGGCATCGAAGCTCTGCGGCTCGATCGGAGCATCGCAGTCGGGGCAGTACTGGGTTCCCAACTTGACGAAGAGCAGCCGTAGGAAGTGATAAAGCTCTGTCAACGTGGCGACCGTGCTCTTGCGGCCACCCCGGCTCGTACGCTGCTCGATTGCCACGGTAGGCGGAATGCCGAAGATAGCGTCCACATCCGGACGCGAGGTCGGCTGAACGAACTGGCGCGCGTAGGCGTTGAGTGACTCCAGGTACCGGCGCTGGCCTTCGGCAAAAATAATGTCGAACGCGAGCGTGCTCTTGCCGCTGCCGGATACGCCGGTGATCACGGTGAACTTCTCGCGCGGAATCTCGACGTCGAGATTTTTGAGGTTGTGCTCGCGGGCGTTGTGGATTCGGATGGCGTTGCTTGAGCTGTAAGCGCCAGGGGGTTTCAGAAGCTGCAAATCCCCCCCGCCCCCCTTTTGCAAAGGGGGGAGCAGGGTCGTCGCGTCGCCGTCATCCACGAGAGGCCCCCCTTTGTCAAAGGGGGGGTGGGGGGATTTCAGGGTGGCGAGATTCACCAGTGCAGCTTCATAGTTCTTCAGCGCAACGCCGGTGTGAGAGCGCGCGGTCGCTGCAACCTCGGCGGGCGTGCCGACACATACCACCTCTCCGCCGCCATCGCCTCCCTCTGGCCCGAGGTCGATGATCCAGTCCGCAGCGCCGATGACGTCCAGGTTGTGTTCGATCACCACGAGCGAATGACCCGCAGCGATGAGTTGCCGGAAGGCTCCAAGCAGCTTGGCGATGTCGTCGAAGTGCAGCCCGGTGGTGGGTTCGTCGAACAGGAAAAGAGAGCCGCGACCTGGATGAGCGAAACTGGCTCCGGCCCGTCTGGACGATGATGGTGCAGTCGTCGCCTGTGCCAGATGTCCTGCCAGCTTGAGCCGCTGCGCCTCTCCGCCCGAAAGGGTGGGCACGGGTTGGCCCAGCTTCAGGTATTCGAGTCCGACATCGGCCAGCGGCTGCAGCACCGCGAGCACCTGTCGCTGCTCAGCGAAAAATGCGACTGCTTCGGAGACGGTCATCTCGAGCACATCGGCGATCGATTGACCGGTTTTGGATCCCTTGCCCAGCAGCGAAACTTCGAGCACCTCTTCGCGGTAGCGTTTGCCGTCGCAGTCGGGGCAGCGCAAGTACACGTCGGACAGGAACTGCATCTCCACGTGCTCGAAGCCGTTCCCGCCGCAGGTGGGGCAGCGGCCATTACCCGAGTTGAAGCTAAACGTCCCGGGCGTGTAGCCGCGCTCTTTTGCCAACGGCTCTTTCGCGAACAGCTGGCGGATCGCGTCGAATGCACCGACGTAGCTCGCCGGGTTGGAGCGAGTGGTGCGGCCGATAGGCGTCTGATCAACCATGACTACGTCGGCGATTTGCTCGTGGCCGAGCACCGCGCGATGTGCGCCGGGCGCCTCCGTCGGCTTGCCTTTGTGCCTGCGCAGCGCGGCGTAAAGCACGTCCTGCACGAGCGTGGATTTGCCCGATCCGCTCACGCCGGCAATGCATACCAGACGCCGCAGCGGGATCGCGACGTCGATGCTTTTCAGATTGTGGTCGGCTGCCCCGAGGATCTGCAGAGACTGGGCACCGGCCTCTGCCGTCATTCCGGCGGGAGCCTGCCCTGGACTGCGATCCAGGGCTGGAATCCAGTTGGTGTCCGATTTGCTGGATCCCGCCCCCGATTGGGACCCTCCGGGGTGACGGGATGACGCTTCTGAAGCGTCGGTTACGCGTTTGCGTCCCGCCAGGTAATCGGCCGTCAGCGTTTGCGAGCGCACAAGCTCGGACGGTGTGCCCGAGAAGACGATCTGGCCGCCGCGTTCGCCGGGGCCCGGACCCATGTCCAGAATGCGATCGGCTTCCAGCATGATCTGCGGATCGTGCTCCACCACGACCAGCGAGTTACCCGCGTCGCGCAACCGTTTCATCACATCGATCACGCGCCCCATATCGCGCGGATGCAGGCCGATGGAGGGCTCATCCAGGACGAAGAGCGTGTTGACGAGCGACGTGCCAAGCGCGGTGGTGAGATTGATACGCTGCACCTCGCCGCCCGACAACGTGCGCGACTGGCGATCGAGCGTGAGATAACCGAGCCCCACTTGGTTCAGGTAATCGAAGCGTGCCCGAATCTCCGTGAGGAGCAGGTCAGTTGCCTCGTCGAGTGGCGCCGGAAGATGGACATGAGTGAAGAACTCGCGCGACCGCTCGATCGGCAACAGCATGACGTCGTGCACCGTCAGGCCGGGCAGCGAGCGCAAAGTCGCGTCGGGCAGCGTGACCGCCCGCGGTCGGAAACGTCTCTCCGGCGCCAGCACCGCGTCCGCGTCTTGCGCAGTGCCGAGGCGCCAGAGCAAGGCGTCGGCTTTCAAACGCGCGCCATCGCACGTCGCACACGCGGTATAGGCGCGGTACTTGGAGAGCAGCACACGGATATGCATCTTATAGCTCTTGCTCTCGAGCCACGCGAAGAAGCGGCGCACGCCGTACCACTTGCCCGGCCACGACTTCTTCCAACTGATCCAATCGGGATCGCCTTCCAACACCCAGTGCTTGTGTGCCTCCGACATCTCGCGCCATGGCACGTCCATAGGGATGCCGCGCTTCGGAGCGTACTTCGCAAGGTCATCTTGGCATTCACTGAAGCTCGGCGTTTGCCACGGTTTGATTGCGCCTTCGCGCAGCGTCTTCGACTCGTCCGGGATGACCAGTCCGAAGTCGATGCCGATGATGCGGCCGAATCCGCGGCAGGCTTCGCAGGCCCCGATCGGCGAATTGAACGAGAACAGGCTCGGAGTGGGTTCGTGGTAGTGAATGTCGCAGTCGGGGCAGTGCAGGTCGGACGAGAAGCGCCAAGGATCGTGGCTCGTGGTTCGTGACTCGTGGTTCGTGGCTGCCGCGTTGGCGTCGGTCTGCTCCGCTAGCGCGTGAACGTCCACTCGCCCCTGTCCCACGCGTAGTGCGGCTTCGAGCGCTTCGATCACCCGCGTGCGCTCGACCGCGGACAGACGGAAGCGGTCCTGGACAATCTCCAGCAAGCCCTTCTTCTGAGCATGGACTCTTGTATAGCCCTGCTGTTCGAGGAGCTGGCGTACCTCGGCTTCGGAGAAGTTCTTAGGGACCGGGACCGGGAAGGTGACCACCAGCCTGGGGTCGCCGGCGGCTTCCGCGCGGCGCGCAAGCTCGGCGAAGATGGTGTCAGGGGAGTCGCGCCGCACCGGATGGCCGCAGCCGCGGCAGTAGAGCTGAGCGGCGCGCGCGAACAGCAGCTTCACGTGATCGTTCAGCTCCGTCATCGTGCCAACGGTGGAGCGGGAGGTGCGCACCGGGTTGGTCTGGTCGATGGCGATGGCCGGCGGGATGCCGTCGATGCGATCGACCTGCGGCTTGTCCATGCGATCGAGAAACTGCCGCGCGTACGGCG
The DNA here is from genome assembly GCA_041488355.1 of Gammaproteobacteria bacterium. Classification (GTDB taxonomy): domain Bacteria; phylum Pseudomonadota; class Gammaproteobacteria; order Burkholderiales; family SHXO01; genus SHXO01. The sequence goes on from JBGPPC010000132.1 coordinate 6,602, forward strand.
AGAAGGTCTCCACGTAACGACGCTGGCCTTCGGCATAAAGCGTGTCGAACACCAAAGACGACTTGCCGGATCCGGACACGCCGGTGACAACCACCAGCTGGTTCAACGGGATGGCGAGATCCAGGTTCTTGAGGTTGTTCTGGCGCGCGCCCTGAACGTGGATGGCGTCACGCGTGTGATCCGGCAGATTGATATCTCGGAGCTTCATTCGACAGGAAGGGTTATTCGTACGACGGCGGCCGCACCGCGCAGCATCCGGTGCAGTGCGTCATTGTACAGCGCGCCGCAGCGATGACCGAGCGGGGCGGCGTTAGGTAGATGGCTGCTGTCTGACTCACCCGCAGACTGGCAGGCGCTTGGGAGTCTTGCTCGAGGAGCCACGTGTCCGCTTCGCACGGGTATCATTGCGGCTTCGCCGCGCGGGTTCCTGCCGCTACCGGCTGGTGTCGCGGGCTTGAATCCCGGCGCACCGGCTCAACGTGAAGCGTGGGCAGACCCTATGCGGCGCCTCCCGGCTGCTCTATTCGATCACTCATCCGCCCTTCGCCACAAGATACCATGCGTGCGATACCCCCCACCACTCAGGCGCTGATCCTCGTCAACGTTCTGTTCTACCTGCTCCAACTCGTTACCGGTGACCGCCTGATCCTTTCCTTCGGCCTGTGGCCGACGTCCAGCGGGTTGGGCGGATCGTTTGATGCCGCACCGCACTTCCAGTTCTGGCAGCTCGTCACCTATGCCTTCTTGCACGGCAACATGACTCATCTATTCTTCAACATGCTGGCGCTGTTCATGTTCGGGTCCGACATCGAGCGCGTATGGGGAAGCCGGCGTTACCTGACGTACTACTTTGTATGCGTGGTTTCGGCAGCCCTGGCTCAGCTCCTCGTTGCCGGGATGTCCGGTGGGGTACCCTATCCGACCATCGGTGCATCGGGCGGGGTGTTTGGTCTGCTGCTGGCCTTCGGCATGATGTTTCCGCGGCGCATGGTGGTTCTGCTGTTTCCCCCCATTCCCATGCCCGCATGGCTGCTGGTCACATTGTATGGAGCGCTGGAACTCCTGCTTGGGATCACCGGCACGCAGGCGGGCGTAGCCCATTTCGCGCACTTGGGTGGAATGGCCGGCGGCTTCTTGATGATCCAGTACTGGCGGGGCCGGCTGCCGATCAAGCCCGGCCGCCGGTGAAACCAGCTCTTGTCTTGCGCTGCACCAGGAACGCCCGTCTCGCAATCTGCCCGCTTGGGCCGCGTCCCACTTGACCGCACCTAGACGCGGCTGCAAACTTGCGCGTCGGGGAGGGTTGCGCTCTGGGGGTCGACGAGCAAGAACAATAGCGACTCCCGAGGATTGATGTGAGCCGAGAGCACGAGCTGGTCGAGGCGCTCGCGCATGAGATCGTCGGTATCAACTTACCCACTGCTCAACCCAAGGGAACCGCCAATGACTGACTACGACACCCGCGTCGCTCACTAAATTCCACAACGTGAGGTGTCTCGAAGTCATTGACAGATTCCGGCCTTCCGAAGGAATTGAAAGTGGTTGGTGTGTGAGTCGTACGGCAAGTGAAGTGAAATTTCAACCGAGGAGGAGAGGGAAGTGAAAATACCAATATATGCGGCAATACTGGCATTGGCTGTGGGGTCCCTATCGTGGCCTGGGTTCGCTCAGGAGAAGGCGGAGCCGGGTGGCCGGGCAGGCAAATGGCTTACGCGCACGCCCGTCACGCCGGATCCGAGCAAGATCGTGGTTGCCCCGGGGTACAAGGTCTCAGTGTTTGCCTCTGGCCTCGATACGGTCACGTCCATCACGGTCGATAAGAACGACAACGTCTGGGTGGCCATTTCGGGTAATACGTTCGGCTATCCCCCGACAGGAATCGATAAGCCCCACGTGAAGATCTTCGACAAGTCCGGCAAGTTGATCCGGGACAACGTCGGTCTGGGCATGTTCAAGTCCTTTGCCCTGAACGAGCTCGGCTATTGCGCGGAAAACGGCCGCACCTACGTCGGCGACTACAGCTACGGCATCTGGGAAATCGACGGCGTGAACGGTACCCCCAAGCTGATCATGAATGAGGTTCCGATCGGTGACCATGCGCTGGGCGGCATCATCTGCCACGACGGTTGGCTGTACTATGCCGTGGGCGCGCCGTCGAATGCAGGCTTTGCCGATCCTGACATCCATGGCTGGACGGATGCGGTCGATCCGTACTGGGAGAAACGCACGCCCGCGGGAGTTCCCCCGCTGCCGCGCGACCCGCCCTGCCGGGACATCGTGCTGACGGGGCTTAACATCCGCGACAGCCAGGGCAATCTCACGGGCGCGTACCTGCCCAAAGGCACGCCTTCCAAGCCCGGTCAGGTGATCCCGGCGCAAAAGCCTTGCGGCGGCTCGATTAACAGGGCGAAGCTGAAACCCGACAGCAGCTACACCCGCGACGACTGGGAACTGTATGCGCAGGGATTCCGCAACGCGTCCGGTCTCGCCTTCGGCCCCAAGGGATCGCGGTTTGAAAATGCGCTGGTGGTCAGCGACAACGGAATGAACGACAAAGGCAATCGCCGTGTCGCCAACGGGTCTGAGAAGCTCTGGGTCGTGACTGAGAAGGGTCAGGATGCGGGCTTTCCCGACAAGGAAGGCCCTCACTTCGTGAACATCAAGCGCTACGGTCCTGACGTCTATCGCGGGAATAACTTCGACAGCACGCGGCCGAATCCCCAGCTGTACATCGGGGACAAGCCCTACGTTCCGAAGCTGCCTCCGTATCGCTTCATCGACCATTCGATCGGGATTCGGGGTACGCCGTTGATCGTCGCCAATCCCAACCCCAACGGGTACATCAACCCGGTGATGGAGTGGGACACGAACAACCCGATGGACGGGTTGGCTTGGGCGCCGAAGGCCTTCGGTGCTGGCCCGGACACGCTTTTCACCGCCGTGTTCGGCATCATCGACAACGGCCCGGAAAGCCTGACGCCGATGTGGCCGGTGATTGTGAAGGTCCAGTTCCTGAATCCGACAGGCGTCAAGTGGTCGATCTTCGCCCACAACATCGAACCCGGCCCGAATGGCTATCAGAAGAAAGAAAACCGGGGCGGTTTTGAGCGCACCAACGACGTAGAGTTCAGCATGGACGGCAAGACCATGTACGTTGCGGACTACGGCGAACTCTATGTGAACTACCAGATGGAATCGCCGTTCTACACGACACCCAAATCCGCCGTCGTGTGGGCCATTACGAAGGAATAGGTTAGGTCAGTTCTTTCCAACCCCGGCGGCCGCGGTCGCCGGGATTGAAATCGGTCGGAGTCCGGGTTTCCTCCATCTCCATCTTCGCGTTCGCGCTGCGGACCCGTAGCTACCGACTCGTACCCGTAAGCTTCTCGCGCAGTTGCACAAGAATTGGGTCTGAAGCGAGGTTCGTCCCGTTGATCGTCACCCTGGCCGCCAACGTCCCGTCGTCCAGTTCGCGCAAATCGTGCAGCACGATGCGCTTGTTCTGATGGATCATGTTGGCGAGCAAGGCATTCAAGCGGTCCCGCACCGCAATAGAAAGGGCATCGTCGCCGGGCGTGCGCGAAACGCCATCCGGCAGCACCTGATGCAGTGACTTCGACGAAGGATCCAATGGCTCGATCCAGAACCAGCACGAGCCCGTCGGCTCGCAGCCGCGAAACTCGGCCTCCACCGGTGCGGCGTGCTTGAGGAGGGATGCCGGTGGTTCCGCGCGAACCGTCATCGGCACCCACAGCAAAGCCAACAATGCAGTGCCGGCAGCGAGCAAGTTGCCACACCCTTCGAGGACGGAGAGCATGAACGGAACTACAGGTGGATCACATCGAGGATAGACGTCGAGAGACACCGACAGCAAACTCCGTCGCCCCAGCAGGATAGGCCCTTATCAGAACGTTCGGATGTGTGCGACGATCCTTCGGATGTCATCATCGCTCAACCGTTTCTCCCACGCGGGCATGGTAGCAATCTTGCCCATATAGGCGCCGCCCTTCTTGATGATCAACACAAGATAGTCGTCGGGGACTTGGCTCATGTATTCCTTATTTGCCAGAGTTGTGATGACGGGACTGAATCCGCCGGCGTGTCCCTCGCCGCCGTCACCCCTTGTACCGTGACATCCAGCGCACATCTGCTCGAAGATTTCCTTCCCCGTGCGCGGGTCGGTCTGTGCTGTTGCTGCCGTGGGCACGATGGCCAACAGCGTTGCAATGATTGTGATCGGATACTTCATGCGCGCCCT
>JBGPPC010000133.1:0-10792 GCA_041488355.1 Gammaproteobacteria bacterium
AGATGGAACGGACTGCCCGGCGGAACGAGCACAAACAGAGTCGGCACTACCACCAGGACGGCCAAAACGAAGGCTATCAGCGCGGTCCATCCCGGCGCGCTAAATAAAGGCTGGCGCTGCGCGGAGAGGAAAAAGGGCAGGTCGTGGCTGCGCACGGCGTTCTACGCTTCCACCGCTCGCCCCTTGAGAGCGAACAGGCCCTGCGGGCGCTTCTGTATAAAAGCGATGATGAGGACGAGGATCAGGATCTTGGTGAGCACCGCGCCAATGTGTGGCTCGAGCAGCTTGCTCGCCACCCCCAGCCCGAGTGCCGCGTACACCGTGCCTGCGAGTTGCCCTACCCCTCCCAGCACCACGACCATGAAGGAGTCGATGATGTACGACTGCCCCAGCTCCGGCCCCACATTACCGATCTGCGAAAGCGCCACCCCCGCCAGACCCGCGACTCCAGAGCCGAGCCCGAAAGCGAGCAAGTCGATCCGGCCGGTGTTGACGCCGACGCATGACGCCATGCTCCGGTTCTGCGTGACACCACGGACGAACAGTCCCAACCGGGTTCGCGACAGCGTGAGCCAGGTGAGAAGCAGAATAGCAAGCGCGAAACCAATGATGACGATGCGGCTGTAGGGCAAAGTCACATTGGCGAACTGGATGCCTCCCGACATCCAGGACGGGTTGGCCACTTCAACGTTCTGCGCGCCGAAGATCTGGCGCACGAGTTGTATCAGGAACAGGCTGATGCCCCAGGTCGCGAGCAACGTCTCGAGCGGCCTACCATATAACCAGCGGATCACGCTGCGCTCCAGCGCCATACCGACCAGGCCCGAGGCCAGAAAAGCCATCGGCACTGCGATCACCGGGTACCATTCGAGCGCGCCGGGAAAATGATTCCTAACCACTTGCTGCGTTACGTAGGTGGCATAGGCACCGATCATAATCATCTCGCCGTGTGCCATATTGATCACGCCGAGCAACCCGTAGGTGATCGCCAGGCCCAGAGCAGCCAGCAGTAATATGCTGCCGAGGCTCAATCCGGTGAAGAGCCGCCCGGCGTAATCGCCGAGCACGACTCGGCGGTCGATGGCCTTGACACCCGCAGCCGCGGCATCGCGCACGGCCTCATCGGGCTCGACGAACTGCCCATTCGAGTCCTTCTCCAGCAGCGGCAGGAGCAAGGTCTTGGTTCGCTGCTGGTTGCTCTCGCTGAGCACTTTGACCGCGGCCAGGCGCAGCGCAGGATCGCGACTCTTGATGGCGATACCGGCTCGCGTCTGCTCCAGGCTCGCGCGGATCTGAGGATCGGACTCCTTCTCCAGCGCTTTGCTCAGCATCGGCAGCAGCGAGTCGGAAGTGGAGCTCTCCATTCCGCGCGCAGCCTTGAGACGCGTCTCGCGATCTGAAGAGAACAGGGCGAATGCGGATAGCGCTGATTGCAGCGCGCCACGCACACGATTGTTGAGTCCGACTGGCTCGAGACTTTCCGGGATCGAGGCCAGGGCCTCGCCCGTGGCCGCATCTTTCGCGACCTTACCTTCGAGAACAACGATGCGGCCGTCAGGCGCCACGTTTAGAGTGCCGTCGCGCAGCGCTTCCAGCACAGGCAACGCCGCCGGGTCAGCCGCGCTCGCCAATTGGGCTATAGCCTCTACCTTGGCCGAAGCGTCGTCGCTGGCCAGTTTCTTGACGATGTCCGCATCCAGCGCCCACGTCTTGGGGGCAAACGCTAGCAGCCCCACCACCAGCAACGCCAGCAGCGCTGATGTCAACGAAGAGCTCAACGGATCTCTACCAGGGTTGGGTACGAAAGCCCGAAGCTCCATGGCCCCAGGTCGAGGCGAGGCAGGGCCGGCCGCCGGCCAGCCCTGCTGCCCCCATGCAGGCGCCTACCTACACGTTCTGCTTTTTCTCGTTGCCGGGGACAAACGGGCTCCACGGCTGGGCACGGATGGTAGTCTTGGTCTTCCACACCACGTTGAACTGGCCGTTCGCCTGGATCTCGCCGATCATCACCGGCTTCCACAGGTGATGGTTGGTCTCATCCATCTTCAGCGTGAAGCCGCACGGCGCCTTGAAGGTCTGCCCGCACACGGCCGGACGCACCTTGTCCACCGCGATCGACTTCGCCTTCTCCACCCCCTGCGCCCACATGTGGATTCCGACGTAGGTCGCTTCCATCGGATCGTTCGTCACCACCGTGTCGAGGTTGGGGACGCTATTCGCCTTGGCCCAGCCCTTATAGGCGGCGATAAACTTGTCGTTCACCGGATTCTTGACCGACTCGAAGTAATTCCACGCAGCCAGATGGCCCACAAGAGGCTTCGTGTCGATACCACGCAGTTCCTCTTCGCCCACCGAGAAGGCCACCACCGGAACGTCGGTCGCCTTCAACCCCTGGTTGCCCAGTTCCTTGTAGAAAGGCACGTTGGAATCGCCGTTGATCGTGGACACCACCGCCGTCTTGCCGCCCGCGGCGAACTTCTTGACGTTGCCGACGATGGTCTGGTAGTCGCTGTGGCCGAACGGCGTGTAGATTTCCTCGATATCCTTTTCGTCGACCTTTTTGGACTTGAGAAAGGCGCGCAAGATCTTGTTCGTCGTGCGCGGATAAACGTAGTCGGTTCCCAGCAGGAACCAGCGCTTGGCCGCCCCACCTTCATCGCCCATCAAATACTCGACAGCCGGGATGGCCTGTTGATTAGGCGCGGCACCGGTGTAGAAGACGTTCTGCGACAACTCCTCGCCTTCGTACTGGACCGGATAGAACAGCAACCCGTTCAGCTCCTCGAAGACGGGCAGAACCGACTTGCGCGACACCGAGGTCCAGCAGCCGAACACCACTGCGACTTTGTCCTGGGTGATGAGCTGGCGAGCCTTCTCGGCGAACAGCGGCCAGTTGGAAGCAGGATCGACCACCACGGGCTCGATCTTGCGACCCATCACGCCGCCTTTGGCGTTGATCTCTTCGAAGGTCATGAGCGCGGTGTTCTTCAGCGCGGTCTCGCTGATTGCCATGGTTCCGGACAGCGAGTGCAGCACACCCACCTTGATCGGTGTGTTGTCGGCGGCGAATACGTTGGTCGACCAGGGCGCATAGGTAGCGGCTACCAGCCCGGCCGAGGTTTTTAGAAATTGACGTCTTTGCATTGAGCGATCCCCCTGTCAGGTTGACGAACAAATACAGTCCACGCTCGGTCCTGCGCGGCACGGACATCGGGCCCTGCGCGTGCGAACTCGAGCTCCTCCTTCTTACGGAGCAGCCGTTCCGCAACAAGCGTGCCGAGCGATTTCAGAGCCACCCCGGTGTCATCCTTTTTGCCGTTAGTTCATGCTGTTGCTCTGCTTTCATTGATGCAACCCGAGCTGTGAATGCAGGCGTGGAAGAAGTGCATCGCACCGAAACAGTGCCGGCGCGCAGGTGTGGTGCACGACTCGGGTGCAGCGAAAAGCTTCGGGACGTAAGGGAGAAGTAAGTGATGGAAGTTTAAGAACAAGATCGAGCCAAACGGCGGAACGCGTCGGACGGGGATGCGGCATTTTGGTCCGGCCTCTTGCAAATCCTCGATAGCTGTATATAATCACAGTAACCGGGAGGGACCATGGATGAATTGACCGCACGTCAGGCCGAAGTGCTGCAACTGATCGCCGATTTTCTTCAGGCCACCGGCTTTCCACCCACCCGCGCGGAGATTGCTGCGCAGCTGGGCTTCCGCTCCGCCAATGCCGCCGAAGACCATCTCAGAGCCCTGGAGCGCAAGGGCTATATCGAGATGCTGCCCGGCGCCTCCCGCGGCATTCGCCTGCGGGAGAATCAGGGCCTCCCGGTGGTGGGTCGCGTGGCTGCGGGCAGTCCGATCCTGGCAGAGCAGCATATTCAGAGCCGCTACCAGCTCGACCCGGCTCTGTTCAATCCGCGCGCCGACTATTTATTGAAGGTACGGGGCATGAGCATGCGCGACGCCGGCATCCTGGAAGGGGATCTGCTGGCCGTGCACCGCACGTCGGAAGCGCGCTCGGGTCAGATCGTGGTGGCGCGGCTCGGCAACGAGGTCACGGTCAAGCGCTTCAAGCGTCAGGGTAACCAGGTGCAGCTGCTGCCTGAGAACCCCGACTTCGATCCCATTCTGGTGGATCTCAAGCGCGACTTCTTCGCCATCGAAGGCCTCGGCGTTGGCATCATTCGGAACGGCAAATCATTGTGAGGAGGAAACAGCATGGAACGCGATAAAGCACTCGGCATCCTCAAAACCTTGGCGGATGGCATCGACCCCAACACGAGCGAGCGGTTTCCCGCCGGCAGCCCGTATCAGGATTCGGACACGGTCCGCGCGCTCTATTACGCCATCCAGGCCTTGTCAAACCCCGCGCAAGCGGGGGAACGCAGCGCGACGCAGAAGAACCAGCCCGAAAATGCGGGACGACCATGGTCGGATGAAGAAGAAGCGCAGTTGGGCCACGCCTTCGAGTCGGGCAAGACCATCCTCGATCTGGCTCAGGAACACAAGCGCAGCCGCGTCGCGATCGAAGCCCGACTTGTGAAGCTGGGAAAGATCTTGGCTCCGCAAAGCGGAACCATGCGCTATCCGATTAAGGGGCGCGGCGGGAACACGAGCGGCGTGTCCGACAGCGCGCGGATGATGTAGCGGGAGAATCTCCCATCCACCGCTATATTGATCTCCCTCTTCCTGGCAGGAGAGGGTCCGCTTGCCACTCTGCTTCGCGCCTCGCACGTCACGGTCATGCCTTCTGCTCTCGACATCGTCCTCAGCAACCCCGCCATCTGGCGCGGCGATCAGTACGCCAAGGTTGCGGTCGAGAGCATTCCCACTGGCTTTTCTGAGCTGGATGCCCAACTCCCTGGGGGCGGGTGGCCCAGGGCTGCGCTCACCGAGCTGCTCACCAATCAACGTGGCATAGGCGAACTGCGCCTGCTTCTGCCGGCACTTGCTCGACTCTCAAAGGATGACAAATGGCTGGTGCTGGTGGCGCCACCACACCGGCCTTTCGCACCGGGGTTCGAATCGCTGGGCGTAAATCTCTCGCGCCTGGTAGTCGTCGAGACCAAATCAGATGGCGAGAGCCTATGGGCAGCGGAGCGCTGTTTGCGTTCGGGCAGTTGCGCAGCGGTGCTGGCGTGGCCCGGCTCCGGCCAGCGAACGCCGCTGCGCCGCTTGCAACTCGCCGCCGAGGAAGGCAAGAGTCTGGGCGTGGTGTTCGGCTCGACGCGCAATGTTGCTCATCCTTCGCCAGCACCGCTTCGCATACAACTGGCGGCTAACCGCAGCAGACTCGAGCTGCAGATCCTCAAGCGCCGGGGCGGCGGCTGGGCGCCACCGCTTTCGCTGAATGTTGAGTGTCCAAGCCTCCCCTGTCCCGAGCCTGACCTGAAGACGGCGAGTGCGTCTCGCAAGCTCTCAACTCACCCGCTCCGTTACCGACGAGTCCCACATGGTTTTGCGTGACAGGGCGGTCAACGCAAGCCGGTGGGCGCTCGCGTCGTAGTTTCTGGTTGCCGTGTATGCTCTGGGCCTGCCTGCACTTCCCCGACTTTTCTCTGCAACTTACGTTGCGCGCGAGCCCTTCGGCCGGCCCAACGATCATAACCACCGGCGGTAACCGACCGGAAGTTCTCTCCTGTAACGCTCCGGCGCGCCGCCACGGCATCGCTCCGGGCATGACGGTTTCCGCCGCCATCGCCTTGGTGCCCGAACTCCACCAGCACCCGCGCGACCCCGCGTCCGAGATGAAAGCCCTCGAAGGGGCAGCCGCCTGGGCCGGCCAGTTCACCTCGATGGTGAGTCTCGCGCAGCCCGATGCTCTGCTGCTGGAAATCGAAGGCAGCTTGCGGTTGTTCGGAGGATTGCGGCCGCTGCTGCTGCATCTCAGCCAGGATCTGGCCAATCTGGGGTACACGGCGGCCATCGCTGCAGCACCCACGCCAACCGCCGCGCGACTGCTGGCCCGCGCCGCAATCGGCTCGACGATTACCGATATCGCAACTCTGGAAGCCGCGCTCTCGGGACTCCCGCTTTGCCTGCTCGATCAGCCCGAGGACATCATCCGCATGCTCGCCCTCATGGGCGTGCATACCGTCGGTGAGTGTCTGGCACTACCGCGCGACGGGTTGGCGCGTCGCTTCGGCCAAGCCCTGTTGGACGAACTGGATCGCGCACTGGGTCGCCTGCCTGATCCGCGAGCACCTTGGATTGCGCCCTCTCGCTACAGGGCGCGACTGGCTCTACCTGCGCCGGTACAGGAAACCGAACCGCTGCTGTTCGCCACCAATCGCCTGATCCAGGAGTTGGCTGGATATCTGCGCATGAAGCAGACGGGGATCACACGGCTCAAGCTCGTGCTGCGCCACGCAGACCACCGACCGACGATCGTGACGCTGGGCTTCTCGGTGCCCAGCCGCGATCCGCACCGCATCCTCACGCTGCTGCGCGAGCGGCTATCGACAGTCACCCTGCCCGACCGCGTGGAAGCCATTGCGCTGGAGAGCGCGGAAACCCGGCCGCTCGGCTCGCGCAATCTCTCGCTGTTTCCGGAGGACCGTCTGCCCGAGGAAGAGCGCTGGCTGATCATCGAGCACCTGCGCGCCCGCCTGGGCTCGGAGTCGGTGTACAGCATCGCGAGTCATCCCGACCATCGGCCCGAGCTGGCCTGGCGCTGCTGCGAGCCGGGCAATGGCACGGCAAGCGATGAGCGCGCCAAGCGCCCGCTGTGGCTGATGGAGCCGCCGCAGCGGCTGAGAGGCGAAGGCGAACTGCCGGTGCTGGGAACGACGCTCACGCTGCTCGCGGGGCCGGAGCGGATCGAGAGTGGATGGTGGGATGGAAAAGACGTGCTGCGCGACTACTTCATCGCGTGTGATGCTGCAGGCGGAGCGTTCTGGGTGTTTCGAGAGCGCAATGCAGACAAAGCTTGGTTCCTGCAGGGCATGTTCGCTTGATCAGAGCCTCCCTACGTTATTGCAAACCGGCCACTTCGACCAACGTGTCATGAAAATCGCCACCGCCGCCCCAGTCACTGAGCCCATCGGCCGTAAGCGTGTTGGCCGACGTACCGCCCGGGCTGAGCGAAGCCCACCAGCCCGAAGGCAGCGATACCACACCGGGCCGCACGCGATCGCCGACCCGAGCCCGCACCTGGACCACGCCTCTGTCATTGAACACACGGATCTTGCTCCCATCCGAAACGTTGCGCGCCTGGGCGTCGCGAGGATGGATGTCGAGCAACGGTTCGCGCGCTGCTCGCAGTTGCCTGGGCAGGTTGGCGTAACTGGAATTGAGAAAGTGCAGCTCGGACTTGGCGGTCATCAGAACCAGAGGGTAACGCGACGCCAGAGCCGGATCGCCGCGTGGACCTTCGCGCGCCGGCTGATATGCGGGCAGCGGATCGAAGCCCTTGGCAGCGAGATCCGTCGAATACAACTCGCACTTCCCGGAGGCAGTCGGGAAGCCACCCGCCGCAAAGCGTTTCCAGTCGGGCGGAAGATTCAGCTCTGCCCAGCCCTGCTCCCACAACCGCTCGTAGGTAATGCCTTCGAGCCACGGGTGCCCGCCGGAGAGCGCAGCTCGGATCAATTGCTCGTCGGAGTCGAACAGATACGACTCGCTCATGCCGAGCGCGGCCGCCAGCCTGCGAAAAATTTCATTGTTGGGGAGCGCTTCGCCCACCGGGGCGACGGCCGGCCGGTTCAACGCCAGATAGGTGTGCCCCCAGGACCACAACAGATCCAGGTGCTCGATCTGCGTCGTGGCCGGAAGCACGTAGTCGGCATGCCGGGCGGTATCGGTCATGAACTGCTCGAGGACGACGGTGAACAGATCGTCCCGCCGCAGGCCCTCGAGCACACGCTGCTGATTGGGCGCAATGGCGGCCGGATTACTGTTGAATACGATCAGCGCGCGCACCGGAGGACTAAGCGTAGTAAGCGCCTGACCGAGCTGTGCCATGTTAACGGAGCGAATGGATACGTCTTCCAACTGCGGCATGCGCACTGCGGGGACGTTGAGCGCCGTAAAGTGCAGCGCTGCCGTCATATGGAGGTGCCCGCCACCGAGCTCCCTCCAGGCTCCCACCAGCGCGGAGAGACAACCGATAGTACGGAACGTCATGGCTCCAAAAGCGTGATGCTCCATGCCGACCAATGTGCGGATACACGCGGGGCGTGTCGTGGCGTAATCCCGCGCCAGCGCCACGATCTGCGCAGCGTCGATGCCCGTGATTTCAGCCACGCGCTCGGGCGTGTAGTCGGTTACACGCTCACGCAGCGCGTCGAAGCCGGTCGTGTAGTTACTTACATAGTCTGCGTCGTACAACCCATCCTTGACGATCACGTGCATCATGCCGAGCGCCAGCGCCGCATCGGTGCCCGGCATCGGCTGGATATGCAGATCGGCCTCGGTCGCGGTGCGCGTCTTCAGGGGGTCGATCACCACCAGCCGCGCGCCATTGCGGCGCGCTTCGCGGATAAAGTGCCACAAGTGCAGGTTGGTGACGATGGTGTTGGTGCCCCACAGGATGATGAAACGGCTGTGGGCGATATGTTCCGGCAGCATGCCAGCGCCGGTGCCGTTGCTCGCCATCAGCCCGGCGCCGGAGGCCCCGCCGCAGATGGCGCGCTCCAGCCGCGTCGCGCCAAGCCGGGCGAAGAAGCGCGCGCTCAGGCTGTTGCTCTGGATCAGGCCCTGGGTGCCGAGATAGCTGTAGGGGAGGATGGCGCTGGCGCCATGCTGGTCGATGATCCCGTGCAAGCGCCGTGCGATGTCTTCCAGCGCTTCGTCCCAGCTCACGCGTTCGAAAGTTGCGGAGCTTTTTGGTCCGCTACGCCGCAATGGGTAGAGAACGCGATCCGGACTGTAGACGCGCTCGAGGTAGTGAGCAACCTTCGCGCACAGCCCGCCGCGGGTGAAAGGATGGCCGTCGTCGCCCACCAGCTGAGTGGCGACGCCATCGCGCACCGTCACCTCCCAGGTGCAGGTGTCAGGGCAGTCGTGCGGGCAGACGCCGCGCACTTTGGGGTTCGAATCGACGGCTGAATCGGGCACGGCGTTCTCCTCCGAAGATCTCGGGTGAGGTAGCGATAGTTTAGTTTACAGCCCAGGGCCGCTCAGCACACGGGGCAAACCCATCCGCTATTTTTTGAACAGCATCTTTAAAACCCCCAGGCTCACTTCTCGCGTCCAGCGCATGTTTCCCTCCTACGCCGAGCTGCATTGTCTGACCAACTTCACTTTTCTGCGCGGGGCCTCGCACCCGGAAGAGCTGGTGGAGCGCGCTGCACAGCTCGGCTATTCCGCGCTTGCCATCACCGACGAGGGCTCGCTGGCCGGCGTGGTGCGCGCGCATGTGGCGGCGAAGGAACGCGGGTTAAAGCTGATTGTGGGGGCGGAGTTCACGTTGCCCCCTCACCCCTCCCCTCTCCCGCAAGGGGAGAGGGAGATTCCTGCGCTACGCATCGTGCTGCTGGCTACCGATCGTGAGGGCTACGGTAATCTCTCGGAGTTGATCACCCGCGGCCGACGCCAGGCGCGCAAGGGGGAATACCGGCTCACCCGCGCCGATCTCGAGCGTGGCCTACTCGGCTGTCTTGCTCTGCTGCTGCCGACGACGACACCGAGCCTCGACGACGCGCGCTGGCTCGGCGAACGCTTCCCGGGCAACGCATGGATCGCGGCGGAGCTGCTGTGCGGGGCCGACGATCGCGCTTGGCTCGACCGACTCGATCGTTTGTCTCGAGACAGCGGCCTGCCGCTCGTCGCCGCAGGCGATGTGCACATGCACTTGCGTGCGCGCCGCGTGCTGCAGGACACACTCACCGCCATCCGATTGAGGTGCTCGGTTGCAAGCGCCGGCCATGCGTTGCTTCCCAGCGGCGAGCGCCATCTGCGGCGGCGCGAGCGTCTGGCGCGCATTTACCCGCCCGAGCTGTTGATCGAAACGCTGAGCGTCGCCGAGCGCTGCCATTTCTCGCTGGACAGCCTGCGCTACGAGTACCCCGAAGAGCTGGTGCCTGCCGGCGAAACGCCGGCAGGCTGGCTGCGCAAACTCGCGGAAGAAGGATTCCGCTGGCGGTTCGGATGTGAGCTGACAACAGAGGCCGGAAGTCAGGAGTCTAGAATCGGAAAACACGAATCACGAATCACGAGTCACGAGTCACGGTCTTTTCATGGTTGGGGCAGTCGATTCACCGTCAACCAACAAGTCGATATCGCCAAGGCCCGCACACTGGTCGAGCACGAGTTATCTCTCATCGCCGAGCTGCAGTACGAGCCTTATTTTCTGACCGTCTACGATGTCGTCCGCTTCGCACGCAACGAGGGAATCCTGTGCCAGGGGCGTGGCTCGGCCGCCAATTCCGCCGTGTGCTATTGCCTCGGCATCACCGAGGTGGACCCGGCGCGCATGCAGATGTTGTTTGAACGGTTCATCTCGAAAGAGCGCAACGAGCCGCCGGACATCGACGTGGACTTCGAGCACGAGCGGCGCGAGGAGGTCATTCAATATATCTACCGCAAATACAGTCGCGACCGCGCAGCGTTGGCTGCCACCGTCATCACCTACCGTCCCAAGAGCGCGTTGCGCAACGTGGGCAAGGCGTTGGGGCTGGACCTCGCTCAGGTGGACAGACTGGCCAAGGGCCTGGCCTGGTGGGACGGCCGGCGCGTGCGGCCGGAGAGGCTGCGCGAGGCCGGCTTCGATCCCGACAATCCGGTGATCCAGCGGCTGATCGCGCTGGTGGACATCATCGTTGGCTTTCCGCGTCATCTGTCGCAGCACGTGGGCGGCT
>JBGPPC010000134.1:0-10701 GCA_041488355.1 Gammaproteobacteria bacterium
CCACCTGTTGAATACCCCCTGGCCGAAGGTCGAGCGCGGCAAGGCAGCGGTGCAACGTTTGCTCGCGAACCAACCTGGAGATCTCGCCCCCGGCTTGTTCGACGCGCTGGCCAATACGCAGCCCGCCGCGGAGGAAGACCTGCCGCACACCGGCGTCAATCCGGAATGGGAGCGCCAGCTCGCGACCATCTTCATCCGCGCCCCCGGTTACGGCACGCGGGCGTCTACCGTAGTCCTGATGGAGCGCTCCGGGAAACTGACTCTCATGGAGCGCAACTTCGCGCCCGACGGCCCAGCGCCCGAGACGCGCACCCTTCAGCTTCGGGCCGCGGGGTCCGCCGCGCTGGATACCTGGATGTTCGTCTGATGGAGCACGCGCCGCATGCGCAGATGGTCGATCCCGGCGTCGAGAAACACCGCCCCCTCGGCGAAGAAACCGTGGCGCTGATAGAACCCCAGGGCATGGGTTTGAGCGTTGAGCACGACTTCCGTCATTCCCCGCTCTGCGGCCCAGCGCACGAGTTCGGTCAGGATAGCGCTGCCAACACCACCCCCGCGCCAAGTGGCGAGTACCGCCATCCGCCCGATGTGCCCGTCGGGCAACAGCCGGCCGGTCCCGATCGGCAAGCCATCCCTGTCTTCGGCCAGCACGTGCAGGCAACTCGCGTCGGACCCGTCCCATTCGAGTGCGGACGGAACGTGCTGCTCGCGGACGAAGACCACCTCCCGGATGCGCCGCAGGTGTTCGTGGTCGTGCTCCCAGTCAGCGCGACGGACGCGAAAGGAAGAGCTCATGCCGGCGATTATAATGGCTGACAGTGCCATACCTGCACCCATGTCCTGCGCGCAATTTCTCGGATGAATCGAACAGAGCCGTTTGACCCGG
This sequence comes from Gammaproteobacteria bacterium, assembly GCA_041488355.1. Classification (GTDB taxonomy): domain Bacteria; phylum Pseudomonadota; class Gammaproteobacteria; order Burkholderiales; family SHXO01; genus SHXO01. The sequence continues at coordinate 887 of JBGPPC010000134.1, forward strand.
AGGCCACGGGCAAAGTGGAAACGCTGCGTTGGCGCGACGGGACGCTGGAGATGATCGACCAACGCGTACTGCCCATGCGCGTGGAGTACCGCCGCTATGACAACGCCGAGGGCGTGGCGGAGGCGATCCGCAGCATGGTGGTTCGGGGAGCGCCCGCAATCGGGTGCGCGGCCGCCTATGGCGTCGCACTGGCAGCGCTGCGCCTGGTTTCCACCGGGCACGCGGACTTTCCGAAGGGCCTGGAAGCAGCATTCCAGCTTCTCGGCGCGAGCCGCCCGACGGCCGTGAACTTGAGCTGGGCGCTGGCGCGCCAGCGGCGCCTTAGCGTCGCGCTTGCCGCAGAGGAGCCGCGCGCCATCGCGAACGCGCTGCTGGCTGAGGCTCATGCGATTCGCGATCAAGACATCGCGACGAACCGCGCCATGGGTGCACATGGGGCGCCACTGGTTCCGGACGGGGCCCGGGTCCTGACCCATTGCAACGCCGGCGCGCTGGCTACGGCAGGTCATGGCACCGCGCTCGGAGTGATCCGCTCCGCGGCCGAAAGCGGAAAACGGGTGAGCGTGCTGGCGGATGAGACGCGTCCGTTTCTGCAGGGTGCGCGACTGACGTGCTGGGAACTGATGCAGGATCGCATCCCCGTCACGCTGATTGCGGACGGCGCGGGCGCCCTGCTGATGAGCCGCGGGGAAGTGGACCTGGTGATCGTCGGCGCGGACCGCGTCGCAGCCAACGGCGACACGGCCAACAAGATTGGCACCTATCCGTTGGCCGCGCTGGCGCAACGCCACGGCATCCCGTTCTACGTCGCGTGCCCGCTATCCACTATCGACCTCTCGCTCGACCACGGGGGTCTGATCCCGATCGAAGAGCGTGGGCCCGAGGAGATGACTGGCTTCGGCGATACCCGCTGGGCTCCGCAGGGCGTGCGGGTCCGCAACCCGGCGTTTGATGTGACCCCGGCGCAACTCGTCACTGCGCTGATCACCGAGCGCGGCGTCGTGCACCGCCCCGATCGCGTGAAACTGAAGGCGCTATTTAGCTAGATCGTTGCGCCGCCCGAAACTTCGATCACGGCGCCGTTGATGTAGCTCGCCTCGTCCGAGGCTAGAAACGCGTAGGTGTTGGCGATGTCCTCAGGCTGTGCCAGCCGGCCCAGGGGTACCCTGTCCCTGAGCGCCTTAAGCACTTTCTCCGGGATCGAGCTCAGGATTGTGGTTTCTACGAATCCCGGGCACACCGCGTTGGCGCGCACGCCCTTGCGCCCCAGCTCGCGCGCCCAGGTCTTGGCCATGCCGATCACGCCGAACTTGCTGGCCGCGTAGTTGGTTTGGCCGAAATTGCCGTACAGGCCTACGACTGACGACGCATTCAGAATGACCCCGGAGCTCTGCGCCACCATGATGTCAGCCACCGCTTTGGTGCAGTTCCAGGTGCCCTTCAAGTTGACGTCGATGACCCGATCGAACTGGTCCTCGGTCATGCGCACGAGCTGCGCGTCCTGCACGATGCCCGCGTTGTTGATCAGCACGTCGATCCGGCCGTAGCGCTGCATTACCGCCTCGACCATGGCTTGAATCGATGCGCGGTCAGTCACGTCCACGAGAAACCCGTGCGCATCGCCACCCATATCGCGAATCGCGGCGACTGTCTGATCGACCGTGACTCGGTCCACGTCACAGACGATGACCCGTGCGCCTTCGCGCGCGAACTTGAGCGCAGTGGCGTGTCCGATGCCCCGCCCCGCACCCGTAATTATGGAAACTTTATCTGCCAGCCGCATGTCGATCCTTTCTCAATTTTGTTGTGCTGCAAAACCTGGCAATGTAGCCCAATCTGCCGCAGCGCACAATGGACTCGAACCGGCCCTGGGAGGTCCCGGATGCTCCGGGCATGGGCCCCGTTGCGACGGTCCCGCCAAAGGACCGAGACTCAAGCCGTGGGATCGGCCTATGCCGAAGACGAGCGGCGCGCGCTGAAGAAGGCGCGCACCAGTTCACCGCACTCCTCCGCGAGTAGGCCTCCGTCGACTTCGGTGTGGTGATTGAGGCGGGCGTCGGCGAAGAGGTTGAGGATGCTCCCGCAAGCGCCGGTCTTGGGATCGGGTGCGCCGAACACCACGCGCGCTACCCTGGCATGCATCAGCGCCCCGGCACACATGACGCAAGGTTCGAGGGTTACGTACAGCACGGAGCCCGGCAAGCGATAGTTGCGGGCGCGCTGCGCTGCTGCGCGCAACGCCTGGATCTCGGCGTGAGCGGTCGGATCGCAACTCGAGATCGGCAGGTTGTGTCCCTCGCCGACCACGGCTCCATCGACCACCAGCACGGCCCCGACCGGAACCTCTCCTGCCTCGCCGGCGCGTTGGGCCAGCTCGAGCGCTCGGCGCATGAAGGCCACATCCTGCTGCGCTTGTCTCACACTGTCGGACGCGATGTTCCGCTCGGCCGTCATTCCCACTCGATCGTTGCAGGAGGCTTGCCGGAGACGTCGTACACCACGCGGTTGATACCTCGGACCTCGTTGATGATCCGGTTGGAAACCTTGGACAGAAGCTCATAGGGGAGCTCGGCCCAATCTGCCGTCATGAAATCCTCGGTCTGCACCGCGCGCAGCGCCACAACGTATTCATACGTACGGCCGTCGCCCATCACACCCACGGAGCGTACGGGCAAGAATACCGCGAACGCCTGAGATGTCTTCTCGTACCAACCCGCGGCGCGCAGTTCTTCGATGAAGATCGCATCGGCACGCCTGAGCAGCTCCGCATATCGGGGTTTTATTTCGCCCAGAATGCGGACACCTAGCCCGGGTCCCGGGAAAGGATGCCGATAGATCATGCCGTGCGGAAGCCCCAGCGCGAGGCCCAGCTCGCGCACCTCGTCTTTGAACAACTCTCGCAGCGGCTCGAGCAGCTTAAGCCGCAGCGTTTCGGGCAGACCGCCGACATTGTGGTGCGACTTGATCGTGGTCGCCTTCTTGGTGTTCCCACCCGCTGACTCGATCACGTCGGGATAGATGGTGCCCTGAGCCAGCCAGCTGGCGTTGCTCACTTTCGCGGCCTCGCGCTGGAACACCTCCACGAATTCGCGTCCGATGATCTTGCGCTTTTGCTCGGGATCCGCAACGCCCTCCAGCGCGGACATGAACTGGGACGCGGCGTCCACATGCACGACCTTCACCCCGAGGTGGCTGGCGAAGGTCTGCATCACCTGCTCTGCCTCGTTGAGACGCAGCAGCCCGGTGTCGACGAACACGCAGGTCAGCCGATCCCCGATCGCGCGATGAATCAGCGCTCCTGCCACCGCCGAATCTACCCCCCCGGAGAGGCCGAGGATCACCTCCTCCACCCCGACTTGGGAACGGATGCGCGCGACCGCCTCCTCGAGATAGTCGGGCATGTTCCAGTCGGCTCCGAGCCCACACACCACATGCAAGAACCGCTCGAAGATAGCGCGTCCCTGGAGGGTGTGCGTGACCTCGGGATGGAACTGCACCCCATATAGTTTGCGCGACTCGTCCGCCATCCCCGCGATGGGCGTGGCCGCATTGCTGGCTATGACCTTGAACCCCGGAGGCAGGCCGGTGACTTTGTCGCCATGGCTCATCCACACGTCCAGCAAGCCGTGACCCTCGCCGTTGACTCTGTCCCGAACGCCGTCCAGCAGCATCGAGTGCCCGCGGGCACGCACCTCGGCATAGCCGAACTCGCGCACCGTGCCGCTCTCCACTTCGCCGCCCAGCTGGGCAGCCATGGTCTGCATGCCATAGCAGATGCCGAGTACGGGCACACCCAGATCGAACGACGACTGGGGCGCTCGTGGCGTTCTGGCTTCGTAGACCGAGGCCGGCCCGCCGGAGAGGATGATCCCCTTCGGGGCGAAGTCCCGCACGAACTGGTCGGATACATCGTGAGGATGGATCTCGCAGTACACCTGACTCTCCCGCACACGGCGGGCGATCAACTGGGTGTACTGCGCGCCGAAATCGAGGATCAGGACTTTGTCGTGCATCCGTGTGCCGGGCTGGGGCTTAGAGACAAGGCCCTGCCGACTTTGGTGGTCTCTACTCCGGGCGTCGATCATTCGACCCGATAGTTGGGGGCTTCCTTGACGATCTGAACGTCGTGGACGTGCGATTCGCGTACGCCGGCAGCGGTGATCTCGACGAATTCGGCGCGCTGCTTCATGTCGGCTATGCTCTCGCAGCCTACGTAACCCATGGCCGAGCGCACCCCTCCCATGAGTTGCTGGATCACGGCCACGACGCTGCCCTTATACGGAACCCGCCCCTCTACGCCCTCAGGGACTAGTTTCTCCGCGCTGTCCTCGTCATCCTGAAAGTAGCGGTCGCTGGATCCCTGCTGCATGGCCCCGAGCGAGCCCATCCCGCGGTACGATTTGTACGAGCGCCCCTGGTAAAGCTCGATTTCACCCGGCGCTTCCTCCGTACCGGCGAACAGTCCACCGAGCATGACGGAGTCGGCGCCCGCCGCCAGCGCCTTGGCGATGTCGCCCGAATAGCGGATACCACCATCCGCGATCATCGGGACATCCGTGCCGCGCAAGACCGATGCGACGTTCTGGACCGCGGTGATCTGTGGTACACCCACGCCCGCCACGATGCGCGTGGTGCAGATGGAGCCCGGGCCGATTCCCACTTTGACGCCGTCCGCGCCGTGATCGATCAGCGATCGTGCACCGGCGGCGGTGGCGATGTTGCCCCCGATCACCTGGATCTGCGGGAAATTCCGTTTCACCCACTTGACCCGGTCGAGCACACCTTGCGCGTGACCGTGTGCGGTGTCCACCACCAGTACGTCTACGCCCGCCTCGACCAGAGCGGTCGCGCGCTCTTCGGTTCCTTCGCCCACGCCGACGGCGGCCCCGACACGCAACCGGCCCAGTTCGTCCTTGCATGCATTGGGGTGCTCGGAAGACTTCAAGATATCCTTGACGGTGATCAGTCCGCGCAGGTGAAACTCCTCGTTGACCACCAGCACACGTTCCAGCCGATGCTTGTGCATCAGCTGCATTGCCTCCTCGAGAGGAGCCCCTTCTTTCACCGTGACGAGACGCGCCCGCGGCGTCATGATGCTGCGTACCGACTGGTCCAGATTGGTCTCGAAGCGCAGGTCGCGATTGGTGACGATCCCAACGACGCGCTCTCCCTCGACGACCGGCAACCCGGAGATCTTGTGGGCACGCTTCAGCTCGAGCACCTCGCGTACCGTCATGGTGGGCGGAATAGTCACCGGGTCCTTAACCACGCCGCTTTCGAAGCGCTTCACTTTCGCCACCTCGGCAGCCTGGGATTTGGCCGGCATGTTCTTGTGCAGGATCCCGACCCCGCCTTCCTGAGCGAGCGCAATGGCGAGCCGCGCTTCGGTAACGGTGTCCATCGCAGCAGAGACGACCGGTAGATTCAACTCGATGGTGCGCGTGAGCCGGGTCTTCAGGCTGACTTCACGGGGCAAGACCAGGGAATGGGCGGGGACTAACGAGACATCATCGAAGGTGAGGGCCTTCTCAAGCACTCGCATGCTGATGATCCTTCACAAAAAAACTATTATACGCGAGCGTGGCGCTTGAGGCTGCGGCCGACTGTGCACTTTTTCCCGAGGCTGCCGTTAAGCAGCTTTATGGCAAATTCGCGCACCTGGAGATCCGAGTTCAATGACCGGCAAAGGCGGACTTGTTTTACTTGTTTCGGCCAGTTCGGTGGCATCCCTCACGCTGGCCGCCGCCTTGACGCCGGGGGGCGACCGGCTCGCCTGCCCGCAGGACACCCCTCCCCTGTGCAGCATCGCGCAGTCCAGTCTGGCCGAAGCGGAATCCGCTGTGGCAGCGGCTGCCGCCCGCAGGGCCCTCTGGAGCACAGCGGCGGAGGCGTTGCGCGAGGCACGAGGCGCATTTGTCACGGGCGACTACGAGGCGGCACAACGCGCCGCTGGCACCGCCATTGAGCAGGCGCGTATGGGCATCGCTCAGACCGCATACCCGATGTTTCCATTTCCGAGCTACTAGAGGTGACTCGATGATCCGTTACATTCCGCTGGCGTTGTGCCTTTTCATCCTGCCTGCCTGGGCCGACCTGTATAAGTGGACCGATGAAAATGGCAAGGTCCACTATTCGGATCAGCCGCCCCCGGGCGACGTGAAGAAAAGCGAGTCGATCAAGCAGCCCAAGTCCGCGGCTGCGGATGCCCCTGCCGCCGCCGGCGCTAATGCTTCGGCCAGGCCCAAGACAGCGGCCGAGCTGGATATGGAGTTTCGCAAGCGCCGTGTAGAGACGGCCGAAGCGGAGGCCAAGGCGCAAAAGGAACACGAGGCTGCAGACGAGAAACAGCGCAACTGCCAGCGCGCTACTGCCCAAGTGGCGTCGCTCGAGCGCGGGGGCCGGATCACGCGACCCGGTCCCAACGGCGAGCAGACGTACATGAGCGACGACGAGATTGCCAAGGAGGTTGTCAGCGCCAGAAAGGCAGCCGACAGCTGGTGCAAGTGAACGATTCAGCGGGATAGCCGGCCGAGCGAAGCGCGCCGCCGCCGTACCTCCTTCGGATCGGCGTTGAGCGGGCGCAGGATTTCCACACGGTCCCGATCCTGCAGGACCATGTCGGGCGAAACGGGCCGTCCATAAACGGCTGCACGGTCTCTCCTGAGATCGATCTCCGGGTGCCGAGCCGCAACGCCGGCACGCTCGATGGCCTGCTCCACGGTCGTGCCCGCGGGGATGCGCAGGCGGCAGATGTCCTGCGCGAACGGCAGGGCGTACACCACCTCGACTTCGATCTCGCGCCGGCTCACGTGCGATACAACTGCTCGGCGCGCCGCAGGAACGCGTCCAGCAACGTGTTGGCTATATGCTTGAAGACTGGTCCAACCAGCTTCTCCAGCAGGCGGTTGGAGAATTCGTAGTGCAGGCGAAAATCGATCTTGCAGGCCTGCGACGAAAGCGGCGTAAACCGCCACAGGCCGTCCAGGCGGTGGAACGGGCCGCTTACCAGGCGGATCTCGATGCGCTCGGATGGTTGGGTCCGGTTTTCAGTCTTGAAGCTCTGCTTGATGCCGTGATAGTCGATCAAGATCGCGGCGCGGGTCAACGCCCCATCCCGCAGCTCCACCTCGGTGCCGCCGCACCAGGGCAGGAACTCGGGATATCGCTCCACGTCGTCGACCAGCCCGTACATGCGCTCCGCGGGGTATGCGACCAGGACGGACTTTTCTACCAGAGCCACTGCGTCTCCGCCGTGCGCCAAGACCCCCGGATTTTGACGGTCGAACTGCTACAATCGCGACCGCCGCATGCGTCCGCTGTCCCCCGGCGCAGTCGCGGAACAGCCAAGAAATGAGCATCGTCGAAAACCGCAAAGCCTTTCACGACTACTTCATCGAAGAGCGCTTCGAGGCGGGCCTCGCGCTGGAGGGCTGGGAGGTGAAGTCGATCCGCGCCGGCCGCGCGCAGCTGGCCGAAGCCTATGTCATCGTGCGCAACGAAGAACTGTTTCTCATCGGCTGCCACATCAGCCCGCTGTCCACCGCCTCCACCCACGTCCATCCCGATCCTGTGCGTACCCGCAAGCTTCTGGTGCGCAGCGAGGAGATGAAGAGATTGATCGGCAAGGTCGAGCGCGCCGGATATACGATCGTGCCGCTGAATCTTCATTACCGCGGCGGCTGGATCAAGCTCGAGATGGGCCTGGCCAAAGGCAAAAAACAGCATGACAAGCGTCAAGATATCAAAGATAAGGATTGGCAGCGCGAGCAACAGCGGCTGATGCGCCAAAAAGGCTGAAAGGGTAGCTTGCGGCGGAGGCTAACTTGCCACCGGCAAGTTAAGCGCGGAAGCGCGGCCGGAGTCACAAGCGTCAAGATATCAAAGATAAGGATTGGCAGCGCGAGCAACAGCGGCTGATGCGCCAAAAGGGATGAAGGGTAGCTTGCGGCGGAGGCTAACTTGCCCACGGCAAGTTAAGCGTGCGAGCGCGGCCGGAGCCAACGGCAGCACCAACGACTATTGCGCAAAAAATCGCTGAGAGGCGACGCCTCAGCTGTAGTCCAGACCCATCGCCTCCCGCACATCGCGCATGGTTTCGGTCGCCATCTTGCGCGCGTTGTCGCAACCGTCCTCGATGATGTTGCGCACGAGAGTCGGATCCTCCATGTAGGCCTGAGCGCGCTCACGCATGGGCTCCTGCTCTTTGAGAACGGCATCGATCACCGGCTGCTTGCACTCGAGGCAGCCGATGCCTGCACTACGGCATCCCTGTTGCACCCACGCCTTGGTCTTCTCGTCCGAGTACACCAGGTGCAACTGCCATACCGGGCATTTCTCGGGGTCGCCGGGGTCGGTGCGCCGCACGCGCGCCGGATCGGTCGGCATGGTCCGGATCTTCCGCGCGACACTCTCAGCGTCCTCGCGCAGCGTGAGGGTGTTGTTGTAGGACTTCGACATCTTCTGGCCATCGAGCCCTGGCATCTTCGAGGCTTCGGTCAGCAGCGCAGCGGGCTCCGACAGGATCATCTTGCCGCCGCCCTCTAGATACCCGAACAGCCGCTCCCGGTCGCCCATCGACAGACTTTGCGCAGCGTCGATCAGGGCGCGGCCCGCCTCCAACGCCTCGCCGTCACCCTGCTCCTGGTAGCGAGTGCGCAGCTCGCGATAGACTTTGCTGCGTTTAGCGCCCAGCTTCTTGATCGCCGCCTCGGCTCTGTCCTCGAACCCCGGCTCGCGACCGTAGATATGGTTGAAGCGCCGCGCAATCTCGCGTGTGAACTCGATGTGCGGTACCTGGTCCTCGCCTACCGGCACCAGAGTCGCGCGGTAAATGAGGATGTCGGCGCCCTGGAGCAGCGGGTAGCCGAGAAATCCGTAGGTCGACAAGTCACGGTCGGACAGTTTCTCCTGCTGATCCTTGTAGCTCGGGACCCGCTCCAGCCATCCCAGCGGCGTGATCATCGACAGCAGCAAATGCAGCTCGGCGTGCTCGGGCACCCGCGACTGGATGAACAGCGTCGCCTGCGATGGGTCGACACCCGCGGCTAGCCAGTCGATGACCATGTCCCAGACATTCTGACCGATCACCTCAGGATCTTCGTAGTGCGTGGTCAGCGCGTGCCAATCGGCCACGAAGAACAGACACGGGTGCTCGTGCTGTAGCTTGATCCAGTTCTTGAGCACGCCGTGATAGTGGCCGAGATGCAAGGCCCCGGTCGGGCGCATCCCGGACAGGACGCGGTCAGGGAACATGTGGGGAGATGGTTTAAGACAGCCCGAACACAGCGTAGATCAGGTCACGGCACACAGCCACTACCGCCCCAATGACGCCGCTAAGGACCCGTGTGGCCAGCAGCGCGACGATGATAATAAGCCCATAGGGCTCAATCATAGCAAACCGGTAGGCCAGCTTGTTCGGGAGCAGGCTGACCGCAATGCGTCCGCCGTCGAGCGGTGGGATCGGAATCAGGTTGAGCACCATCAGTATCAAATTGATACGGACGCCGTATTGCGCCATCGCCTGGATTGGATGCGAGAAATAGTTGGCGGGCGTCATCAGCGCAAGCCTGAGAATGAAGCCCCATGCCAACGCCATTGCTAGATTCGCCCCAGGCCCGGCTGCTGCCACCCACAGCATGTCGCGCTTCGGCTGACGCAGCTGGCTGAAGTTAACCGGGACCGGTTTCGCCCAGCCGAACACAAACTGCCCCTGCGTTACGATCAACAGCCCCACCGGAACCAGTATTGTGCCAATGGGGTCGATGTGATTCAGAGGATTGAGCGAAATGCGGCCGGCCTGATACGCCGTGTAGTCG